>NZ_JAPPTE010000059.1:0-2437 GCF_026719375.1 Citrobacter sp. W9 | reverse complement strand
GTAAGCGTCGTCTGAGTACCGTCTGGTCCCGAATCCAGGATCCTGTAACTTAAGCACCCACTTATTTTGCAGGTGGACACCTCATGCGCGCTAAAGAAAGACTTCCCCGGAAACACTATTCCCCTGAATTCAAAATGGAACTGGTCAGGCTGGCTCTTGAAGAAGAAGGCAGTATTGCCGCACTGGCCCGGAAACATGACGTCAATGATAACCTGCTCTTTAAATGGATAAGGCTCTGGCAGCGTGAAGGGCGGGTCTGTCGGCCCCGAAAAAACTCATCGTCGCTTCCTGCCCTGATACCCGTGCAGCTTCAGGCGGGCTCTTCTCTCCCAACCTTCGAACTACCATCCTGCTCTCCTCCCGCTACCTGCCACATAAAATGTCGGGGAGGAGAAATAACACTGACTCATCCCTCTGCTGAACTCATGAGCACTGTCCTGCGCGAACTGATGCGGGGGCCGGTATGATAAATCTTCCCGCAGGCACAAAAATCTGGCTGGTTGCCGGTATCACCGATATGCGCAACGGCTTCAATGGCCTCGCCGCAAAGGTGCAGACCGCGCTGAAAGATGACCCGATGTCCGGCCACGTCTTCATCTTCCGGGGACGCAGCGGCAGTCAGGTAAAACTGCTCTGGTCCACCGGCGATGGTCTGTGCCTGCTGACAAAGCGACTGGAACGTGGTCGCTTCGCCTGGCCCTCAGCCCGCGATGGCAAAGTGTTCCTGACGCCGGCGCAACTGGCGATGCTGATGGAAGGTATCGACTGGCGACAGCCAAAGCGGTTACTGACATCCCTGACCATGTTGTAGCGCTCTTTATCCTGGTTGTCGCAGAATAAGCCTGGTAAAATACAGGCTTATGAACGATACCTCTTCTGACGACATCCTTCTGCTGAAACAGCGCCTGGCCGAACAGGAAGCGTTGATCCACGCCCTGCAGGAAAAGCTGAGCAACCGGGAACGCGAAATAGACCATCTGCAGGCGCAACTGGATAAGCTGCGCCGGATGAACTTCGGCAGTCGTTCCGAAAAGGTATCCCGCCGTATCGCGCAAATGGAAGCTGACCTGAACCTGCTGCAGCAGGAAAGCGATACGCTGACCGGCCGGGTGGATGACCCGGCAGTGCAGCGCCCGCTGCGTCAGACCCGCACCCGCAAACCGTTCCCTGAGTCACTCCCACGGGATGAGAAGCGGCTGCTGCCGACTGAGCCGTGTTGCCCGGAGTGCGGTGGTTCGCTGAGTTACCTGGGTGAGGATGCCGCCGAACAGCTGGAGCTGATGCGCAGCGCCTTCCGGGTTATCCGGACAGTCCGTGAAAAGCATGCCTGCCGTCGGTGCGATCGCATCGTTCAGGCCCCGGCTCCTTCGCGCCCCATCGAACGGGGGATCGCCGGACCGGGGCTGCTGGCCCGAGTGCTGACCTCAAAGTATGCAGAGCACACACCGCTGTATCGCCAGTCGGAGATCTATGCCCGCCAGGGTGTAGTGTTGAGTCGTTCTGTACTGTCGGGCTGGGTGGATGCGTGTTGTCGTCTGCTGGCACCGCTGGATGAAGCCCTTCAGCACTATGTCCTGACCGACGGCAAACTCCATGCTGACGATACGCCTGTCCCGGTGCTGTTGCCGGGCAATAAGAAGACGAAGACCGGGCGCTTATGGACGTACGTTCGAGACGACCGCAACGCCGGATCAGCGCTGGCCCCCGCAGTGTGGTTCGCTTACAGCCCGGACAGAAAAGGTATCCACCCTCAGACCCATCTTGCAGGCTTCAGTGGCGTACTGCAGGCTGATGCCTACGCCGGGTTCAACGAGCTCTACCGCGACGGCCATATAAAGGAAGCCGCGTGCTGGGCCCATGCCCGCCGAAAAATCCACGATGTTCACGTCCGTACCCCGTCAGTCCTGACGGAGGAGGCGCTGAAACGGATCGGCGAGCTGTATGCCATCGAGTCGGAGATCAGAGGTAAAAGAGCAGAGGAACGGCAGGCAGTCCGGCACCAAAAAGTGCTGCCGCTGCTGGCGTCACTGGAGGGGTGGCTGCGGGAGAAACAGAAAACCCTCTCAAGGCACTCAGAACTGGCGAAGGCGTTCGGGTATGCGCTGAACCAGTGGCCGGCGCTGATCCGCTATGCAGAAGATGGCTGGGTGGAGGTGGATAATAACATTGCCGAAAACGCCCTACGACGGGTCAGTCTGGGGAGAAAAAACTGGCTGTTCTTCGGCTCGGATCATGGTGGTGAGCGCGGTGCGTCACTGTACAGTCTTATCGGGACGTGCAAATTAAACGGCGTGGATCCGGAACGCTATCTGCATTATGTACTTGATGTCATCGCCGACTGGCCTGTGAACCGGGTGGGTGCTCTGCTCCCGTGGCGGGTTACTCTGCCTGCCTGACCAGCTTCACTTCGTCAATACGGTTCTCACTGCACGCTTAC
>NZ_JAPPTE010000058.1:0-2438 GCF_026719375.1 Citrobacter sp. W9 | reverse complement strand
TCAGGGAGAACTCATCTCGGGGCAAGTTTCGTGCTTAGATGCTTTCAGCACTTATCTCTTCCGCATTTAGCTACCGGGCAGTGCCATTGGCATGACAACCCGAACACCAGTGATGCGTCCACTCCGGTCCTCTCGTACTAGGAGCAGCCCCCCTCAATTCTCCAGCGCCCACGGCAGATAGGGACCGAACTGTCTCACGACGTTCTAAACCCAGCTCGCGTACCACTTTAAATGGCGAACAGCCATACCCTTGGGACCTACTTCAGCCCCAGGATGTGATGAGCCGACATCGAGGTGCCAAACACCGCCGTCGATATGAACTCTTGGGCGGTATCAGCCTGTTATCCCCGGAGTACCTTTTATCCGTTGAGCGATGGCCCTTCCATTCAGAACCACCGGATCACTAAGACCTGCTTTCGCACCTGCTCGAGCCGTCACTCTCGCAGTCAAGCTAGCTTATGCCTTTGCACTAACCTCCTGATGTCCGACCAGGATTAGCTAACCTTCGTGCTCCTCCGTTACTCTTTGGGAGGAGACCGCCCCAGTCAAACTACCCACCAGACACTGTCCGCAACCCGGATTACGGGCCCACGTTAGAACACCAGCCATTAAAGGGTGGTATTTCAAGGACGGCTCCATGCAGACTGGCGTCCACACTTCAAAGCCTCCCACCTATCCTACACATCAAGGACCAGTGTTCAGTGTCAAGCTATAGTAAAGGTTCACGGGGTCTTTCCGTCTTGCCGCGGGTACACTGCATCTTCACAGCGAGTTCAATTTCACTGAGTCTCGGGTGGAGACAGCCTGGCCATCATTACGCCATTCGTGCAGGTCGGAACTTACCCGACAAGGAATTTCGCTACCTTAGGACCGTTATAGTTACGGCCGCCGTTTACCGGGGCTTCGATCAAGAGCTTCTCCTTACGGATAACCCCATCAATTAACCTTCCGGCACCGGGCAGGCGTCACACCGTATACGTCCACTTTCGTGTTTGCACAGTGCTGTGTTTTTAATAAACAGTTGCAGCCAGCTGGTATCTTCGACTGATTTCAGCTCCATGAGTAAATCACTTCACCTACATATCAGCGTGCCTTCTCCCGAAGTTACGGCACCATTTTGCCTAGTTCCTTCACCCGAGTTCTCTCAAGCGCCTTGGTATTCTCTACCTGACCACCTGTGTCGGTTTGGGGTACGATTTCGTGTTACCTGATGCTTAGAGGCTTTTCCTGGAAGCAGGGCATTTGTCACTTCAGCACCGTAGTGCCTCGTCATCACACCTCAGCGTTAAAAGGTACCGGATTTACCTGGAACCTCCGCCTACATGCTTAAACCGGGACAACCGTCGCCCGGCCGACATAGCCTTCTCCGTCCCCCCTTCGCAGTAACACCAAGTACAGGAATATTAACCTGTTTCCCATCGACTACGCCTTTCGGCCTCGCCTTAGGGGTCGACTCACCCTGCCCCGATTAACGTTGGACAGGAACCCTTGGTCTTCCGGCGTGCGGGTTTTTCACCCGCATTATCGTTACTTATGTCAGCATTCGCACTTCTGATACCTCCAGCAACCCTCACAGGTCACCTTCAACGGCTTACAGAACGCTCCCCTACCCAACAACACATAGTGTCGCTGCCGCAGCTTCGGTGCATGGTTTAGCCCCGTTACATCTTCCGCGCAGACCGACTCGACCAGTGAGCTATTACGCTTTCTTTAAATGATGGCTGCTTCTAAGCCAACATCCTGGCTGTCTGTGCCTTCCCACATCGTTTCCCACTTAACCATGACTTTGGGACCTTAGCTGGCGGTCTGGGTTGTTTCCCTCTTCACGACGGACGTTAGCACCCGCCGTGTGTCTCCCGTGATAACATTCTTCGGTATTCGCAGTTTGCATCGGGTTGGTAAGTCGGGATGACCCCCTAGCCGAAACAGTGCTCTACCCCCGAAGATGAATTCACGAGGCGCTACCTAAATAGCTTTCGGGGAGAACCAGCTATCTCCCGGTTTGATTGGCCTTTCACCCCCAGCCACAAGTCATCCGCTAATTTTTCAACATTAGTCGGTTCGGTCCTCCAGTTAGTGTTACCCAACCTTCAACCTGCCCATGGCTAGATCACCGGGTTTCGGGTCTATACCCTGCAACTTAACGCCCAGTTAAGACTCGGTTTCCCTTCGGCTCCCCTATACGGTTAACCTTGCTACAGAATATAAGTCGCTGACCCATTATACAAAAGGTACGCAGTCACACCCGAAGGTGCTCCCACTGCTTGTACGTACACGGTTTCAGGTTCTTTTTCACTCCCCTCGCCGGGGTTCTTTTCGCCTTTCCCTCACGGTACTGGTTCACTATCGGTCAGTCAGGAGTATTTAGCCTTGGAGGATGGTCCCCCCATATTCAGACAGGATACCACGTGTCCCGCCCTACTCTTCGAGTTCACAAC
>NZ_JAPPTE010000057.1:0-2444 GCF_026719375.1 Citrobacter sp. W9 | reverse complement strand
TCGTAAGCGTACAGCGTGAACCGTCTGGTCATAATCCGAAGCATCCGACAAAGTGGTGTCCACCAAATAAGTAGTGGGAACCAAAGTGTCAGATATGCAGAAAAATGTGACTCCCGGCAGGCGAAAAGGCTGCCCTAATTATTCTCCTGAGTTTAAGCAACAACTCGTTGCTGCCTCCTGCGAACCAGGAACATCCATCTCAAAACTGGCGCTTGAAAATGGCATTAACGCCAATCTGCTGTTCAAATGGCGCCAACAATGGCGCGAGGGAAAGCTGCTATTACCTTCTTCAGAGAACCCGCAGCTACTTCCTGTGACTCTCGATGCCGCTGACGTACAGCCAGAGCCGCCCACTGAGAGCCCGGAAGCCCTCAGTATCAGCTGTGAGATAACGTTCCGGCACGGGACGCTCCGCCTCAACGGCACTGTCAGCGAAAAGTTCCTGGCTCTGCTGATACAGGAGCTGAAGCGATGATCCCGTTACCAACAGGTACCAAAATCTGGCTGGTTGCCGGTACCACTGATATGAGAAATGGCTTCAACGGTCTTGCCGCAAAAGTACAGACGGCGCTGAAAGACGATCCGATGTCCGGCCACGTCTTCATCTTCCGGGGTCGCAGCGGCAACCAGGTCAAACTGCTGTGGTCCACCGGCGACGGGCTGTGCCTGCTGACCAAACGGCTGGAGCGTGGTCGCTTCGCCTGGCCCTCTGCCCGTGATGGCAAAGTGTTCCTGACCCCGGCCCAGCTGGCGATGCTGATGGAAGGCATCGACTGGCGACAACCTAAACGGTTGCTGACATCTCTGACCATGTTGTAGGCCTCTTTATCCTGGTTGTTGCTGAATAAGCCTGGTAAAATACGGGCTTATGAACGACACCTCTTCTGACGAAATCCTTCTGCTGAAACAGCGGCTTGCCGAACAGGAAGCGCTGAACCGCGCCCTGCTGGAAAAGCTGGCCGACCGTGAGCGCGAAATAGACCACCTGCAGGCGCAGCTGGATAAACTCCGCCGGATGAACTTCGGCAGCCGTTCCGAAAAAGTATCCCGTCGTATCGCACAGATGGAAGCTGACCTGAAGGTGCTTCAGAAAGAAAGCGATACGCTGACCGGTCGTGTGGATGACCCGGAAGTGCAGCGCTCGCTGCGTCAGACCCGCACCCGCAGACCGTTCCCCGAATCACTCCCGCGTGATGAAAAGCGTATGCTTCCGGCAGAATCCTGTTGCCCGGAGTGCGGTGGTTCGCTGAGTTACCTGGGTGAAGATGCCGCCGAACAGCTGGAGCTGATGCGCAGCGCCTTCCGGGTTATCCGGACAGTACGTGAAAAATATGCCTGTACTCAGTGCGATGCGATCGTGCAGGCAGCGGCGCCTTCACGGCCCATTGAGCGGGGTATCGCCGGCCCGGGGTTGCTGGCCCGCGTGCTGACCTCAAAGTATGCAGAGCACACACCACTGTACCGCCAGTCTGAAATATACGGCCGCCAGGGCGTGGAACTGAGTCGCTCACTGCTGTCGGGCTGGGTGGATGCATGCTGCCGGCTACTGTCGCCGCTGGAAGAGGCGCTTCAGGACTATGTCCTGATGGGTGGCAAACTCCACGCCGATGACACGCCCGTCCCGGTACTGTTACCAGGTAATAAAAAGACGAAGACCGGGCGGTTGTGGACGTACGTTCGCGACGACCGCAACGCCGGGTCAGCGCTGGCGCCGGCCGTGTGGTTCGCTTACAGCCCGGACAGAAAAGGCATCCATCCGCAGAGCCATCTTGCGGGCTTCAGCGGTGTTCTGCAGGCGGATGCGTACGCCGGGTTCAACGAGCTGTACCGCAATGGACAGATAACTGAAGCAGCCTGCTGGGCTCACGCCCGCCGCAAGATCCATGATGTGCACGTTCGTACTCCATCAGTGCTGACGGAGGAAGCCCTGAAACGGATAGGCGAACTGTATGCTATCGAGGCTGAAATACGGGGAATGCCGGCAGAGCAGCGTCTTGGTGAGCGTCAGCAGAAAGCTAAACCGCGACTGAAATCCCTGGAAAGCTGGCTGCGTGAAAAGATGAAAACGCTGTCGCGACACTCAGAGCTGGCGAAGGCGTTCGCGTACGCACTGAACCAGTGGCCAGCACTGACGTACTATGCAGACGATGGCTGGGCTGAAGCCGATAACAATATCGCTGAAAATGCGCTGCGGACGGTCAGCCTGGGCCGCAAAAACTTCTTGTTCTTCGGCTCTGACCACGGTGGTGAGCGCGGAGCACTGCTGTACAGCCTGATCGGGACGTGCAAACTGAACGGCGTGGAGCCAGAGAGGTATCTCTGTCATGTGCTCAACGTCATAGCTGACTGGCCGGTCAATCAGGTCAGCGAACTGTTACCCTGGCGAATAACCCTGCCAACTGAATAACCCGTTCCCGTCAATACGGTTCTCGCTGTACGCTTAC
>NZ_JAPPTE010000056.1:0-2505 GCF_026719375.1 Citrobacter sp. W9 | reverse complement strand
ATCGAAGCATGGGCTCAATCATCCTGTTGTTTCAGTCGGAGGAAAGTCTATCAGTAAAGAGAATGAGAGATCAAAGTGGTCATTTTAATTGAGCTGGATAACGGACATTTCAATTGAGCCTTGACAAAGGTAAGGTGTTGATTATAAAGGGTTTATCACGGGTTTCTCTTGACTTGTTGGTATCCTCGGACTCAGGCTGTTACGTATCCTGTGACTAACTGAGCCCCGTCCGTGGTGACCAGTTAACAGATTCTCCAAGGAACCTTGTTAACGCTGCTTTAGCATACTGAGGCTTTGAGTAGTATCTGGGAAACCAGCCATCATAAGTTTGTGTGCCATTGCGCCGGTATTCTGGCCTGACTGACAGCTTACATCCATTACCATCAGTAGAAATACAAAAAGTGTACCCATCAACAGAATCAGAAGTAAGCAGAATGAATGTCATTGGGGATACCTCATTATTGAACTAACCAGAAACTACAATGGTGATCCGACATGGTTTCCTCGATTTTACCGACTGAGCTGTAATATAGCGATACCTTTTATTCTTAGGTTCTCTTGCAGTATTGGCTATCGATTGTCACAATTTAATCTGGTGGCACTGGTTCATTTTTCGGGTGGTTTGTTACTTTTTCCGTTGGTGTTCCAGGGCTACCGACCTCTGCATGTACGTATACATCCCTCTTTCTCGTTTACCCCGCCAGATTTCAATCCGATAGAATCGTTCCTGTTTTACTCACTCGTAATTCACTTTTCATAGTCATTTTGTGGACATTAAACGTGCGCTACAGTTGCGCATTCCTTGCTTCAGGATGGCTTACTATCTAAAATGGCAGAGATTTTTGATACTTTTGAACATTTTAATGAGGTATATACCATGATGAACATCGCTTGTGATGACGGCTCAACGAACGTAAAACTTGCCTGGATTGAGAATGGTGAAATCAAAACTCATGTTTCGCAGAACGCCTTCCGCGAAGGCTGGGCTACTCCACTCGCATTTGGTGGTAAAACTATCTACAACTATCTCATTGATGGGCGGAAATTTACTCACGACATTGGTTCAACATCTGCAATTACAACAACGCATACCTCTTTCCAGTTCGACGCTGTAAGTCGCGTAGCAATTCATCATGCCCTTTTGACTTCCGGTCTTGAGCCACAGGATGTTGAACTTACAGTGACACTGCCGGTGGCCATGTTCTTCACGAGCGATGCGCAGTTGAACGAAGCTAATATTGAAAAGAAAAAGGCCAACGTTATGGGCCCAATAACCCTGAATAATGGCGAAACTTTTCATGTTGTAAAAGTTAACGTAATGCCTGAATCAGTACCTGCGGCTGAATATCTGATTGATCCTAAAACAACCACGCAGCTTACACGAACCCTGGTTGTCGATCTGGGGGGAACAACCCTAGACCTGGCCATCATTCAGGGGGCAATGGAGGGCATATCTGATATCTTTGGCAACAGCGATGTTGGCGTTTCACGAGTGACAAAAGCTGTTATGGCTGCGCTCCAGGATGCCCAGTCTCCAAGTAGTTATGCCATTGCGGATATCATCATTAAAAACCGTCATGATAGAGCGTTGATTGCTTCTGCGGTCAATGATCACTCTAAAATTGATGCCATCATTGACGTTATCGATTCTGAGTCGAAAAATCTGGCCGAAGCTGTTGCAGCTGATATACGTCGTCAGAACAGCGTCCACAAAATCATACTGGCCGGGGGCGGTGCTGAGCTCATCCATTCTCATATTGTCGAACTATTCCCTAAGCTGGATGTCATCAAAGCGCCTGACGCGCAGCTCGCGCTCGTCAAAGCAATGGCAAGCGTCTAAACGAGGTTATGTGATGGAAGAAGATAAACGTTTACTCGTCTGGCTCCGCCCCGGCAATAATCCAGAAGACGGTAAAGCTCTTGATATTATGGAGCGCTTACCCCGCCGCTCCCGGGGGGAATTTTACCGTAAGGCACTGGTAATTGCGTCTGCCTTGCATGAGCTCGACCCTCGGTTAATAAATTTGCTGGCCGCACAAACCACGACATCGTTTAATGCCGAAACGCTGAGCAACATTTTGTCGCAAACGCTGGGCATTGCCGTTGAACGGAATTCTTCACCAGTGGAAACCCAGGCCACAGGTATCCGAGCAACAACCATCATTGATTCGGATAAGCCTGCTGAGCAGAAAGAACCAATTCCTAAACCCTCCCTGATGATGCAAACCCTCAAACGTTGAATCCGAACCGGCTACTAGTAGCCGGTTTACTCACCTTGCTCGGTTAAGGAAGGTGCGAATAAGCAGGTCATTTCTTCCCAAGCTGACTCGCTGATTAAAATTTCGCGGATCTGGGCCGATTTTTTTCCCGCAAACACATCGAATCAGCCTATTTAGGCTATTTTTTCCACCATTTCTGGCGTTATTTCCGGTTTTTACTGAGATCTCTCCCACTGACGTATCATTTGGTCCACCCGAAACAGGTTGGCCAGGGTGAATAACATCG
>NZ_JAPPTE010000055.1:0-2515 GCF_026719375.1 Citrobacter sp. W9 | reverse complement strand
CTCTGAAAACGAAAAAACCACCTGGGGAGGTGGTTTTTCGAAGGTTAAGTCAGTTGGGGAACTGCTTAACCTGGTAACTGGCTTCAGCAGAGCGCAGATACCAAATACTGTCCTTCCAGTGTAGCCGTAGTTAGGCCACCACTTCAAGAACTCTATAGCACCACCTAAATTAACTCGCTCTGCTAATCCTGTTACCAGTGGCTGCTGCCAGTGGCGCTTTGTCGTGTCTTTCCGGGTTGGACTCAAGACGATAGTTACCGGATAAGGCGCAGCAGTCGGACTGAACGGGGGGTTCGTGCATACAGTCCAGCTTGGAGCGAACTGCCTTCCCGGAACTGAGTGTCAGGCGTGGAATGAGATAAACGCGGCCATAACAGCGGAATGACACCGGTAAACCGAAAGGCAGGAACAGGAGAGCGCACGAGGGAGCCACCAGGGGGAAACGCCTGGTATCTTTAAGTCCTGTCGGGTTTCGCCACCACTGATTTGAGCGTCAGATTTCGTGATGCTTGTCAGGGGGGCGGAGCCTATGGAAAACCGGCAACGCCGCGGCCTTTTCTTTTGCCTCTCGATCCTCTCTCATTGCCTGTGCCTTAATGTCTCCGTTCCCTCCGCTCGCCGCAGCCGAACGACCGAGCGTAGCGAGTCAGTGAGCGAGGAAGCGGAATATCCCCGGACTTATCTTCGGCACCGTACGCGCCAGTGCTGCATTTTTTAATACGATGCAGGATAGGGCAAACGCCGCAAAATGACGTCATCCGACATCATTCCGCCGCGTTCGTCCAGTGACCTACAGTCGGCTCTGGGGTGTCGGGGCTGTGCCCTGACCAGGCGTTTTGGAGTATCGCCACCGTGGTGGCGGTGCTACAAAACATATCCTGTCCCTTCCTTGGCATCTCTGAAGTTTAGCCAGTATACACTCCGCTAGCGCTACGTGACTGGTTCAGGGCTGCGCCCCGACACCCGCTAAAAGCACTGACGCGCCTGCGGCTTGCCCAACCCCGCGCCGTCCGGGAAAGAATTTCCCGATCGACCCGACGTTTCTGTTTACCTGTGATGTTAACGTTTGGATCTTTTTCCCGGGTTTACCTATTTTCTTCTAATGAAGCGTTCACAGCTGACGTTAATAGATGGGTGCTTTCATGTTTGGTTTTTCACCAGGAGAACTTATGAACCTTTGCCCCGATGAACGTCTGCTCTTTGTGCGGATGATTTCCGCTATGCTTCGCCGTTCGGGCGGTGATGCGGGTGCTGTTATGTTTGAGGCGTATCGCCATATTGTGTCCGATACCAATCAAGCTCGTCGTTCCTGCATGCTCGACCTGCTCGAAAGCGTCAGGCATGACTATGTACACGGTGGATATACATAGTTGCCCTGGATACGCTTTTCGTCTAAGTGAGCGTTCTTTTCGTCTCTTTATTCGCCGTCCTGTATACCGAAGCGTGCGCTCAGCTTCTGATAAAGCGCTTCTGCCTGTTCGTGCATTCGCTCACAGTCGGCTGCCTCGTCATCAAGATCGAGCACGTCGAGTTTTTCGAGCAGCAGCAGCGACTGCGCCCGGATAAATTTTGCCATGTTCAGTGCGGCTGATTCCTGTTTTGTCATACGGCTTTTTCCCGGTTTTATGGTGATCGCAGACTGAAATCTTACTTCATTCACTTGAGTGCATAGCCATGCAGGTACGCAGAAATCATCAGCGCGTTTCTGAGCGGTTTTCAGGGGGTAAGATGTGTTCTTTTGCAGGTGAGGTCGTAGAAACGCCCTGAGAGCCTCTCAGGCGGTGCACGCAACAGATGTTATGGTAAATCCAGCTGATTGGCAGGTACAAAAAAAGCCCGGCAGGGCTTTTTTGTACCTTATTGATCTGCACACTTTGCAGCCTTCAGGGCTTCCAGCTGATTTAGCCGGTTAGCTGCTTTTTTGCGGGCTTCGCCTTTTGCCATGCCATTTCCTATCCCAAAATCACCCAGGAAACCTAATACGGTGCGCCCGTCAAATTCGCCGGTTGCCTCAATTTCTTGTTGTACACTGCGCGTTTTGGCGATTTCCAGAGCTACCGCTTTGCAATCCATTGCGGAAGATTCTGGACCGGTGACGTTCGCGGCCTGTGGATATTGCTTTGTTGCGCATCCTGCCATGATCAGCGCTGCCGATAGGATGAATATTTTTTTCAAAATTATCCTTATTTATTTAGGCATAGTTAAGAGATACCCATTTTATCGGCAGGAAATGAGGGTTTTTTAGTTGAATTTTGGGAGGGGCAAGGTTCCATATTGGTCGAGGATTCTGGAGCTGACCGGCAACGGCCAGCGCGGCTATGGGCCATGCGGTGGTTGAGCATAGAAAGGATCTTCTTGAGTTCCTTTTTTTCTACGCGTAATCTCTTGCTCTGAAAACGAAAAAACCACCTGGGGAGGTGGTTTTTCGAAGGTTAAGTCAGTTGGGGAACTGCTTAACCTGGTAACTGGCTTCAGCAGAGCGCAGATACCAAATACTGTCCTTCCAGTGTAGCCG
>NZ_JAPPTE010000054.1:0-3106 GCF_026719375.1 Citrobacter sp. W9 | reverse complement strand
GGGGTTTGAGAGCCAATGGAACGAAAACGTACGCTAAGAAGTTAATTCATTGTTTAAATTGAAATTTAGTTCTCTCAGTTCCCCCTTCAAAATATCCTCCGGTAGCGTAAACGTATAATGCCCCAGCATATTGATATGCCCGTGCATCAGTGGGGACAACCGGGCGATATCTTCAACCCCGATTTCTTCTCCATTACTGCGTATCCAGCTCAGGGCTTCCTGCATATAAAGTGTGTTCCACAGTACCACTGCGTTAGTGACCAGGCCCAGTGCCCCCAGCTGATCTTCCTGACCTTCACGATAGCGCTTTCTGATCTCACCGCGCTGCCCGTAGCAGATCGCCCTCGCCACAGCATGGCGGCCTTCCCCCCGGTTTAGCTGCGTCAGGATCCGCCGACGATAATCCTCATCATCAATATAATTAAGAAGGTACAGCGTCTTGTTGACGCGCCCCACTTCCATGATCGCCTGTGCCAGCCCTGATGGGCGCGAGCTTTTCAGCAAAGAGCGAATGAGTTCTGAAGCATGAATGGTGCCCAGTTTCAGCGAACCGGCGGTTCGCATCATCTCATCCCACTGATCCTCGGCTTTCGACAGATCGGCACAACCACGTGCCAGTTCGTCCAGTGCACCGTAATTTGCCGATTTATCCACTCGCCAGAATACCGCTTCACCGGCATCGGCAAGCCGGGGGGAAAACTGGTATCCCAGCAGCCAGAAGAGGCCAAAAATAATGTCGCTGGTACCGGCTGTGTCTGTCATGATCTCAACCGGATTCAGCCCTGTCTGCTGCTCCAGAAGGCCTTCCAGCACAAAAATGGAATCTCGTAATGTGCCGGGGACAACGATGCCGTGGAATCCAGAGTACTGATCAGAGACGAAGTTGTACCAGGTGATGCCACGTCCGGAACCAAAATATTTTCTGTTAGGTCCTGAATTGACGGTTTTCACCGGCGTGACAAAGCGCATGCCATCAGCTGAAGCCACTTCGCCACCACCCCAGCGGCCAGCAAGCTCCAGTGTGGACTGAAAATCAACCAGGCGGGCATTGGCGCTGACCAGCGTTTCTGCCCGGAGGTAATTCTGTTTTACCCAGCTAAGCCGGTGGCGCGTCAGCGCCGGTATATTGTGCTTTATCAGCGGTTCCAGCCCGATATTGCAGGCCTCTGCCATCAGGACCGCGCACAGGCTGATGTGCAGATCCTGTGCCCGGGCCCCGGATTCACTGACATGCGTAAACTCACGTGTAAATCCCGTTCTGGCATCTATTTCAAGCAACAGTTCCGTCAAATCTACTGGCGGGAGTAGCAGCCTTACCCGACTGTTGAGACGATGCAACGATGTTGGCTCCTCCAGTTTCTCCAGGCTGCTGATAGTCAGGGAAGGATGTTTACCGTCATGGCAAATATGAACCTCCGCATTTCCTTCAAAGCGGGATGCGACGGTTTTCCAGGTTTCATCTAGCTGGACCGCCAACTGTTGCACGCCTTTATGTCCATCAGTGGGATGTCCCAGCGCCCGGCAAACGGGGACCCGCTGAGCCTGCCATTCTTCCCCCTGCAACAGCTTCTCGCGGGGATTTCCCCAGCGATCGCTGTTTTCGAGCCAGATGTCCCTTCGACGTAGTGCATCCTGAAGGCGCTCCAGCAGACAAAGCGAGTAACCGGCACGCTGTATCCGGCCCTCCGCATCGTATACCAGGCGTTTCCAGGGGCCGGTAATAATATGTTCAGGCGCATTGTCCAGGATGCGCTTTTTCGAGCAGTTCAGTTCGGTCAGATAATGAATGGCGGACAACGTATGTTCTCCGGCTGGCGCTGCCTGGAAATGCAGGTCGCGCAATACCGCCGGAAGAAAGCGCTTTACCCGCCCGTACTGCTCCACCATTTCGTCATGGAAATTGTTGTTCTGAGGCCGGGCCAGCTCATTTACCTTGCAGACGGATTCTGCCAGCCTGCTTTTCGGTATGCTGTTGAATATGGTCTCCCTCAGTTCAGCATCGTCAGCCTGTTCATCCAGCAACAATGAACATGCCCGCGCCAATATTAGCGCAGCACGATCAAGATCTTTAAGCGTCCTGAGCCGTTTTTTCTGCCCCGTTTTCTTCGCCGCACGAGTGATATCCAGTATCAGCATATCGAGCACATCAACGGCCTCATCCAGCGCCGCAGTCTCCTGCGCTTTAACGAATGCTGTGAGTACGGCCAGTTTTCTCTGCTGTGGCATTCGCGCGATATATTTTACCGACGCCATGCCTGCGTAACGGGCCAAATTACGCAGTTGTATAGCAGGCAGACCGGTAAAATTCAGTCGGGAAAATTCCAGGTTTCGCAGCCGGATATACCGCTCCAGCGCTTCGGTAAATGCCGGGCCGCTGACGGTGACCGGTCCCTTTTTCAGTTGCTCCAGCGGTGAAGTACGCTGCCCCTCAGGAATGTCCAGAAGCTCCGTCACGCGGGCGGTCTGCCAGCTGTCCGGCAACGCGGCCAGTTTCTTCCACAGCCGCTGATTTGCCCGTTCGCGTATTTCACTGACGAGACGTACAAGTGTGGTTGCTCCGGGCAGCAGGACCTTATTCTGAAGCAGCCACGCGGTGGCAAAATCAAACATAAGGCCGGGTCGCTCATTACTGAGCCATGCGCGGGTGTACAGCAGGCGCTTCAGGCGGAAAGACCAGGGGAAATCGCCAAATTCATGGTAACCGTAATATTCCTTAATCAGCGCAGTATGCTCTCTGAGGGTGGTAACCCGTTCTGCGTAGCGGGTAAGGACTTCTGGACGGCGAATATTAAGCTGCACCGCGACAAATTGCTGAACACCTGGCAGAACCCGGGTTAAGTCTGTCAGAAAGGTGCCCAGAAAACGGGCGGTGGTGAGCTGAAGCGCAATTCCCAGCCGGTTATGCCTTCCCCGCCGCTGGTTAATGAAGGCAAGATCCCGCTCATCAAGATGAAAATAGCGCGCCAGCTGCACGTCATTGGGTTCTGCAACATAGCGACCATAATTCAGTTCCTGCTCAGTGGTCAGAAAATCGACGGGCATACCGGCCTCCCTGCCTGATGGTCATGAATTAACAATTTCGCAACCGTCCGAAATATTATAAATT
>NZ_JAPPTE010000053.1:0-3286 GCF_026719375.1 Citrobacter sp. W9 | reverse complement strand
AGTACCAGCGTACGGCCCACAGAATGATGTCACGCTGAAAATGCCGGCCTTTGAATGGGTTCATGTGCAGCTCCATCAGCAAAAGGGGATGATAAGTTTATCACCACCGACTATTTGCAACAGTGCCGTTCAGCTGGCTCGGTATTTTCATCTGGATGAGCGTGACCTTGCTTTTATTAATCAGCGACGGGGAAAACATAACCGGCTGGGGATTGCACTTCAGCTGACTACGGCGCGCTTTCTGGGAACGTTTCTTCCTGATCCCCTTCAAATTCCCTCATTCATCCGTTTTTACATTGCGGCACAGTTGAACATCAGCCGACCAGAGATCCTTTCCCGGTATGCTGAAAGAGAAAATACCCGCTGGGAGCATCAGGGGCTTATCAAGCTCTATTATGATTATCATGATTTTGGTGATTTCCCCTGGACATTCAGACTGAAGCGTTTGCTCTATACTCGCGCCTGGCTCAGCAATGAGCGTCCAGGTCTGCTGTTTGATTTTGCTACCGCATGGTTGCTGCAAAATAAGATCCTGCTACCCGCAGCCTCGACTCTGACAAGGCTGATTGGCGAAGTACGCGAACGGGCAAGTCGACGATTATGGCGAAGGCTGGCTTTGTTGCCTGACAGCTGGCAGAAAACACAACTGGACGGTTTACTTGAAATACCTGAAGGGCAGCGTATATCGGTGCTGGAGGAGATGCGAAAAGGTCCTGTCACTATCAGTGGGCCGTCATTTACAGACGCCCTGGAGCGATATACCCGACTGCGTAGCATGGAGTTTTCCCGGTTGAATTTCTCCGGTCTGCCTGCCATCCAGCTGCGGAATTTGGCCCGTTATGCCGGAATGGCTTCGGTGAAATACATTTCAAGAATGCCTGACGAACGGCGACTGGCCGTGCTTACTGCGTTTGTGAAAGCACAGGAAATTTCGGCGCTTGACGAGGCCGTGGATGTGCTGGATATGCTTATTCTGGATATCACGCGTTCTGCAAAAAATATCGGGCAGAAAAAGCGGCTCAGGACCCTGAAAGATCTTGATCGTGCCCCGCTATTACTGGCACGGGCATGCACGTTATTACTTGATGAGAACACCGATGAAGCAGCTCTGCGGCAGGCTATTTTTCGCCGCATACCAAAGGACAAACTGGCTGAATCCGTCGGCAAGGTAAATGAGCTGGCGCGCCCGCAAGATACTCAGTTTCAGGATGAAATGGTGGAACAATATGGACGGGTGAAGCGTTTCCTGTCCGCGATGTTGCGTGACTTACACTTTCAGGCCGCCCCGGCCGGGGAGCTCACGTTGTCAGCAATCCATTATCTGGCCGAACTGAGTGGCTCAAAAAAGCGAATTCTCGACGATGCACCAGAGCAAATCATTTCCGGCCCATGGAAACGTCTGGTCTACGACAGAGATGGTAGGATTCTACGAGCGGGTTACTCGCTGTGTCTTCTCGAGCGCCTTCAAGATTCTTTGCGCCGTCGTGATCTCTGGCTGGAGAACAGTGATCGGTGGGGGGACCCGCGTCAAAAATTGCTTCAGGGAGCTGAATGGCAGGCACAACGCATCCCGGTATGTCGGGCGCTGGGTCATCCATCAGACGGAACTAAAGCAGCAGAACAACTGGCTACGCGGCTTGATGACACATGGAAATCAGTGGCTTCACGTTTTGCCTGCAACGCAGCGGTCAGCATAAGCAATGAAGGTAAGCATCCCTCACTGACGATTAGCAGTCTGGATAAACTGGATGAGCCACCGGCACTGATACAATTGAATCGTCGGGTAAGAGAATTGATCCCTCCGGTTGATCTGACGGAGCTGTTGCTTGAAATAGATGCCCGAACCGGTTTTACCCGCGAATTCAGCCACGTCAGTGAATCAGGTGCTCGGGCGCAGGATCTCCAGGTCAGTCTGTGCGCAACACTGCTGGCAGAAGCCTGCAATATAGGGCATGAACCCCTGATAAAGCATAATATTCCCGCGCTTACTCGCCATCGTCTGAGCTGGGTTAAACAAAATTATCTCAGGGCAGAAACGCTGGTCACCGCTAATGCACGGCTGGTTGATTTTCAGTCCACGCTGCCGCTCGCGGGGTACTGGGGAGGTGGTGAGGTTGCCTCCGCAGATGGTATGCGTTTTGTCACACCGGTTAAAACGGTTAATTCCGGACCAAATCGTAAATACTTTGGTTCAGGACGCGGTATCACCTGGTACAACTTCGTCTCCGATCAATACTCCGGTTTCCATGGCATTGTAGTTCCCGGGACGCTTCGTGATTCCATCTTTGTACTGGAAGGGCTTCTGGAGCAGCAGACCGGGCTGAATCCGGTAGAAATTATGACGGACACGGCAGGATCCAGCGATATCATTTTTGGCCTGTTCTGGTTACTGGGCTACCAGTTTTCCCCTCGTCTGGCCGATGCAGGCGGGGCGATATTCTGGCGGGCAGATAAAACGGCACATTATGGTGCCCTGAATGAGCTGGCCCGGGGATGTGTTGAACTGTCAAAAATAGAATCCCAATGGGATGAAATGATGCGAATGGCGGGCTCACTGAAGCTTGGGACCATCCATGCATCAGAGCTTATTCGTTCACTGTTGAGAAGTAGCCGACCATCTGGTCTGGCTCAGGCGATTATGGAAGTGGGCCGGGTCAACAAGACGTTGTATCTTCTCAACTATATCGATGATGAGGATTACCGGCGTCGGATCCTCACTCAGCTCAACCGGGGAGAAGGACGCCATGCAGTGGCTCGAGCCATTTGCTACGGACAACGTGGTGAGATTAGAAAACGCTACCGTGAAGGGCAGGAAGATCAACTCGGTGCTCTGGGTCTGGTGACCAATGCGGTTGTGCTGTGGAATACACTTTACATGCAGGAGGCGTTGTCACATCTTCGCAAATCGGGGGAAACACCTGAAGAGGAGCATCTGGCAAGATTATCGCCGCTGATACATGGCCATATAAATATGCTGGGACATTATACGTTTTCGTTACCGGAAGATATTCTGAAGGGCGAGTTAAGACCATTAAATTTGAATACAAACAATGAATTAACCTCTTAGCGTGGTTTTTTACATCATTGGACCTCGAACCCCACTACCGCCTTAGCTGGCGGGGATTCTGCACGTCTGCAATAAACCTCAGTACAAAAAACAGCCTTAACGAATGGAAGGGACTTCCCCTGGATATGCGCCTGATTAACTCTTGTGCAATCATGGGGTAAACATAGCCCCGGAGGGATTCGTTATGACCATCACGACTGTCGGTATCGATCTTGCTAA
>NZ_JAPPTE010000052.1:0-3463 GCF_026719375.1 Citrobacter sp. W9 | reverse complement strand
AGTACCAGCGTACGGCCCACAGAATGATGTCACGCTGAAAATGCCGGCCTTTGAATGGGTTCATGTGCAGCTCCATCAGCAAAAGGGGATGATAAGTTTATCACCACCGACTATTTGCAACAGTGCCTTAGCAATGGCTTTTGATAGAACGATATCAGCCAAAACCTTGCCGCACCCTATAGGTGGTAACTGGTCAGGGTCGCCAGTAAAGATAATACGAACCGATGGGTGAATATGGTTGACCAGGCGATACATGGTTGGCAAGTCAATCATACTGGCTTCATCTATTACCAGTAAATGCTTTGGCTGGTCTGAACTTGGCTCAATAGGTTCTCTACGTAATAACTTAGCGATAGTTGAGGTGATAAAGCCAATTGACTCATGCAAGCGCATAGCAGCTCGGCCACTCAGTGCTACTGCATGTATTTCAAATCCCATTTGATGGTAGGCTCGAAGTGCGGTTCTAAGGACTGTGGTTTTACCTGTGCCAGCTCCGCCCGTAATACAGCTCACGGCGTTATCCAAACACGTTGTCACTGCTTCAATCTGTTTCTTGGTTAGCTCGTATGGTAATTCATCAACCGAAGAGCAATATGCAGAATTTGCAACTTCGTCATAAAGGTTGTTTTGATTAGCTAGTGCTTTAAGTCGTTTGGCAACGACATTTTCCATCAACAACTGGGCGGTTGGATGATAAGAGCCAGTGTCAGGGTTTAGGATGTATTGCGCTTTATTGTGACCTGCTTTAAACGCTTCCGTCACCAGTTCCTTATCTTTGAGCAATTTGGTTAGGTATGGGCGTAAACACGCTTGAGTTGTATAGGTGTGGCCTTTCTCAATCTCTTTTCGAATCGCGGTTTCAAGTGCGGCACTTAGTCTGCGGTGATCACAAACTGTGATCTTAAACTGGTCAAAATTAACCAGTTTATCGACATCCGTAAACGACATTCCAAACCCAATAAGGACATACGGATTTTGTTTAATAGCCTCAATGGACTCTTCTCCATGATGCTTCAATAAGCGCTGCTGAATACTTGCTGGTATCTTGTGTTCGGTCATCCAGTTGCAGTAGGCCAGATTCTTATATTTGGCGTAACCCTCAAATAACGCATTGATAGAATCTTCACTCAGGACACTTCTAAGGCGCTCTCTTGATTCATGAGTGTCTTTTCTAACCGTTGGGTGAAAATCCTTTCCTAACAGTTCCCAAAGTGCTCTAGCTTTACTTTCACCGATACCTTTGAAATCACTTTCTCTGGCAATAAAGCGAATAAGCTGTTCACCCGTTTCTGGCAGGCTGCATTCGATGTGCTCTGGTGATTCATAGGTATGCTGCTGCATCACGAAATCACCTGTTTCTACTTCCTCTACCAAACGAGTTCCCTTCACTGACCAGTGCTGGCCGAGGGCTGGTTGAACGGGGATGGCATCTGGATCAGCTTTGATGGTGACGTAATACTTGCCGCTATTGGTTTTGTGTGAGTTTTTTTTCAGTGGCACGCCACTGAATATCACCATTTTGGTAGAGCTGTACGGAATGCTCGTGACACGCATTTGGTCTTGATGGAGTGTAAATTTCATCGTGGCATAAACCCCATTTCTGACAAGGTTTCATTCAGTTCGCCAAACCGCTCCAGTTTACCTTCCAGCTCTTTAACTTTGGCTTTTAGCTCAATGTTTTCAGCTTCTAAGGTCGATACTCGTTTTGAGTCGAGCAGCTTGCGATTAGCCGTGTTGTCGTATTGCTTTGGTTTGTCGGTATTGTTCCTTGCAGATTCGGTCAGTGGCGGGAGTATACCTTTATCACGCAGTTTGTCTTCTAATGCCTTGAGCGCTTTTCTAAGCGTAGGATTTTGGTTAAGGGCAGACTTACCGCAACCAACCCCTTTTGCTACTTCGATGCGGTTGAGCTTGCCTTTAAAGGCGATTTGCTTAAAGTCATCATCAGTTTGAGTGGCTTGCCATACTTCAAATGCTTCGAGGTTTTGCTGCGCTCTTTGCTGACCGTTCGCCATTAATCATCTACCTCACCTAACAACTTGCGTAGACCTGTCGCAAAGCCTCTAGGGAATATTTCTGTGTTGTATTCCATGTCTTTTACTTGGCCTGCTTGTGTGGTTTGCCAGTTATGTTTTTCCATACATTCGTCAGAGATAGCGTAGGCTAAGGCGTTCTTCTCAGATTCGGTCAAGATGCCAGATAGTGAAGGCAAGACTTCAACACTCGGCTCTGCGCTTGCATCAAACTGACGTACAGGACGCTTATCAATGGTAATATTCGCGTGCTGTTTTAGCAGATTAACCTCTTTGCGATAACGGTTGCGCTCGGCAATAATCTGACCAAACAAAGCCCGTACCGCAGGGTCTGGAATACGCTCAAGTAGCTTGTTATCCTGTGGAACAGACTTAGAGCGTGAGGTTGGCGATAACGGCTTTTTGGTGGTTGTTTTGCACTTTGCTGCCCATGCTTCAATCAAGGTGCGGTAGTGCTTGTTTTTGGTTGCTCGTAACGCTTCGTAACCTGGGCCACCCTCTGCTGCTGATACTCGCCCCATTTGTGCAATGGAGAAATCACGCTGCCCCGATCCTGCATAGGCTTTCAGGATGTCGTTAAGCTTATCTAGGTTTTTTTGGGTTCTTGGCACTTTGTCGTCTTTTAAGTCAGCCAAGATGATATCAATATTAATGTCCATTAACCCTCCAATAGCGCAGGTTGGGTGAGATTTTCTAAGCGTAAGGCTTTATCCGACAGTGCATTCATGCCAGCGTTAAATAGCTTGTGATTAGACAGGTATTCACCCGCTTCGATGTAATTAGCCACTTTACGGTAGCCTTCCATTTTATCGTCAGGGTCGGCTATCTTTGCCATTTGGCGTAGCATGGCATTACCAGCGATTAGCTGCTGTTTTTCATCCATTTCCATAAAGATAGGCTCAAAGCCTTTCTTCATCAGAGCACGACTAAGTTGGCGGGAGCGCTTTTCAATAGCAGGCGTCTTACGCAATTCATCCTGCAAGTCAGGGAAGAATTCGGCATCGTCACATAGAAGGGATAAGTGCAGTAACTCAGACTCTGTTTCAACGAATTTCAAGGCATGGCTAATATCTTGTTCATTCCCTACTGCAATCAATTTATCTTTGGTGTCGTCATCGTTTCGGGCTTCCTCGACGTGAATGATTTTGCTGATTAGCTCGAAGCACGCTATCCAGTCTTTGGTGTATTCATCGGCTTCTACTTGTTGCTTTTCATAGCGGCGCTGTAGAACCTGCATGTCATTATGTTTGGTAAAAGGCGCACCTTGCTCTTCACAGAAGAACTGCTCGTCTTTGAGTGCTTCGTAAGCGTGCAGTGAGAACCGTATTGACGAAGTGAAGCTGGTCAGGCAGGCAGAGTAACCCGCCACGGGAGCAGAGCACCCACCCGGTTCACAGGCCAGTCGGCGATGACATCAAGTACATAATGCA
>NZ_JAPPTE010000051.1:0-3497 GCF_026719375.1 Citrobacter sp. W9 | reverse complement strand
GCGTGATGGTGAGCATCGACGGCGGTAAGCCGCTGGCGGCGACGAAGGACGCGGACGGGCAGTGGCATATTGACAGCACCGCGCTGGCCGACGGCGACCACACCATTGTGGCCACCGTCACCGACCTCGCCGGCAACACCGCGGACTCGGCCACCCTGGCCTTTACGGTGGACACCACGCTGTCGGTGCCGACCATCGATCTGGCGGATGCGTCAGACAGCGGCAGCCTCAACAGCGACAACATCACGAACGACACCACGCCGGCGTTCACGCTGGGCAGTATTGATGCGGACGTGACGAAGGTGCAGGTCATTATCAACGGCACCGCCTATGACGCCGTGAAGGCTGAGGGCAAGTGGACCTTTACCGCCCCGGAACTGGCGGACGGCGACTACAGCATCACCGTGCAGGTCACCGACGACGCGGGGAACGTGCAGACCTCCACCGCGCTGGCCATGACGGTGGACACCCGCGTGGCGGCGCCGGTGATCGCCCTGAGCGACGACACCGGCACCCCCGGCGACAACCAGACCAACGACACCACCCCGGGCTTTACCATCACCACGGAGAACGACGCCGTCAGCGTGATGGTGAGCATTGACGGCGGCACCCCGCTGGCGGCGACGAAGGACGCGGACGGGCAGTGGCATATTGACAGCACCGCGCTGGCCGACGGCGACCACACCATTGTGGCCACCGTCACCGACCTCGCCGGTAACACCGCGGACTCGGCCGCCCTGACCTTTACGGTGGACACCACGCTGTCGGTGCCGACCATCGATCTGACGGATGCGTCAGACAGCGGCAGCAGCAACAGCGACAACATCACCCGCGACACCACGCCGGCGTTCACGCTGGGGAATATCGACGCCGACGTGACGAAGGTGCAGGTCATTATCAACGGCACCGCCTATGACGCCGTGCAGTCAGAGGGCAAGTGGACCTTTACCGCCCCGGAACTGGCGGACGGGGACTACAGCGTCACCGTGCAGGTGACTGACGACGCGGGGAACGTGCAGACCTCCACCGCGCTGGCTGTGACGGTGGACACCCGCGTGGCGGCGCCGGTGATCGCCCTGAGCGACGACACCGGCACGGCGGGGGATAACCAGACCAACGACGCCACGCCGGGCTTCACTGTCAGCACCGATCCGGACGCGTTCAGCGTGATGGTGAGTATTGACGGCGGCACCCCGGTGGCGGCGACGAAGGACGCCGACGGGCAGTGGCATATTGACAGTACCGCGCTGGCCGACGGCGACCACACCATTGTGGCCACCGTCACCGACCTGGCCGGCAACACCGCAACGTCCTCACTGACCTTCACCGTCGACACCACGCTGTCGGTGCCAACCATCGATCTGGCGGATGCGTCAGACAGCGGCAGCAGCAACAGCGACAACATCACCCGGGATACCACCCCGGCCTTCACGCTGGGGAATATCGACGCCGACGTGACCAGCGTGCAGGTGCTGATCAACGGCACCGCTTACCCGGCGACACTGACGGACGGGACGTGGATCTTTACCGCCCCGGAACTGGCGGACGGGGACTACAGCGTCACGGTGCAGGTCACCGACGACGCGGGGAACGTGCAGACCTCCACGGCGCTGGCTGTGACGGTGGACACCCGCGTGGCGGCGCCGGTGATCGCCCTGAGCGACGACACCGGCACGGCGGGGGATAACCAGACCCGCGACGCCACGCCGGGCTTCACTGTCAGCACCGATCCGGACGCGTTCAGCGTGATGGTGAGCATCGACGGCGGCACCCCGGTGGCGGCGACGAAGACCGCCGACGGGCAGTGGCATATTGACAGCACCGCGCTGGCCGACGGCGACCACACCATCGTGGCCACCGTCACCGACCTGGCGGGCAACACCGCGACGTCCTCACTGGCCTTCACCGTCGACACCACGCTGTCGGTGCCGACCATCGACCTGGCGGATGCGTCAGACAGCGGCAGCCTCAACAGCGACAACATCACGAACGACACCACGCCGGCGTTCACGCTGGGCAGTATCGACGCCGATGTGACCAGCGTGCAGGTGCTGATCAACGGGACGGCTTACCCGGCGACACTGACGGACGGGACGTGGACCTTTACCGCCCCGGAGCTGGCGGACGGCGACTACAGCGTCACCGTGCAGGTGACCGATGACGCGGGGAACGTGCAGACCTCCACGGCGCTGGCTGTGACGGTGGACACCAGCCTGGCGGCGCCGGTGATCGCCCTGAGTGACGACACCGGCACGGCAGGGGATAACCAGACTAACGACACCACCCCGGGCTTTGCCATTGCCACGGATAATGATGCCGTCAGCGTGATGGTGAGCATCGACGGCGGTAAGCCGGTGGCGGCGACGAAGGCCGCCGACGGGCAGTGGCATATTGACAGCACCGCGCTGGCCGACGGCGATCACTCCATCGTGGCCACCGTCACCGACCTGGCGGGCAACACCGCGACGTCCTCACTGGCCTTCACCGTCGACACCACGCTGTCGGTGCCGACCATCGATCTGGCGGATGCGTCAGACAGCGGCAGCAGCAACAGCGACAACATCACCCGCGACACCACGCCGGCGTTCACGCTGGGCAGTATCGACGCCGACGTGACCAGCGTGCAGGTGCTGATCAACGGGAGCGCTTACCCGGCGACACTGACGGACGGGACGTGGACCTTTACCGCCCCGGAACTGGCGGACGGCGACTACAGCGTCACCGTGCAGGTCACCGATGACGCGGGGAACGTGCAGACCTCCACGGCGCTGGCTGTGACGGTGGACACCCGCGTGGCGGCGCCGGTGATCGCCCTGAGCGACGACACCGGCACGGCGGGGGATAACCAGACCCGCGACGCCACGCCGGGCTTCACTGTCAGCACCGATCCGGACGCGTTCAGCGTGATGGTGAGCATCGACGGCGGTAAGCCGGTGGCGGCGACGAAGGCCGCGGACGGGCAGTGGCATATTGACAGTACCGCGCTGGCCGACGGCGACCACACCATTGTGGCCACCGTCACCGACCTCGCGGGCAACACCGCGACGTCCTCACTGGCCTTCACCGTCGACACCACGCTGTCGGTGCCGACCATCGATCTGGCGGATGCGTCAGACAGCGGCAGCCTCAACAGCGACAACATCACGAACGACACCACCCCGGCGTTCACGCTGGGCAGTATCGACGCCGATGTGACGAAGGTGCAGGTCATTATCAACGGCACCGCCTATGACGCCGTGCAGTCAGAGGGCAAGTGGACCTTTACCGCCCCGGAGCTGGCGGACGGCGACTACAGCGTCACCGTGCAGGTGACCGACGACGCGGGGAACGTGCAGACCTCCACCGCGCTGGCTGTGACGGTGGACACCCGCGTGGCGGCGCCGGTGATCGCCCTGAGCGACGACACCGGCACGGCGGGGGATAACCAGACTAACGACGCCACGCCGGGCTTCACTGTCAGCACCGATCCGGACGCGTTCAGCGTGATGGTGAGCATC
>NZ_JAPPTE010000050.1:0-3724 GCF_026719375.1 Citrobacter sp. W9 | reverse complement strand
GTCTGAACCACAAAACGGGCGCGGCGCGCTCTTCGCCGGTGGGCTGGCCGCCATTCTTGCGTCGGCCTGCTGCCTGGGGCCGCTGGTTTTGATCGCCTTGGGGTTCAGCGGGGCATGGATCGGCAACCTGACGGTGCTGGAACCCTATCGCCCGATCTTCATCGGCGCAGCGCTGGTCGCGCTGTTTTTCGCCTGGCGGCGCATCTACCGCCCGGCGCAAGCCTGCAAACCGGGTGAGGTCTGCGCGATTCCCCAAGTGCGAGCTACTTACAAGCTCATTTTCTGGATCGTGGCCGCGCTGGTCCTGGTCTCGCTCGGATTTCCCTACGTCATGCCATTTTTCTATTAATCACAGGAGTTCATCATGAAAAAACTGTTTGCCGCCCTCGCCCTCGCTGCCGTTGTTGCCCCCGTGTGGGCCGCCACCCAGACCGTCACGCTGTCCGTGCCTGGCATGACCTGCGCCTCTTGCCCGATCACTGTCAAGCACGCGCTTTCCAAGGTTGAGGGCGTGAGCAAGACCGACGTAAGTTTCGACAAGCGCCAGGCCGTCGTCACCTTCGACGATGCCAAGACCAACGTCCAGAAGTTGACCAAGGCGACCGAGGACGCGGGCTATCCGTCCAGCCTCAAACGCTGATCCGTTAACCGAACTCGGGAGCGACACATGGGACTCATCACGCGCATCGCTGGCAAAACCGGCGCGCTCGGCAGCGTCGTTTCCGCGATGGGCTGCGCCGCCTGTTTTCCTGCCATCGCCAGCTTTGGCGCGGCCATCGGACTGGGCTTCTTGAGCCAGTACGAGGGGCTATTCATTGGCATCCTGCTGCCGATGTTCGCCGGCATCGCGTTACTCGCCAATGCTATCGCTTGGCTCAATCATCGACAGTGGCGACGCACGGCGCTCGGCACGATAGGCCCGATCTTGGTGCTGGCAGCGGTGTTTTTAATGCGGGCTTACGGCTGGCAGAGCGGTGGACTGCTCTATGTCGGCCTGGCCTTGATGGTTGGGGTGTCGGTCTGGGATTTCATCTCGCCAGCACATCGCCGCTGCGGGCCGGACAGCTGTGAATTGCCAGAACAACGTGGCTGACGGCAACAGCCGTAGCCACCACAGAAAAGGAAAAATACATGACCACCCTGAAAATCACCGGGATGACCTGCGACTCGTGCGCGGCTCACGTCAAGGAAGCCTTGGAGAAAGTGCCCGGCGTGCAATCGGCGCTGGTGTCCTATCCGAAGGGCACAGCGCAACTCGCCATTGAGGCGGGCACGTCATCGGATGCGCTGACTACCGCCGTGGCCGGACTGGGCTACGAGGCAACGCTTGCCGATGCGCCACCGACGGACAACCGCGCCGGCCTGCTCGACAAGATGCGCGGCTGGATAGGGGCCGCTGATAAGCCCAGTGGCAACGAACGCCCGTTGCAGGTCGTCGTCATTGGTAGCGGTGGAGCCGCGATGGCGGCAGCACTGAAGGCCGTCGAGCAAGGCGCGCAGGTCACGCTGATTGAGCGCGGCACCATCGGCGGCACCTGCGTCAACGTCGGTTGTGTGCCGTCCAAGATCATGATCCGCGCCGCCCACATCGCCCATCTGCGCCGGGAAAGCCCATTCGACGGCGGCATGCCACCCACACCGCCGACGATCTTGCGCGAGCGGCTGCTGGCCCAGCAGCAGGCCCGTGTCGAAGAACTCCGTCATGCCAAGTACGAAGGCATCCTGGACGGCAATTCAGCCATCACCGTTCTGCACGGTGAAGCGCGTTTCAAGGACGACCAGAGCCTTATCGTTAGTTTGAACGAGGGTGGCGAGCGCGTCGTGATGTTCGACCGCTGCCTGGTCGCCACGGGTGCCAGCCCGGCGGTCCCGCCGATTCCGGGCTTGAAAGAGTCACCCTACTGGACTTCCACCGAGGCCCTGGCGAGCGACACCATTCCCGAACGCCTTGCCGTAATCGGCTCGTCGGTGGTGGCGCTGGAGCTGGCGCAAGCCTTTGCCCGGCTGGGCAGCAAGGTCACGGCCCTGGCGCGCAATACCTTGTTCTTCCGTGAAGACCCGGCCATCGGCGAGGCGGTGACAGCCGCTTTCCGTGCCGAGGGCATCGAGGTGCTGGAGCACACGCAAGCCAGCCAGGTCGCCCATATGGACGGTGAATTCGTGCTGACCACCACGCACGGTGAATTGCGCGCCGACAAGCTGCTGGTCGCCACCGGCCGGACACCGAACACGCGCAGCCTGGCATTGGAAGCGGCGGGGGTAGCCGTCAATGCGCAGGGGGCCATCGTCATCGACAAGGGCATGCGCACCAGTAGCCCGAACATCTACGCGGCCGGCGACTGCACCGACCAGCCGCAGTTCGTCTATGTGGCGGCAGCGGCCGGCACTCGTGCGGCGATCAACATGACTGGCGGCGATGCGGCCCTGGACCTGACCGCAATGCCGGCCGTGGTGTTCACCGACCCGCAGGTCGCCACCGTGGGCTACAGCGAGGCGGAAGCACATCACGACGGGATCGAGACCGACAGTCGCCTGCTAACACTGGATAACGTGCCGCGTGCGCTTGCCAACTTCGACACACGCGGCTTCATCAAGCTGGTCATCGAGGAAGGTAGCGGACGGCTCATCGGCGTGCAAGCGGTGGCCCCGGAAGCGGGTGAACTGATCCAGACGGCGGTGCTCGCCATTCGCAACCGTATGACCGTGCAGGAACTGGCCGACCAATTGTTCCCCTACCTGACCATGGTCGAAGGGCTGAAGCTCGCGGCGCAGACCTTCAGCAAGGACGTGAAGCAGCTTTCGTGCTGCGCCGGATGAGGAAAAGGAGGTGTTCAATGAGCGCCTACACAGTGTCCCGGCTGGCCCTTGATGCCGGGGTGAGCGTGCATATCGTGCGCGACTACCTGCTGCGCGGATTGCTACGGCCGGTCGCGTACACCACGGGCGGCTACGGCTTGTTCGATGACACCGCGTTGCAACGGCTGCGCTTTGTACGGGCTGCCTTCGAAGCGGGTATCGGCCTGGACGCACTGGCGCGGCTGTGCCGGGCGCTGGATGCTGCGGACGGTGACGGTGCGTCTGCGCAGCTTGCCGTGTTGCGGCAACTCGTCGAGCGTCGGCGCGAGGCCCTGGCCAGCCTCGAAATGCAACTGGCCGCCATGCCAACCGAACCGGCACAGCACGCGGAGAGTCTGCCATGAACAGCCCAGAGCACTTGCCGTCTGAGACGCACAAACCGATCACCGGCTACTTGTGGGGCGCGCTGGCCGTGCTCACCTGTCCCTGCCATTTGCCGATTCTCGCCATTGTGCTAGCCGGCACGACGGCCGGCGCGTTCATCGGGGAGCACTGGGGTATTGCAGCCCTCACGCTGACCGGCTTGTTTGTCCTGTCTGTGACGCGGCTGCTGCGGGCCTTCAAGGGAAGATCATGACCGCTTCCCAGCCAGCCGAGAGTGGGCAGCTTTGAGCTTCGCTACCAATCTGGAGGAGTACCACCATGAACGCAAACGCCCCGAACACTGCCAGTTGCACCACCTGCTGCGTATGCTGCAAAGAAATTCCGCTCGATGCCGCCTTCACCCCGGAAGGCGCGGAATACGTCGAACATTTCTGCGGGCTGGATTGCTATGAACGCTTCCAGGCACGCGCCAAGGCCGCGACAGAATCTGACATTGCACCTGTCCCTGGCGGTTCGCAGCCGTCAGATTGAGGCATACCCTAAC
>NZ_JAPPTE010000004.1:0-335701 GCF_026719375.1 Citrobacter sp. W9 | reverse complement strand
TGCAGGACTTTAATTTCCATACGAATCTCAAAAGTGATCATAAGCTCCCCTGTATTCAGAGGAGCAGATTAACCCCTGGATCAATTTTCAACCGCTGGGGTGGATCAGTTTTGCACCGTTGGTAACAACACCAGATAGCAACAGGCCATGCTCCTTCGGGAACATGGCCTTTTTGTTTTTATTTCATTATCAGATAAGGAATTAGCCATGCGATTAGCCAGCCGCTTTGGCCGTATAAACCAGATACGCCGTGACAGGCCTCTGACCCATGAAGAGCTGATGAGCCATGTCCCCAGCGTGTTCGGGAGTGACAAGCATGAATCTCGTTCAGACCGTTACACCTACATCCCTACCATTACCATTCTCGAAAGCCTGCAGCGTGAAGGCTTTGAGCCGTTCTTTGCCTGCCAGACGAAGGTCCGTGACCTGGGCAAGCGGGAGCACACCAAGCACATGCTGCGCCTGCGTCGTGCTGGTCAACTGACCGGGCATCAGGTACCGGAAATCATTTTGCTCAACAGTCATGACGGCTCCTCGAGCTACCAGATGCTGCCGGGGTTGTTTCGTGGCGTCTGTACCAATGGTCTGGTCTGCGGCCAGTCATTCGGCGAAGTGCGGGTCCCGCATAAAGGTAATGTCGTCGAGAAGGTGATTGAAGGGGCTTACGAAGTGCTTGGGGTGTTTGACCGGGTGGATGAGAAACGCGATGCAATGCAGTCGCTGGCGCTGCCAGCCCCGGCACGTCACGCGCTGGCAGATGCCGCATTGAGGTATCGCTTTGGTGAAGACCACCAGCCGGTCACGGTATCACAGTTGCTGACTCCGCGTCGTCGGGAGGACTACAGCGATGACCTGTGGACCGTCTACCAGCGCGTGCAGGAGAACCTGATGAAAGGAGGTCTGTCAGGGCGAACCGCTCAGGGGAAAAGCAGTCGCACCCGTGCTGTTACCGGCATTGACGGCGATGTGAAGCTTAATCGCGCCCTGTGGGTGATGGCAGAAAACATGCTCGAGTTTTTCGGGCGTTAAACAACAACACCAGCATAAGGAGATAGTTTAATGGATACACAAAACCTTGAGTTCGCTGAGCAGGCAGCAATTACTGCCTCGGTAGTCCCTGACGAGTTACGTATCGGCTTCTGGCCGAAGCACTTTGGATCTATCCCACAATGGATAACCCTTGAGCCCCAAATATTTGGCTGGATGGATCGTCTGTGCGCTGATTACAGCGGCGGCGTCTGGAGCTTTTACACACTCAGCAACGGCGGCGCATTTATGGCTCCGGAGCCCGACGGTGAGAAGTGGACGTTGTTCAACAGCATGAACGGCAACGGCGCGGAACTTACTGGCGAAGCGGCAGGGATAGTCGTCTGCCTGATGGCATACAGCCACCATGCCTGTCGCACCGAGTGTGACGCGATGACTGAACACTATTATCACTTACGTGACTTCGCGCTACACCATCCAGAGTGCAGCGCCATTATGCATCTCATCGACTGAGGAATGCCTGACATGAATACCGCATTATCCCCGCTGTCATCTCAGCCTGAACTCTTTCCACTGGCGATTATGGCCCAGCATGGTTGTTTGCTCCCCGCGACCTCCGGATTAACCCCCTATGCCCAACGCACCATTCGTCGTGCCATCAACCTGCTGGATAAATATCTGCGCCAGCCCGGTATATCCTTTACCTCTAGTACTGCTGCCCGTGACTGGCTTCGGTTACATCTGGCAGGACAAGAACGGGAAGTGTTTATGGTGCTCTATCTCGATAACCAGCACCGTTTACTGGAGAGTGAAACGCTATTTGCCGGTTCGATTAACCATGTCCAGGTCCATCCTCGAGAGGTAGTGAAGTCAGCGCTTCGCTTCAATGCTGCAGCTGTCGTGCTGGCGCATAACCATCCATCCGGTGATCCGGAGCCCAGCCAATGTGATCGCAACATTACGGGCAGGCTCAAAGAAGCCCTGGCACTGGTTGATGTGAACATACTCGATCATCTGGTTGTCGGTTCAGATGGCATTGTGTCGTTTGCAGAGCGAGGCTGGATATGAGGGTACTTCAATGAAATCTACTGACTCAGAGAACGATTCATTTCTCCAGTGGGGGCTGAATCGTAATGTGACGCCTTGCTTTGGCGCTCGTTTGGTACAGGAGGGAAACCGGCTGCACTATCTGATTGACCGGGCCAGCATTACCGGTGACTTCAGTAACGCAGAATCTTTGAAGTTGGATGAAGTATTCCCACATTTTATCAGCCAGATGGAGTCGATGTTGACTACTGGTGAAATGAATCCTCGCCATGCCCACTGTGTCACCCTGTACCACAATGGTTTCACCTGCGAAGCCGATACCCTTGGCAGTTACGGCTACGTATACATCGCCATTTACCCCACTCAACGTTAACTAACTCCACAAGAGCAAATATGAAAACTCTACCTGCAACAACGCCGCAGGCGGTGACGCTATGTCTGTCGCCCGTGGCAGTGTGGCAAATGCTGCTTGCACGCCTGCTGGAACAACATTATGGCCTGACACTCAACGACACACCATTCAGTGATGAAACGGTAATTCAGGAACATATCGATGCCGGTATATCTTTGGCCGATGCCGTTAATTTTCTGGTGGAAAAGTACGAACTGGTTCGTATTGATCGTAGGGGATTCAACTGGCAAGAACAGTCCCCATATCTGCGGGCAGTCGATATTCTGCGGGCGCGGCAGGCAACTGGTTTATTGAAAAGAAATCGTATTAGCGCGGCTCAGTGAACATTGGGAATAGCCTTCCTGATTCACACTGCAGCTTTCCTTACTTATTTACTCATTCCAAAAAGCACCTGCCGATGCTGGTTGGTGCTTTTACTTATATGGACGAAATATCATGCAAATAGAAGCTGTAATTTTAACTGGGCACATCACCACAAGTACAATCCGGGAATGCTGGGCCATCGTTGTTGATGGTTTTGACGCATGCGGCGAACAAGCTTATGATCCAGCTTAATTTCTTTTCCTCATGAAGGGACGGCTATGGGCAACAGAATGTGGATGATCCGTGGTGACGGCGGCAAGCTCTATGACGATTTTCGCGATAAGCAAATTGTAGGCATTGGTTGGTCTCAGCTGGCTCCATTAGTCAAACCCGGCCTGTCCCGAGCCCAGTTACTCGCCTTATACCAGGAGGCAGATCCCTTAACAAAGCTGGGAACTGCGCGTTCTGGTGCATCGCAGGTCTGGCGTTTTGTGAATGAGATCCAAAAGGGTGATTGGGTTATTACCTATTCGCCAGCCAACCGTACTTATTTGCTAGGCAAAGTCACTTCAGACTTCCAATATCATCCTGAATGGGTTGAAGAGGGGATGGGGATCGCTCGGCAGGTTAAATGGAATACTCAAGAAATCGACCGCGATAGACTGTCTGTTGCTACCAAAAACACATTGGGTTCTACGCTGACAGTTTTCCAGCTTCCAGAATATGCGCTAGAAGAGCTTTTACAGGATAAGAAACCCACTGCAGATGTAATTACTCAGAATCCAATTGTGATAGATGAAGATGAGGTCGTTTCTGATCCGCTCCGCGATATGGAAATGCTGGCGTTTGAGGGTATCAAAGACCGCATCAACTCTCTTGATTGGGATGAGATGCAAAATCTGGTTGCCGGAGTTTTACGCAGTATGGGCTATAAAACGCAGGTTTCACCTGCAGGAGCCGATCGGGGTAAAGATATCATTGCTTCACCTGATGGATTCGGTTTTGAAAATCCGCGTATTATCGTTGAGGTAAAGCACCGCAGGGAACAGATGGGAAGCCAACAGATACGCAGCTTTATCGGTGGTCGCCATAAAGATGACCGCGGGCTTTATGTCAGTACCGGTGGTTTTACAAAAGATGCTCGATATGAAGCTGATCGTTCGACGATACCTCTGACGCTCTGGACGCTAGATGATCTCGTCCGTGCGCTCATTGAGAACTACGAGCAAGTCGATATCGAGACCAAACTTTTAGTGCCTCTGAAGAAAACTTTCCTTCCTGCTTGAATCTTGCTTTGATAGCCATATCGGTGTTCTACTTGTATGGCTTTATATCCACTCGCGATGTCTATTTTTTATACGAATTTTAACTTGTGGGTACAAGTACGGGTATAAATAATTATTCCTGCTTATAAACTACATTGATATCAGTCTATTGGGTGTGAAATTCGAGTCCGGCCTTCGCACTCACCGTCTAAACACCTCTTTCCTGTGCCACTCCACAAACCCTTCTTTTGGATAATTCTCGCGCATCATCGGCAGCGCTATCGATTTACCGTCGAAATCCCAGAACAGTCTGCCCACCATACCGCTGCCATTCACTGCGGGTGACACCTGAACTCGCATACTCTCATCCAGCCCAATCGAACCTTTGTCAAAGGCTTTATGGTGGATTGCGCACAGCGCCAGGCCGTTTGAAATCTCGCACGGGCCGCCGTGCTGTTTCCATTTGATATGGGCGGCTTCCAGGGCGACAGAGGTGCTGTCGTGGCGCATATTGAAGCCACAGATGGCGCATTCATAGTTATAAGCACGCAGAACCTGCTGGCGGAACAATGGGTCCCGTTGTTTGCGGATTTGCAGGATATCAAATCCCAGTTCATCCGCGATCTCTTCCTGAATGCTTTCGGTGAAGTGCGCCTCGAGGATTTGCTGGGCCAGGACATTAATAAGATTCTTGCTCTTTTTCAGCAAGGCAAAATGTTGTTCATCAAAGCCTCCGGCAACGTTATGTGTCACCAGTTCTCCGGCAGGGGGCTGTTTGCTGCTGCCGGATGTTGAACAATGCTCGGCGTTTTGTAGCTCCCAGAACCCATCTCCCTGTAAGCGCCAGAAGGGCATATCCGGGCGGTACTGCGCGCGCTGTGGTCCAAATCGCTCCAGCAGGCTATGCAACGGGTCGCGAACCTCCGAACCGTAGTCAAACAGGCGACCATGACCCTGCTGATAACCCGCCAGCACATGAAGCAGCAGCAGAGGCTTATGCGGCGCACGCTGCTCGCCTTTACGCCAGATGGTAATGTCGGCAATTGCCTGTTGCAGGGTTTTACTGGAAGCCATTGATTTCATTATCAGGTAAATAATTGCGATGATGCTCGCAAAATATCATCTGATCAAGGGGGGTGAGACCGATACACTATGGATGTCACTTTATCGCATGCCGTTATTTCAGAAAGCCTTTGGTTAAAGGAACCAGCCCCATGAATGAACTACCTGACACGCTGCCGCGCGAGTACATCATCAAGGCCATTCACGCCTATGACTCGGGCTTCTCTCATCGTTTCAAAGAGGCACGGCTTTATGAGCTGGAATTTCAGGGGCGTCGATATCCGTCAAAAGCTATTGCCGGAATTGCGGCGACGCTTTTGACGGGCAAAGCGTTTACCCCGCAGGATTTCTCCGGCGGTATCAGTTCGAAATGCGTCAGATTATTGACTGAGCAAGGTTTTCATATTGTTCAGGATAAAAATCGTGCTGCGGCGGTGAGCGACACGATCTTTCCTGAAGAACTCGAAGCGCAAACTGAATATATCGAGGGGGCAGCGACCCTGGTTGCTGTGAATCGCTATGAGCGCGACCGCAATGCCCGACAGGCAGCGCTTCACCACCACGGCTATCAGTGCAAAGTGTGTGGCATGGATATGTCAAAGGTCTACGGTAAGATTGCTGAAGGGTTTATTCATGTACATCACCTGGTACCCTTATCGGTAATAAAAGAAAACTACCGCCTTGATCCCATCAATGACCTGATCCCTGTGTGTCCAAATTGTCATGCTATGCTGCACCGGCGCTGCCCGCCGTATACCCCGGAAGAACTGAAAAATATGCTGTGCTAAATGCTCAAAAAGGCACCCCGCAGGCGCCTCAAGGACAATCACACTCTCACCCCTTTGACGCTTTCCCCGCAATCACTCCGATAAACTCCAGCACCTGCTTTTGCTTGCGCGCGGAGAGCTTTTCCACGGCGCGCAGGGATTTCATCAGTTCTGACTCTTCGGATTCGGCGGTGCGTGCGGCGTGCACTTCTGGATCAAATGAAACTGCAATACTATGCGTATCAGTTATGGTGACTATTCCCTTTAATAGTGACAGTGATTAGCGATGCGCAGGTGTTGGCGCACCTTCGCATCGCGCTAATAAAACCCCTGTAAATTCCCCCAGTATCTTGGGTGAAGTCCAGATGTAAATAAGATGAAATAAGCGCGAATAGCACGCTTTTGGAATAAATAGAAAACACCTTCATCCCAATAAATCCGGTATTATTCAGCGTATAAATTCATTACCTTCCACGCGCCTGAATATCCCCGCGCTCCAGAAAACAACGCCTGTTCCCATCTGGTCAAAAATGCGATCTAACTCACTGAAGCAAATAGCAAACTCTGAAACAACACCGTTTTGTACACTTTGCTTTACACTTTTAGTGATGTGTATCACAAATAGTAACCCGCGAAGTGATCCGACTCTCACAAAATGGGGTGTACTCATTCACCAATACAAAATGAGAACAGCCTGGAAAGTTAAGTTTTCAGTATTTCCGGTCGCAGGTAACGTTCAACAGCGAACGACAAAACAACACGCAAAAAAAAACTTGTTGAATATGAATAGGTAAAAAAATGACGTGTGATTTGCATCACTCACATTTACAGATTTTGGAATTATTGCCAGTGATTAATGTTGCTCGAGCTATTTCCATAATCAATTAAATCTTGCATAGTGCCTCCACATTATTTCTCCCCCTGGCTCAGGAGGCGAATAGTTATATTTCATCAGACTTTATTGATGAACCAGGTATGCTTTACTTCACATTAATACGTACATGACCACTGTTACTGGAGAAACAAAATGAATTATCCGGCAGAACCCTTCCGTATTAAAAGCGTTGAAACTGTATCTATGATCCCGCGTGATGAACGCCTTAAGAAAATGCAGGAAGCGGGTTACAATACTTTCCTGTTAAATTCGAAAGATATTTATATTGACCTGCTGACCGACAGTGGCACCAACGCAATGAGCGACAAGCAGTGGGCCGGAATGATGATGGGTGATGAAGCGTACGCGGGCAGCGAAAACTTCTACCATCTGGAAAGAACGGTTCAGGAACTGTTTGGCTTTAAACATATTGTTCCGACTCACCAGGGCCGCGGCGCTGAAAACCTGTTATCGCAGCTGGCTATTAAACCTGGGCAATATGTTGCCGGGAATATGTATTTCACCACTACCCGTTATCACCAGGAAAAAAATGGCGCGGTGTTTGTCGATATCGTTCGTGACGAAGCGCACGATGCCGGTCTGAATATTGCATTTAAAGGTGATATCGATCTTAAAAAATTACAAAAGCTGATTGATGAAAAAGGCGCCGAGAATATTGCCTATATCTGCCTGGCGGTGACGGTTAACCTCGCGGGCGGGCAGCCGGTATCGATGGCAAACATGCGTGCGGTACGTGAACTGACAAAAGCACACGGCATTAAAGTGTTCTACGACGCCACCCGCTGCGTAGAAAACGCCTACTTTATCAAAGAGCAAGAGCAGGGCTTTGAGAACAAGAGCATCGCAGAGATCGTGCATGAGATGTTCAGCTACGCCGACGGTTGTACCATGAGTGGTAAAAAAGACTGTCTGGTAAACATCGGCGGTTTCCTGTGCATGAATGATGACGAAATGTTCTCTGCTGCCAAAGAGTTAGTCGTAGTGTACGAAGGGATGCCATCCTACGGCGGCCTGGCCGGACGCGACATGGAAGCCATGGCGATTGGCCTGCGCGAAGCCATGCAGTATGAGTACATTGAGCACCGCGTGAAGCAGGTGCGCTATCTGGGCGACAAGCTGAAAGCTGCTGGCGTACCGATTGTTGAACCGGTGGGCGGTCACGCGGTATTCCTCGATGCGCGCCGTTTCTGCGAGCATCTGACGCAGGACGAGTTCCCGGCGCAAAGCCTGGCTGCCAGCATCTATGTGGAAACTGGTGTACGTAGTATGGAGCGCGGAATTATCTCTGCGGGTCGTAATAACGTCACCGGCGAACACCACAGACCGAAACTGGAAACCGTGCGTCTGACGATTCCACGTCGCGTTTATACCTACGCGCATATGGATGTGGTGGCCGACGGTATTATTAAACTTTACCAGCACAAAGAAGATATTCGCGGGCTGAAGTTTATTTACGAGCCGAAGCAGTTGCGTTTCTTTACCGCACGCTTTGATTATATCTAAATAATCATTATGGCCCCATCTGGCGATGGGGCTTTTTTGTCTTCTTTTTCCATGAACAGGAAGCCTTTGCGGTGTCCGTTACCGTGACAGAACTATAAAAAGTAAACCCTGACTCCGACATTTTTATTATCCGCATGATGTACAAATGACAGCTGTAATTATAACGAATAGTCTACAGGAACATTTATCATGGATATTAATGCCATTGAGCGACAGAGTAGTACCCCCGGACTGATTAGCGGAACCATGTTGGTTATCGCGACCGTAGTGGGTGGCGGAATGTTTTCCCTGCCGATTGCGATGGCTGGCGTATGGTTCCCCGGTGCGTCGGTTATTCTTCTCTTTATTGCCATCATGATGTTATTAACCGGTCTGATGCTGGTTGAAGTTAACCTGCATTATGGCGCTGGTGCCAGTTTTAATACCTTTACCCAGGATTTATTAGGGCGTAAGTGGAATATTGTGGTGGGTATCGCTTTCGGCTTTGTGCTGTATATTCTGACCTATGCCTATATCTCCGGTTCATCGGCGGTGATGGCGCAAACCGTATTCAAATACAGCGGCGTACGTTTTCCGGCAAATATCTCGGTGATTATCGTCAGTATGCTGGTTGGGGCAATTGCCTGGTACAGTTCCTTGCTGGTTGGACGCATCACTACCGTGCTGATTATCGGTAAATTTGTGGCGTTCTTTGCCACCTTCTCCGGACTGGTGGGCCATATCGAAGTGGCAAAACTCGTCGACAGCGTGGCGGTGGCGCTGCCCAATTCGCAGTATCTGCCGTATATCCTGATGACGCTGCCGTTCTGCATTATCTCATTTGGTTTTCACGGTAACGTGCCGAGCCTGGTCAAGCTGTATGGCACGAGCGGGATTTCGAATATTACGCGCTCTATTATCATCGGCACGCTGTTTGCCCTGTTGCTGTATATCTTCTGGTTAGCCGTTACGATGGGCAACATTAGCCGTTCCTCGTTCCCGCCAATTATCGCCAAAGGCGGCAATATCGACGTGTTTGTCGAGGCCATCAGTGGGCTGTTCACCAGCCGTTATATGGATCTGATCCTGACCTTCTTCGGCAACTTCGCGGTAGCCAGTTCCCTGCTGGCAGCGACGCTTGGCCTGTTTGATTATATCGCCGATCTGTTTCATTTCCCGGATGACGGCATGGGCCGCCTGAAAACCGCGCTGGTGACTTACTTCCCGCCAGCCGCCGTGTGCTTCTTCTTCCCGAACGGTTTTGTGCACGCGATTGGTTACGCCGGTCTGGCCTTTACCATCTGGAGCGTGATCCTGCCGCCGTTCCTGGTGAAAGCTGCGCGGAAACGTTTTCCGACCGCCAGCTATACCGCGCCGTGTAATAACACCGTGCTCAATCTGGTGATTGTCTGTGGGGCGATTGTTTATCTGACGGTTGTTCTGGACGTATTTGGTCTGCTGCCAACGTTTCGTTAGACGGAGTCAAAATGAAAAATGTGTTGTCTGTTCAGTCGTCAGTCGTTTATGGCTATGCCGGAAATAAAGCCGCCGTGTTGCCGATGCAGCTTTCGGGGATCGATGTCTGGCCGTTTTACACCGTGCAGTTTTCCAACCACACCCAGTACGGGATGTGGCAGGGCATGGCGATGCCGCACGGCGAGTTGAGCGCCATCATCAGCGGGCTGGATGACCTGCAAAAGCTGGCGCAATGTGATGCCGTATTGTCAGGGTATCTTGGAGATAAACGCCATTGCGAAGAGGTCAAGCACGCGGTCACCACCATTCACCAGCGTAATCCGCAGGCGCTCTATTTTTGCGATCCAGTAATGGGCGACCCGCAAAAAGGCTGCATTGTCGCGCAGGGCGTGGAGTCCTTTTTTGTCGATGATGCCATTCAACTGGCCGACATAATGGGGCCGAATCTCTATGAGCTGGGCGTGCTGACGGGCAGACAACTGCGTAGTTTTGACGAGGTGGTGGAAGCGGCGCAGCAGCTGGTGGCATGGGGAGTGAAGAAGGTACTGGTGAAGCATCTCGGCGACTGCTCGCGTGACAAACAGGCGTTTGAAATGCTGCTGGTGACGGCGGAACAGACGTTACACATCGCCCGGCCGCTGTATAGCTTTGCCAAAATGCCGGTGGGCGTTGGGGATCTGATTTGCAGCGTGATGCTGGCCTCACTGCTCAATGGTTATGATGACAAGCTGGCGCTGGAGCGGACCACCAGTGTTGTTGACGCGGTGATGCGACTAACGAAAGAGCGCGACTCGTATGAACTGCGGCTGATAGACGCGCGTCACCAGATAATGGAGCCGCAGATTCGCTATCAGGCAACGGTACTGTAGCGCCGCAAGGAGGCTCTATGTTTCTGACATTACTACGATTTCAGCATCCGCTGGTCTACCGTTTTGCGTGGCTTCGTCTGTGGGTCAGGGTGTTAAGAGCGTGCGGGCTGCGCAAGTGAAAGGGGGCCAGTTGCCGGATGCGGCGCTTGCGCCTTATCCGGCCGACAAATGAGCGTGAAACGCAGACATTACACGCGGAAGTAGCGTGGTGGGATCAACGCAGAAAAGGCGTCGAACTTCTTCACCATCTTTTTCCAGAACAACATAACAACAATCCTCGATTTGAAACATCGGCGCTATTTTAGTCAGCGCCGACAAATCGTAAAGCCTGTCACCTCGTTCCGATCCCGGGGCGGTGTAAACCTTTATGGTCACCGCGTCGTCAAATACGATTGCCGCGAATTTGGCGGGGTTGACAACGGGTTACGCCATAAACCAGTAATAAAAGAGACCAACTTTCAGGCCGAGGATCACAATGTAGGCGCAGCAGTATTTCATGGTGCCAGACATTATCTGGTTGGCCTGACCGTCCATTTTGGTGGCTGAAACTGCGATGGCGATGCTCTGCGGCGAAATCATTTTTCCGCCCGTTGCGCCGGAGGTATTGGCCGCCGCCAGCCAGTTAGGATCGATATGCAGCTTACTGGCGGCAATAGTTTGCAGCTTACCGAACAGAATGTTCGAGTTGGTATCGCTGCCGGTCACAAACGTGCCCAGCGCGCCAATCACCGGGGCGAGGAAGACGTATGAGCTGCCGGTCAGATCGACAATCGACTGGGCCAGCGTGGAAATAATTCCGCTGAGATCCATCACCGTGGCCAGCGCGACGATCGCCATAATCGCCACAATGGAATTTTTAAGCTGGAAAATGGTTTTGATAAACACTTCCAGCATCCCACGTGCCGAAGCCCCCTGAATAAAACCGCCGATAATGGTCGCAAAGATGATCAGCATCCCCGGCGTGGTCACCCATTCCACTTTCAGCGCCAGGGTTTTGCCGTCGGCGAGCGTGAAATGCAGTACCGAGGCCAGTTGGGACGCCGCGGCTTTTATCGTCGGGAACAGCGGTGAACACAGCAGGATAAAGACAAAAATAAACAGATAGATAGAGCCCACGCGGAACAACACTTTTGCCGAGCGCGGCGTGGTTTCGCGGGTATGGCTGACCTCAATGCGCCATTCGGGATCGGTTTTTCCTTTGCGCAGGCGGCTGACTATCGCGACGGCAAACAGGCTGACCAGGCTCCCGGCAAAGGCAGGCAATTCCGCGCCAAGATGGATAGCGACAAAATATTGCGGAACCAGCGTGGTGATGCCGCACATCAGCGTGATCAGAAATACGCCGCGAATGGCTTTCAGGCCGCCGCCAATTATGCAGACAATGACAAACGGCAGCAGGATATTAAACAGCGCCAGTTGCAGAATAATAGTTCCGCCTAAGGCATAAACCGGCAGATTAACCTGTTCCGCCAGAATAGAAACCGGGATCCCGACCGCGCCGAATGCGGTGGGAACGGTATTTGCAACCAGAGAGGCGATCGCCGCCTTCAGCGGGTTGAATCCGAGTGCAATAAGAATGCCGATTGGAATGGCGACCGCCGTACCATAACCCGCCGCAGCTTCAAGGAATCCGCCAAAGCACCATGAAATCAGCAGCACCTGAATACGCTTATCTTCGCTAATGCTGGCGAGAATATCGCGCAGAATATCCAGCGCTTTGGTCGCCTGCATGACGTTATAACTGAAGATAGCGCCGAGGATCACTATCACGATCGGCCATAATCCCTTCAGTGCGCCATAGCCTATTGCGGCTTTCAGATTCTGTACGGGCATTTCCCAGAATAGTGCTGATAACGCGGCGGTGAAAACTAAAGAGATTAGCACGGAATAATGGATGGCCATTTTTAGTTTTAATATTAAAAATACCATCAGTAGTAACGGAGAGAGTGCCAGGGCAAACATAAAATATTCGTTCATTGCTATTCCCGATTGGTTTATTAAACCTGATTTATATTTATGGCGGGGAGGCTACATTGCTGGATTAATAAAAGCTGTAAACTGAATCGCTTCAGTGGATAAAGTAATTATGATTTTTGGTTTTGTAACTATTGTAATCTTTTAATTAAAATTTAATACCGAATAAATATACTTAAGAGTAAGCGAAATACCTATAAATAGTTATTTAACAACATGTTTGATAATGGTGGTGACGAGAATAGTTATCTCCTGAAACTATTTTTAAGGTGTTAATAATGCTGTGGTTTTAAATATAAAAATGTGAGCGATGCCGAAATAAATAAACCTGGGTATTGCATGTTCGAGTCGATTAGGGGATTATTTTGTTTTGTCATACAAATGAAAATACAGACATTTGCGATTGTCCTGATATAAGAGACGGAGAGTCGCCATCAAAGGAAAACGATCTGAGCAACATTATGAACCCAGGCATTAGTAAAACGAGCAAACCGAAAAACTGGGTGTGAATCACGATTGAACCTTTGCTTGATATAGCAATATCAAGCGCAATAAACAGAAATGAAGCAATGGAGTGGTTATTGTGAATGTAAATTTCTTTGTTACCTGCATTGGTGACGCACTGAAATCACGGATGGCACGAGACTCCGTATTGCTGCTGGAAAAACTGGGTTGTCGCGTGAATTTCCCCGAGAAGCAAGGGTGTTGCGGTCAGCCAGCCATCAACAGCGGTTACATCAAAGAAGCGATCCCCGGGATGAAAAACCTGATCGCTGCGCTGGAAGACAACGACGATCCGATTATCTCTCCGGCAGGCTCCTGCACCTATGCGGTAAAAAGCTACCCGACCTATCTGGCCGATGAACCTGAGTGGGCGATCCGTGCTGAGAACGTTGCCGCGCGTATGCAGGATCTCACTTCCTTTATCGTCAACAAACTGAGCGTGGTGGATGTCGGCGCCAGTCTGCATGGCCGCGCCGTATATCACCCCTCCTGTAGCCTGACCCGCAAGCTGGGTGTGAAGGAAGAGCCGCTCACACTGCTGAAAAACGTGCGCGGATTGGAGCTGCTGACGTTTGCCGATCAGGACACCTGCTGCGGCTTTGGCGGAACATTCTCGGTCAAAATGGCTGAAATATCCGGCGAGATGGTGAAAGAGAAAGTTTTCCATCTGATGGATGCGAAGCCGGAATACTTGATTGGCGCAGATGTCAGCTGCCTGCTGAACATTGGCGGTCGACTGCAACGGGAAGGTCAGCCGGTCAAAGTGATGCATATTGCTGAAGTGCTGATGAGCCGCTGAGGGGAAAGAAATGTCGATAAAAACCAGCGATGTAGAATTTAAACTGCGCATTCGTCAGCAGATTGAAGACCCAATCATGCGCAAAGCCGTGGCCAATGCGCAGGAGCGTATCGGCGCGAATCGACAGAAAATGGTCGAGGAGTTAGGCCACTGGGAAGACTGGCGCGATCGTGCCAGCCAGATCCGCGATCACGTTCTGAGCAATCTCGACGCTTACCTGTATCAACTCTCCGAGAAAGTGACGCAAAACGGCGGGCACGTCTATTTCGCCAAAACCAAAGAAGAGGCTACCCGCTACATTCTGCAGGTCGCACAGAATAAAAATGCGAAGAAGGTGGTGAAGTCCAAGTCGATGGTGACCGAAGAGATCGGCGTCAATCATGTGCTGCAGGATGCCGGAATTCAGGTGATCGAAACCGATCTCGGCGAATACATCCTGCAACTGGATCAGGATCCGCCTTCGCACGTCGTGGTCCCGGCCATTCATAAAGATCGCTATCAGATTCGCCGTGTGCTGAACGAACGTCTGGGTTACGACGGCCCGGAAACGCCGGAAGCCATGACCTTATTCATTCGCCAGAAGATCCGCGAAGATTTCCTGAGTGCCGAAATCGGCATTACCGGCTGCAACTTTGCCGTGGCGGAAACCGGCTCGGTGTGTCTGGTGACCAACGAAGGCAACGCGCGCATGTGCACCACGCTGCCGAAAACGCACATTGCGGTGATGGGTATGGAGCGTATCGCCCCGACGTTTGCCGATGTGGATGTGCTGATCACTATGCTGGCGCGCAGCGCCGTGGGCGCACGCCTGACGGGCTACAACACCTGGCTGACCGGCCCGCGTGAGGCGGATAACGTTGACGGACCGGAAGAATTTCATCTGGTGATTGTCGATAACGGGCGCTCGCAGGTGCTGGGCTCAGCGTTTCGTGATGTGCTGCGCTGCATCCGCTGCGGAGCCTGTATGAACACCTGTCCGGCGTATCGTCATATCGGCGGGCATGGCTATGGCTCCATCTATCCAGGTCCCATCGGCGCAGTGATCTCTCCGCTGCTCGGCGGCTATAAAGATTTTAAAGACCTGCCGTATGCCTGTTCACTGTGCACGGCCTGTGACAGCGTCTGTCCGGTGCGGATCCCGCTGTCAAAACTGATCCTGCGGCATCGCCGGGTGATGGCCGAGGAGGGCATTACCCCGAAAGCCGAGCGACGGGCGATCAAAATGTTCGCTTATGCTAACAGCCATCCAGGGCTGTGGAAGGTCGGCATGATGGCCGGGGCCCACGCGGCGAGCTGGTTTATCAATGGCGGTAAAACGCCGCTTAAGGTTGGCGCGATTGGAGACTGGATGGAGGCGCGCGATCTGCCTGATGCTGACGGCGAGAGTTTCCGCAGTTGGTTTAAGAAACATCAGGCGCAGGAGAAAAAAAATGGATAACCGTACCGCATTTTTAAACACCGTCGCCCAGGCGTTGGGTCGCCCGCTGCGTTTCGAACCGCACGCGGATGCCGCGCCGGTTAACAACTATGCCAACGAGCGCCTGACCGAACTGAGCCCCGGGCAGCGCTGCGAGGCGTTTATCCAGTTTGCCAGCGAGGTGATGCTGGCCCGCTGCGAACTGACCCGCGAGGATCAGGCCGCAGACGCGGCGCTCCGCCTGTGTGAGGAACTGGGGCCACAACCGGTGGTACTGAGCGGCGACAGTCGGCTGGTGGAACTGGGCATTACCGAACGCTTACAGCAGGCATGCAACGCTGTGGTCTGGGACCCGGCGCGCGGTAGCGAAAATATTACCCAGGCCGAGCAGGCGAAAGTCGGCGTGGTCTATGCCGAGTATGGCCTGACCGAGTCCGGCGGTGTGGTGCTGTTTTCCGCGCCGGAGCGCGGGCGTTCCCTGAGCCTGTTGCCGGAGTCGTCGATTTTCGTGCTGCGTAAAAGCACCATCCTGCCGCGCGTAGCGCAGCTGGCGGAAAAACTGCATCAGAAAGCGCAGGCCGGTGAGCGGATGCCGTCGTGCATTAACATTATCAGTGGACCCAGTTCGACGGCGGATATTGAGCTTATCAAGGTGGTTGGGGTGCATGGCCCGGTGAAGGCAGTGTATCTGATTATTGAGGATTGCTAAGACAGGATGGAAAACCGCTCTGGCGCTACTGGCCAGAGCGGGACAGACTTTATGCAATCATGCTGATGATCAACACGATTATCAAACCCACCACGGAGTTTACCAGTTCCAGCAGACCCCAGGTTTTCAGCGTATCCTTCACCGACAGGTCAAAGTAGCCTTTGAACAGCCAGAACGAGGCATCGTTGATGTGGGTCAGGGTGTTGGAGCCTGCCGCCGTTGCCAGCACCAGTAACGCCGGATCGACGCCCACCAGTTGACCGGTTGCCGGGTCGAGGATGGCTGCGCTGATAATTCCCGCCGCCGTCATGGCTGAGACCACGCCCTGACCGGTTGCCAGACGAATTAATACGGTTATCAACCACGCCATGATGTACGGGGAAATATTGCCGTGCGACATCAACATACCGATGGTATCGCCAATGCCGGTATCGATGATGGTCTGCTTCAGTACGCCGCCCGCGCCGATGATCAGGATCACCATCGCGATACTTTTCACCGCGTTTTCAAAGGCGTTCATGACCCATTGCATATCATGACCACGCGCGGTACCAAACAGCACGAAGGCAACAATCATGGCGATGAACATCGCAATCGGTGAAGAGCCGAGGAAGTTGACCACTTCCCATGCTTGTGTCCCTTTTACCAGCCAGATGTTGGCGATGGTGGTGGAGATCATGATGATCGCCGGGATCAGCGGCACCAGAATAGACACGCCGAATGACGGCAGATTGTTCTGGTCAACCGGGACGTCGGCTTTCATGAATGACGGCGTCGGACGATCGAGGTTGCCGAGGAATTTCGGCAGGATAAGTCCGGCGCAGATTACGCTCGGAATGGTTACCAGAATACCGTAGATGTAGACCATGCCCATGTCAGCGCCGTAGGCATTAACCAGCGCCACCGGGCCAGGCTGCGGCGGGAACAGGGAGTGCGCGGTGGTGGCGGCGGCAACGGCGGGGATCGCCAGCTTGAGGAACGGGATCTTCGCTTCCGCAGCAATAACGATCACCAGCGGCGCCAGCATAATAAACGCTACTTCATAGAACATCGCCAGGCCGAAGATCAGACCAATAATGATCACCGACAACTGCACATAGCGCAGGCCGAGGCGCGCCAGGAGCGTATGGGCAATCTGATGCGCCGCCCCGGAATCAACCATCAGCTTACCGATGACCGCCCCAAATACCACGATAATCGCCAGCTCTCCCAGCGTACTGCCGAAACCGGATTTCATGGTGTGCAGCAGCTCCATTAAATCCATACCCGCCAGCATGCCGACCGAGAGCGCCGCCAGCAGCAGGGCGACCATCGAGTTTATTTTGAATCTTAGATTAAGTACCAGCATCAGACCGATGCCGAATACGACCCACAGAATATTGAGAACGTGCATAAAACGTCTACCTTCTTTTGGTTGAACCATTATGATTTTGGTTGAGATGTTACATATATTGGTTAACCATTGATGCGATAGATGTCACATTGCGTTACATGTTTACATATTTACCGTGTATTTTTGCGCCGAATATAGGATCAAAACGGCTTTCATTGTGATTTGGTTAACCAATTTTGCTGTTTAGGTTGACATGTAATACCAAAAGGAGGAATTTATGCGCCATATCGTCGAGTCCATAATGTAAACGAGGAACAAAACATGGAACAGACATGGCGCTGGTATGGCCCTAACGATCCGGTCACCTTAGCGGATGTGCGTCAGGCGGGTGCCACGGGCGTTGTCACCGCTTTGCACCATATCCCGAACGGGGAAGTGTGGACGGTTGATGAGATCCTAAAGCGCAAAGCGATTATTGAGCAGGCGGGCCTGGTCTGGTCGGTCGTCGAAAGCGTGCCGATCCACGAAGACATTAAAACCCGTTCTGGCAACTATCAGCAGTGGATCGCCAATTACCAGCAGAGCCTGCGTAACCTGGCCCAGTGCGGTATTCGTACCGTGTGCTACAACTTTATGCCGGTTCTCGACTGGACCCGTACCGATCTGGAATACGTCCTGCCGGACGGCTCCAAAGCGTTGCGTTTTGACCAGATTGAATTTGCCGCCTTTGAGCTGCATATCCTCAAACGTCCGGGCGCGGAAGCAGACTACACCGCCGAAGAGATTGCTCAGGCCAGTGAACGCTTCGCAACCATGAGCGATGAAGACAAAGCGCGTTTGACCCGCAATATCATCGCCGGTCTGCCGGGCGCGGAAGAAGGCTATACCCTCGATCAGTTCCGTCAGCATCTTGAGCGTTACAAAGATATCGATAAAGCCGCGCTGCGCGAGAATTTTGCCGTCTTCCTGAAAGCGATCATTCCGGTGGCAGAAGAAGCTGGTGTGCGTATGGCGGTACACCCGGACGATCCGCCGCGCCCGATCCTCGGCCTGCCGCGTATTGTTTCCACCGTGGAAGATATGCAGTGGATGGTGGATACGGTCAGCAGCATGGCGAACGGTTTTACCATGTGCACCGGCTCCTACGGCGTTCGTGCGGACAACGACCTGGTTGACATGATCAAACAGTTTGGTCCGCGCATTTACTTCACCCATCTGCGCTCCACGCTGCGTGAAGATAACCCGAAAACCTTCCATGAAGCGGCGCATCTTAACGGCGACGTTGACATGTACGAAGTGGTGAAAGCGATCGTCGAAGAAGAGCAACGTCGTAAAGCTGAGGGCAAAGAGGATCTGATCCCCATGCGACCGGATCACGGTCATCAGATGCTTGACGATCTGAAAAAGAAAACCAACCCCGGTTACTCCGCGATTGGTCGCCTGAAAGGGCTGGCGGAAGTGCGTGGAGTTGAAATGGCTATCCAGCGCGCTTTCTTCAGCCGTTAAAGCAGATTTGCCGGTCACCTGTCTGGCCGGCTTTTTCCTTTTCTCTTCCGTTGGTATTCCAACGGCTTCTGGAGTTCACGATGACAACGACAATTGCCAGTAGCAACCTGCCGGTTGCGCGTCCGGCGTGGGACAGTTCTCGCCTGCAATCCCGTATTGTTCACCTGGGATGCGGGGCTTTTCACCGCGCACATCAGGCGCTGTACACCCACCATCTCTTAGAAACCACCGACAGCGACTGGGGTATCTGTGAAGTTAACCTGATGCCGGGTAACGACTGCGTACTGATTGAAAATCTGCGCAAGCAGCAACTGCTGTATACCGTGGCGGAAAAGGGCGCGGACAACACCGTGCTGAAAGTGATTGGCTCGATGAAAGAAGCGCTGCACCCGGATCTTGACGGTTGCGACGGTATTTTACAGGCCATGGCGCGCCCGCAGACGGCGATTGTCTCGCTGACGGTCACGGAAAAAGGGTACTGCACCGACGCTGCCAGCGGCCAGTTAGATCTCAATAACCCACTGATTAAGCACGATCTGGCGAACCCGACCGCGCCGAAATCGGCGATTGGGTACATCGTACAGGCGTTGCATCTGCGTCGCGAGCAGGGGCTGGCGGCCTTTACCGTGATGTCTTGCGATAACGTGCGTGAAAATGGTCATGTGGCGAAAGTCGCGGTGCTGGGCCTGGCGCAGGCGCGCGAACCGCAGTTAGCGGAGTGGATTGCAGCTAACGCCACCTTCCCATGCACCATGGTAGACCGCATTGTTCCGGCAGCGACGCCAGAAACGTTGCAGGAAATTGCCGACCAGTTGGGCGTTTACGATCCATGTGCTATCGCCTGTGAGCCGTTCCGTCAGTGGGTGATTGAAGACAACTTCGTCAACGGTCGCCCGGACTGGGATAAAGTCGGCGCGCAGTTCGTTGCCGATGTAGTGCCGTTTGAAATGATGAAATTGCGCATGCTTAACGGCAGCCACTCTTTCCTCGCGTATCTGGGCTATCTTGGCGGGTATGAAACTATCGCCGATACCATGACCAATCCCGCGTATCGCAAAGCGGCGTTTGCGCTGATGATGCAGGAACAGGCGCCGACGCTGGCTATGCCGGAAGGCACCGATCTCAACGCCTATGCGACGCTGCTGATCGAACGTTTTAGCAACCCGTCTCTGCGCCACCGCACCTGGCAAATTGCGATGGATGGCAGCCAGAAACTGCCGCAGCGCCTGCTGGATCCGGTGCGTCTGCACCTGCAAAACGGCAGCGACTGGCGTCACCTGGCGCTTGGCGTCGCGGGCTGGATGCGTTATACCCACGGCGTGGATGAGCAGGGGCAGGCCATTGATGTTGTTGACCCAATGCTGGCTGAATTCCAGCGTATTAACCAACAGTACCAGGGGGCTGAACGTGTGACGGCGCTGCTGGGGCTGAGCGGGATTTTTGGCCATGATTTAGCGGAAAACGCCGACTTTGTTGAGACGGTTATCGCCATGTATCAACAACTGTGCGAGCTGGGCGCGCGTGAGTGTGTTGCCGCGCTAAGCGCTGACGCTTAATTCCCCGAACTATGACGGGTCAATCAAAATACTGATTTGGTTGACCCGTTTTCTGTTTTTGACTTGCCGCAAATGCTATAGTTCGATACCTATTCACCGTATCTGATTACACGCTTCTGACGGACATAACACGATGAAATCGAACACTTCTCAACAAAGACCCTACCAGGAAGTGGGTGCCATGATCCGCGATCTGATTGTCCAGACGCCGTACCAGCCCGGTGAGCGTTTGCCGCCGGAGCGTGAAATTGCTGAAATGCTTAATGTCACTCGTACGGTGGTGCGCGAAGCATTAATCATGCTGGAAATTAAAGGACTGGTGGACGTGCGTCGTGGCGCCGGAATCTACGTGCTCGACAATACGGATGCGCAGAGTATCGACAGTACGGATGTAAATCACTGCAACGATGCCGGTCCGTTTGAACTGCTGCAGGCGCGCCAGTTGCTGGAAAGCAACATCGCTGAATTTGCCGCGCTGCAGGCCACTCGCGAAGACATCGTCAAAATGCGTCAGGCGTTGCAACTGGAAGAGCGTGAGCTGGCCTCCAGCGAACCGAATGGATCAGAAAGCGGTGACATGCAGTTTCATCTGGCGATTGCTGAAGCCACGCATAACAGCATGCTGGTGGAGTTATTTCGCCAGTCATGGCAGTGGCGTGAGAACAACCCGATGTGGATCCAGCTTCATAGCCACCTCGATGATACTCATTACCGTAAAGAGTGGATGGTCGACCACAAGCAGATCCTGGCGGCGTTAATTAAAAAGGACGCCCGCGCGGCGAAGCTGGCAATGTGGCAGCATCTGGAAAACGTCAAACAACGGCTGTTGGAATTTTCAAATGTCGATGATATCGACTTTGATGGCTATCTGTTCGAGTCCTGGCCGCTGGATAAAGTTAACGCCTAATTTCGCTTCTTCAGCCACACGGACAGCTTCGGTCCGTGTGGTACTTTCCCTCGTGATTATTCCCCTTTTATCGTGCTGAATTGGACATAAAAATTTTGTCTGGCGCCTCAGCCGGGATTTTTTCGCCGTCTTTACACGGCGTAAATTGATTTATATCAATTAAAAACAACTTAATTTTGCATGCGAAAAAATGGGTTATTTACCTTATTTTTACCTTTTCGTGCTTATTTTTAGACAAAACAGGTCAGCATTAAGTGAGAATCAAAGTGATTCCGGCAGTGGTTTGGGTAGAACCGCTTTGCATAACAGTACATAAAAACAAGCAGTTCGCATAAAAGTAGACATTAATAACGGTATGTAACTTATTGGCTGTAATGATGTTTTGATTGAGTGTAATAATTCGTGTCAATGCTTCATGCGTTTTTAATCAAATGAATAAAAATGAATATATGTAAAGTTAAAATTACACATTATTCTATAAACAAGTTATCTTTCACTTGAAATATCGTTCCATTTTACCTCGCTTTATTAACAGTTTTATTACGATTGTGAATATTTTTTACCGTTGACATGTTTTTACACTGACTGCATATTTCATCGCCATAAGCGTCTTATTGCGTTCAGGAGATGATGACGATGCCTTCTCGAGATTATCCCGATATCCGAAAAGCCAGGGGTACCCGATCTAAAGATATGGTTCTTTTAAGTGCCCGTGTTGATAATTCTCTGTGGGAATATGTCCGAACGCTGGCATTTGAAACGCGAAAAAGTAAACAAGATATTATCGCTGAGGCGTTAATGCTACATCGCTCTATTAACCAGGGCGAGAATCAAGAGTAAACCTGGCTGACCTTATTCCGGATTTTGAATGAAATCTGAGTAGTGAATTATTTATTGCCACTTCATTATTGCCTTTATTGGTGTGTTTTTGATTTCTCCCCTTGGTATTCAGGGGGCTTTTTTATGAGGACTTTCTGCCTTCATAACAAAGTTGATAGCAAAATTCACAATTAAAAGTGAGTAAAAATATGAAAAAGTCAGCAGTGGTATTAGCAGTGATGGCATTAGGCATCACTTCCGCTCATGCAGCGGAAATTTATAATAAAGATGGCAACAAACTTGATTTGTACGGCAAAGTAAAAGCGGTCCACTCCTGGACTGACGGCACCGATGCTGACGGCACCTACGCACGTCTGGGTTTTCGCGGTGAGACTCAAATCAACGATCAACTGACTGGCTATGGTCAGTTTGAAAGTCAGTTTGATGCCGCTAAAGCAGAAGGTTCTCAGAATGGTGTTAATACACGTCTGGCGTTTGCTGGTCTGGATTATGGCCATGACGTTAGCTTTGACTACGGTCGTAACTACGGTATCGCTTACGACGTGGGAGCTTACACTGACACTCTTTCAGAGTTCGGCGGTGACTCCTATGAAAATACTGACCGCTTCCTTACTACACGCACTTCTGGCGTTGCAACACTCCGCACCAAAAATCTGTTTGGTGCCGTTGATGGCCTGAGCCTTGGCGCGCAATATCAGGGTCAGGATGATACCGATAAGGATCCAACGAAACAGCATGGCAATGGCTACGGCTTCTCCCTGGGCTACGATAATATCGCCGATTCCGGCGTGTCTGCGATTGCGGCCTACACCACCAGTTCTGTGACTGCTCAGCAGAAACAGAATGGTTGGGATGGCGAAAACGCAGAGTTCTGGGGTGCTGGCCTGAAGTATGATGCTAACGCCATCTACGTAGCGACGATGTATGGTGAGTCCCACAACCTGATTCAGGATGCGGACAAAGCTGAGCACTTTGAAGCGATGGCTGCGTATGTGTTTGATTTTGGTCTGCGTCCGAACGTGGCTTATGTCCATACGCGTGACAACAATAATAATGACCTGACCGAATATGTGGCGCTGGGTACGGACTACTACTTCAACAAAAATATGGTTGCTGATGTAGGTTATAAAATTAACCTGCTTGATGGCGCTGACGGCGACAACCAGGTTGTTGCGGGTCTGACCTATCAGTTCTAATTTGTTGTGATAATATGTAAAAGGCGTCTTTTGTAAGACGCCTTTTTTACATCTGCCTGCTTTTAAAGGAGCAAATTAAACCGATCAGGATTATTAATACGCGTGATTTTTTTAAACCAGAATATATGTGTTTTCTGAAGATGGTGTTGATGTTGAATTAACATGTCCATTTTTACGCATTTTAAAGTGAGTTTATAAATTTCCTGATGAGTATATTGTTGGTTATTTATGCATTTATTAAATGTTGACATTAAATAACGGACTGGTTTGAATAGACCTGGTAATGAATTTATACCCTTTTAGGGTTAGCGAATCGCTGTTTATATCATTGCGTGAGGCTGATAATCGCAGCAATAACCAACACAACGGCACCACGCAGCGTGGCGTTAATGATGGCCTGAGCGCCGCTTCCCAGCAGATTAATATTGCGCGGCACGCTAAGTTGACGGGCGAGGGGCACCACCAGCGAGGTGGTCCCCTTAAAGATTCGCCAGCGTCAGCAGGGAAGGAATTTGCGACAGCAGATATAACAGCAGCCCAATAGAACCGCCGACCAGCGTGCCGTTGACGCGAATAAACTGCAAATCTTTGCCAATGTTTAGCTCAATTTGCTGTGACATATCGCGCGCATCCCAGCTTTTCACCGTGTCGCTAATGTGGCGCGTCAGGAAGGCGGCGAACTCCGGCGCAACCTTATGCGCGGCCTGCTCCAGATGCCCATTCAATGAAGCGCGCAGGGCGCTGTCGGCAACCAGCGTTTCACCGAACCACTGCCCGGCATTGGCAATGCGCTGCTTCACGCGAGAATCATCGGCGTTGATATCGGTTTTCAGCCACTGACGCAGGTCTGCCCACAGCTCGCCGAGATAACGGTTGAAGGCTTCGTCTTCTTTCAGATAGCTTTTGAGGCTTTCCGCTCGCACGGCCATTTCCGGATCGTGTTTGAGCTTATCGATGAGCTTAAACGTCGCGCGATCGAAGGCGCGGCGGATCTGATGGGCGCGATCGTGGCTGATGTCATCCAGCAAAGAATTTACGGCGTCAGAAACCAGTTCGGCGCTGTGCTCGCCCAGCCATTCGGTCGGCAGGATCTTCGCTTTCAGCGGATGTTCGGTCTCCAGCCAGTGCACGATCTGCCGGGCGATAAATGCCCGCGAGCTATCGCGTTGTAACAGAGAGATCAGTTGGGCGATCAGCGTGTCGAGCAGCACCTGATGGCGATTGTTTTTGGTCATGCTTTCCAGCATCAATGCGCTGGTTTCAGAGAGATCAATTTTATCGATGGCCTTGTGCACTGCCCGCTTGATCAGCCGCTGAATGCGGGCGTCGTCGGTCAGTTCGAGAAAACCGCTCATAATTTGCAGCAGGTGCTGGCCGATACGTCGGGCGTTTTCCGGCTGGCTGAACCAGTTCCCGATCAACAGCGCCGGTTCATGGCGGCGGATCAGCGCGACCAGGGACTGAGTGTCGAGAAATTTTTCCTGCACAAACTGACCGAGATTTTCCCCGATCCGATCCTTATTGCGCGGGATAATCGCCGTATGTTGCGAGATAAAAGGGATCGGCACCCGGCGAAAAAGCGCCACCACGGCAAACCAGTCCGCCAGTGCGCCGACCATCGCCGCTTCAGCGATCGCTTTGATTCCGAGCACCCAGAAGTTAGGCGGCAGAAACAGCGTGATAACGAAAGTGGCGGCGGCAATCAGCAGCAATGAGAGCGCCAGTCGTTTGGCGCGTTTGAGTTCAGCAATTTTATTCATAGGCTTAAGAATAGAGCCAGACGACAGGATCGTGCAAAAAATGTGGTGCGGCCCTCGTTTTTAGGCGACCAGATCTTACTCCGGGATCCAGTTGTCCCAGGCAGGTAAGGGACCGAGTTCCGCTACCAGAAAATCGATAAACGATCGCACCTTCGGATTGCTGTACTTGCTGGGAAAGTACAGCGCGTACAGGGCGTGAGTTTCGCAGGTGATGGTGCCGTCGAGCATCAGCGGCGTTATCTCTTCTTTTTGAATATGGTCGCCAATCAGGTAGGTCGGCAAATACGCCACGCCCTGATCTTCCAGTACCGACTTCAGCAATACCAGACTGCTATTGGCCTGGATCGGCATATGCAGTTTGAGCTGATGCAGACGATCCTGTTCATCAGCCACTTTCAGCACTGGCGTGAGACCCGGATACACCAGGCAATCATGGTTGACCAGATCGCTGCGGCGCTGGGGCATGCCTTTTTTGGCAAGGTAGCCGGGTGAGGCGCAGTACGCCCAGCGTACAGGCACCAACTTGCGCATGGCATAGTTCTGCGGCGGCGCGGTAGAAATGCGCAGAGCGATGTCGAAATCCGTTTCGTTCAGATTCACGAAGTTATCGTTGAGATCGATATATAAATTCACATCCGGGAACTGAGCGCGATATTTATCCACCAGGTTCACCAGTCGGGAATAACCAAACGCAATTGAGCAGGTTATACGTAATTCACCCTGTGGACTGTGGTAATAACCGGAAGTGGTATTCAGCGTTTCATCGAATTCTTTCAAAAGCTTATTAGCGCGGTTGAAGAGATATTGCCCGGCGTCGGTCAGGGTAATACTGCGGGTGGTGCGTTTAATTAACGTCGTCCCCAGCGTGTCTTCCATCGCGGCCAGGCTTTTACTGACCGCAGACGGCGAGACATTGAGCTGCGCCGCGGCTTCTGACAGCCCCCCGCAATCGACGATTTTCGTAAAAAATTCCAGATGCTTGAGTGAAATCGGCGTACTCATAGTTTCCTTTAATTCACAAGTGATTTGCAAAAACGGTACGAATAGGCCGTTACATTCGGCTTTTAAACATGCAACTATTGAATCACAGGAAACAACTTACTGGCAAAATGAAAAAATAACAACTTAGGTGAGTTACGTCACAAAATAACAGGAGGCGCAACGGCAACTCATCACATTGTGAATTTAATCTCATTAATTATTATTCTAAAGGTACCGATTATGTGGTCACGACTCGAACCCTACAGATCGTCGATTATTTTATTAGTTGCTCTGGTGATTGGCGGCTTATTAGGTATTTATGCCCCATCGTTAGCAGGTAAACTCCAGCCAATAGGTCAGATATTCTTAAACCTGTTATTTATGATTATTGTGCCGCTGGTGGGGATCAGCGTTATGTCTTCGATCGCCAGTATGACCGACCTGAAAAGGCTGGGACGCATTATGGCGATTATCTTTATTGTTTCGATCGCGATGGCCTTTATTCCGGCGGCCGGGATCGTCGCGCTGGCGCTCTGGTATAACCCGGCGCAGGGCGTCACTATCGATCTCTCGCAGTCCGTGCAGGCGGGCAGCGGCAAGATGGATTTTGTGAGCATGATTACCACCAGCGACTTTATTGGACTGTTTTCTAAGTCCAATATCCTGGCGCTGATCGTGATGGCGATCATTGCGGGTGTGGCGATTGGCCAATCGGATCAGGCTGGGAAACGCATTGCCTCACTGCTGGAAGATGCCAACACGGTGATCATGAAGATCGTCTCAATCATCATGAAGGTTGCGCCGATTGGTCTGGGCTGCTACTTCGCCGCCACCATGGCCAGCCAGGACTCTGCTCTGCTGCTAACCTTTGCCCGCGCCATTGGCCTGTTTATGGTTGCTACGCTGGTCTACTTTGTTTTTGGCTCTATTCTCTATTCGTACATTGGCGGCGGTATTCCGGCGGTGAAAGCCTTTTGGCGTAACGCGATTGAACCCTCTGCAACCGCGCTGGGGACCTGTTCTTCGCTGGGTACGCTCCCGGTGACGCTGCGCGCCGGTAAAGCGATGGGGATCAACCCGGAAATCGTTGATGTCTCCATTCCGCTGCTGGTGAACCTGAATAAAGGCGGCGTGGCGATGATAGCCGCACTGAAAATTGTCTTTATCTATTCCGTGCTGGGTATGGAGTTCACCACCGAAACCTTCTTCCTGACGATGCTGATTGCGGTGCTCTCCGCCATTATCGTCGGCGGCGTACCCGGTGGGGCGTTCCTTGGCGAGATCTTTATCGTCACCACGTTGGGTCTGCCGATGGAAGCGATCCCGATGCTGGTGGTACTGGGCACCATTACCGATGCGCCAGCTACATTGATTAACGTCATCCATGATTTGAATGCGGCACAGATTGTCGAACGGTTCGCTGGAAAAAAGCAGACCAACACTGAAATAAACTCTACTGCTGCGGTGGTATAGGTTTTCACACGGATTAAGAACAGGAGAAGTTATGAAAGACGCTATGAAGCTTGAAACGCATCTGGTCGTTGCTGGTCGCGACAAACGCTATACCCAGGGAGCGGTGAATCCGGTGATCCAACGCGCCTCTTCGCTGGTGTTCGATACCGTGAAGGATAAGAAATTTGCCACCGCCAACCGTGCTAACGGCGAACTGTTTTACGGTCGTCGCGGAACCTATACGCATTTTGCCTTTCAGAAAGCCATGAGTGAGCTGGAAGGCGGTGTCGGCTGCGCGCTGTATCCGTGTGGAGCAGCAGCGGTGACCAATGCGATTCTGGCGTTCGTCCAAAGCGGCGATCATATTTTGATGACGGGCGCAGCCTACGAGCCAACTCAGGATTTTTGCAATAAGATCCTGAGTAAATTTAACGTGGAAACAACGTATTACGATCCGTTGATTGGGGCTGGGATCGTTGATCTTCTGCGTCCGGAAACGAAGGTGGTGTTCCTCGAATCACCAAGTTCTATCACGATGGAAGTCCAGGATGTACCGGGAATGGTGAAGGCTATCCGCGCGGTGAATCCGGAGATTGTCATTATGATCGACAATACCTGGGCAGCGGGTGTTCTCTTCAAAGCACTGGATTTCGGGGTGGATATTTCCATTCAGGCAGGAACCAAGTACACCATAGGCCATTCGGATGGCATGCTGGGAACGGCGGTGTCTAACGCCCGCTGCTGGGACCGTTTGCGAGAGAACTCCTATCTGATGGGGCAAACGCTGGATGCCGACACAGCCTACAACGGTAGCCGCGGATTACGTACGCTGGCGGTACGTCTGAAGCAGCATCAGGAGAGCAGTATTCACATTGCTCGCTGGCTGTCGGCAAGGCCGGAAGTGGCGCGGGTGAATCATCCTGCATTAGCGGAATGTCCGGGACACGAGTATTTTCAACGTGACTTTGCCGGAAGCTCAGGCCTGTTCTCGTTTGTGCTGAAAAAGAGACTGACCGACGAGCAGATGGCGAATTTCCTCGATAATTTCTCGCTGTTCCATATGGCCTATTCTTGGGGCGGTTTTGAGTCACTCATTCTGGCGAATCAACCGGAAGAGCTGAACAGCATTCGCCCGGCCGGAGAGGTTGATTTCAGCGGCACGCTGGTCAGGGTGCATATTGGTCTGGAAGATGTTGACGATCTGATTGCCGATCTGGAAGCGGGGTTTGCGCGCATCGCGTGAGGTGACAGACTCGCTGCCGGATGGCGTTGATCCTTATCCGGCCTACGTAAGCCAGTAGGCCGGATAAAACGCCTGCATGACATACGCGGTGACGTTATATTTACAATCAAATTAACTCATAATTAGTCATTTTAGATCATTTTTTATCAAAGATAATCTTAATCACAATTTTTATCATCACTCCTGGATAGCATAGTTACTGATTTTTAGGGTTACTGGCACAGAGGGGATGATGAGTTATGAAGCTGAAAGATTTATTCACGAGGACACCAACTGAACGCCGCCATTATGGCGTTGCCGTGTTAGTCGGCATCGTGTCTGGCGTACTTTCTGCATTTGTTAAGTGGGGGGCCGAAGTTCCACTTCCACCCAGGACATTTTCTCTGGGAAGAAATGAGTTTAATCCTCCGTACCTTTTTCTCAGAGACTATTTGGGGATTGATCCCACGCAAACGGTCTATACCTTTTCTGAACATGTGATTAATCCGGTTATGGTTACGCACATCATATTTTCATTAGTGTTTGCAGTCGGGTATTGCGTTGCAGCTGAAATTTTTCCAAAAGTTAAACTTTGGCAGGGGGTACTGGCAGGTTTAATCGTGACGGTGGCAGTTCATGGCATCTTCATTCCCGCACTACATCTTTCGCCGCCCTTGTCTCAGCTGCCATTTGATGAATATGTGTCGGAAATTATTGGGCATATTTTCTGGTTTTGGGTCATTGAAATGATTCGCCGCGACCTGCGTAATCGGATCACGCATGAACCCGATGCGGAAGTTCCGTTATCTCTCGTCAGATGATTAAAAGTAGATGCACTATGATGGATTGCCCCCGACCGCTAAACACAATATCAGTGTTCACGAATGGGGGCAGTTCGTAGAAGGTTAACTCTCTGCGGCTAATGCGGTTGCCTCATGCTGACGTACGCGCTTCAGTAAGCCTGCCAGCGTGAACACGACGGCAATACCTGCCACCACCGCCAGCAGATGAAACGAAATCCTGCCGCCGTTGAACCATAACCAACGCCCAATTTCGACAGAAACCGCCATCACCGTCAGGATCACCATATTCAACGACGCCGAAACCGTACCCTTCGGTAAGTTGTTGGAAAATAGTGTAAAGCGGAATAACGTTGGGAAGATCATTCCAATGCCAAACGCATACAGGCTGGTCCCCAGTACTGACCACAACCACACGTGCGGCCACAGTAAATTGCCAGCAATCAATACCGCCAGCCCGCTCAACTGAATGGGAACCGCTCGCCAGATAAAGCGTGGCCGGGTCGGATCCTTCACGAAGCGGACGACCACCATATTGGCGACGATCACCGCGCCAAACACCGGCGCCTGCGCCCAGGCAAACTGGGATGTGGTCATGCCGCCAGCATCAATGAGGATCACCGGTGAGACTGCCACCCAACTCATCATCGGGATATAGCTCAACGACAGCGTGGCTGCGCCAAACAGGAACACCCGGTTGCGGAAAACGTCGCGAAAATCACGTAAGACGCTGCGCGCACTGAACGGCACCGCGCCACGCTGGACGGTTTCTGGCATTGCTAACGTGAGTCCAATGAGTGCGATAAGCCCCATGACGGCGATAATGGCAAACAAGATCTTCCAGTGTACAAAATGCATCAGCGCGGCTCCGGAAAGCGGGCCGATAACCGGCGCCACCAGCACAATGGAGGTGATTACCGCCATCAGCTTAATAGCCTTTGTTTGCCCAAATGCCTCCTGCACCGTGACATAGCCGACGGTGGCGATAAAACAGATGCTGGTGCCCTGCACAAAACGGGCGACCAGAAATTGCGTCATCGAGGTGGTGAACAATGTGGCAGCGCAGGCGAGCGTAAAAATTAGCGCTCCCGCAATCAGTACCGGACGGCGGCCAATCCGATCGGAAAGCGGTCCTAACAACCATTGCAGCGCCATACCACCAGCCAGATAGAGACTGACCGCTGCGGGCGCCAGACTGACATCGGCGTTGAAATCGCGTACGACATTAATGATGCCGGGCTGGATCAAGTCCGTCGACAGATAGGCGGCGAAATCATACAAAATCAACGCAATAGGAAAAAATAGCGTCGTAGCGCGTTGGGAGAAAAACGCGAGAATCCGTTGCATAAAACAGCTCCTTGTCGGGAGAAAACCCTCAACGGGAATAACGAAATTCAATACCGTCTTTAAGACGTCAGGCCGATGACAGAATAAAAGCAGACTGCAAATGTACTGAATTTCATGTAATCAAAAACGCTGTCGGCGTGAAGCGCAAACAGGAGAAACGCTCACTAACGCAGGGTCAGAAAGCGTAACGATTACAGGTAACAATCAGCACATCGCACCTCAAGAAGAGTAAGTTGAACGGGTAGCAACCATTTGCAGTGTAATGTGGATTGGATATTAATTAAACGAGTTTATCCGGTTTATTTGCAGAAAATCGCCACGTTTATCAGAGTAAGATGTTTTGCAAAAAACGCAGCGCGATGGCACAACCGAAGATGATCAGTACGCCACCGGCGATACGCTCTACCCACAATATCCCTCTGGTTAAGCGTCGCTGGATCTGCGGTAAACCGATGAACATGACGATCAGCAGATCCCAGAACAGCACCACGCTGGTCATCCATATCCCGCTCATGCTTTGTTGCAGCAACGTCACCGACGGGCCGAGCAGGGCGGTCATTAGCGCCAGATAAAACAACGCATTTTTAGGGTTGAGTAGTGACGAAGCTAACCCCAGCAGCAGCTGTTTGCCAAACCCTGGACAGGTCGACTGGGCGTCTGCTCCGGTCAGTGTTTGTGGGCGGCTGCGTATCAGCAGGCTGCCAATCCACAATAAATAGAGTGCGCCCAATAGCTCAATAACTGTAAACAGCAGAGGAAGCTGACGCAGGATCCCCCAACCGATAATCGCCAGCAGGATATACAGCCCGTTGCCGATGGCGATCCCCACGCACAGCCCGGCGCTGCCGCGCATCCGGTAACGTACGGCATAGCCCACCAGTAAAAAGAAGTCCGGACCCGGGCTAAGGAGTGCGACAAAATGCGCCAGCGCCAGCGCGGGAAACGCAGACGGAAAAAGTTCAGCAAGCAGTGACATAGTGACCTCAGAGAAGGAATCCGAGTTCACCCTACGCCTAATGCCGCGCTAATTATTGTCTGATATTGATCGTCCTAATGCATACTGACGCGGTGTAGCCGCGGTGTAGCGCACAAAAGTGCGATGGAAATGGCTCTGGTCGGCAAACCCGCTCTGGTAGCCAACATCCGCAATTTCGTCCCCGGCCCGCAGCCGCTGGCGGGCATAGTTAACTCTCAGGATATTCAGATAACTCCCCGGCGTCAGGCCGGTGTCCTGCTTAAAGTTACGGATCAGCGTCTCTTTACGCATGTGGCATTCATAAGCCAGATCGTCCAGCGAGGGGGGCGCAAACAAACAGGACTGCAACCGTTCACGCAGATACGCGCTGGCAGCGCTAAGGTTTTCCGCTTTTACCGATTGCAACGGCAGCGAGCGCAGCAGTGCCTGCGCGGCATCGGTTATCTGTGTCGTTTGTTGCCGCTGCATGAGCGCCACGAGGCGCAAATAGCGCTGGAATAATTGCGGATCGCGGATAACGGGAGTGCGTGGGTAAAGCTGCTGATTGCTGCTCAGCGCAGGCAGATGGGCCAGACACCATCGGGCATCAAGATAGAGCATATGGTAACTGCGAAACCGCCCATTCACAGGGTTACAGCTGTGAGGTGCCAGCGATGGGATCACAATGAGGTCGCCTGAGCTCAGGAGGTATTCTTTGCCATCACACTGGCAGCACGTCTCACCTTCAAGAATCGCTCCAACCGAGAGCTGAGAATGATGATGACGTTTATAGGCTTGATGACTACGCCAGGTGCTGCGCAGTTCCAGCCACGGCAACTGCGCGTCACGCCAGAACGATTGTGGAATATCCCGGGTATGCGTCACATCTCGCCCTCCATGAAAGTGATGATTTGTTATAGCACAGGGCGTGCGATGAAAAAGCGGGAATGTATATTGAGGTCGTGATTCTGCGTGATACGTTCCAGATAAATGCGGACGTTACAAAGGGACGTTTTTATCTCTGAAATCGCCTCGCAAAGAGAGAAAGTTGCAGGTGAGGGTGTGGTTTACCAGCGCTACATTCACGGCATCTTATTCCCAGGTGACGGATCGCCATGAGTAAAGCAACGACTTCTACCCCGCATGATGCGGTCTTTAAAACGTTTTTACGTCATCCAGAGACCGCACGGGATTTTCTGCAAATACATCTTCCTGTTTCACTATGCGAACTTTGTGACCTTCAGACGCTGAAACTCGAGTCCGATAGTTTCATTGAAGAGAATTTACGCGCGTCCTATTCCGACGTGCTTTGGTCGGTGAAAACGACGGAAGGGGATGGATATATTTATGTAGTGATTGAACACCAGAGCACACCGGATGCACATATGGCATTCCGGTTGATGCGCTATGCGGTTGCGGCCATGCAGAAACACTTAGATGCCGGGCACCAGCAATTGCCGCTGGTGGTGCCGATGCTGTTTTATCACGGCGCTAAAAGTCCATACCCCTGGACGCTGTGCTGGCTGGACGAGTTTGCGAACCCGAAGTTGGCGCGTCAGCTGTATACTGCGGCGTTTCCACTGGTGGATATTACAGTCATACCGGATGATGAAATTGTACAGCATCGGCGTATGGCACTGCTGGAGTTAATTCAAAAACACATCCGTCAGCGCGATCTTATGGGGCTTGTTGAACAAATTGTTTCCCTGCTACTTACTGGACTGACTAATGACAGCCAGATAAAGACGCTGTTTAATTATATTTTGCAAACTGGCGATGCACCTCGATTCAGTGAGTTTATTCGTGGGGTCGCTGAACGTTCACCGCAGCATAAGGAGCATTTGATGACGATCGCGGAAAGATTGCATGAGGCAGGTTTTCAAAAAGGATGGCTAAAAGGTCTGCAGGAAGGTAAACAAGAAGGTAAACAGGAAGGTAAACAAGAAGGGCTGATAGAGGGGCAGCGAACTGAGGCGCTCCGTATTGCTTGCACCATGCTGGCAGGTGGCATCGATATCAGCACGGTACAAAAAATTACCCGACTTTCCGCTGAGGATATCCAGGGGTTAAGCCACTAGACAGAGGCGAAGCCGGGTATACCGACTTACTCTATCGCCACCTTTACCGCCTCGCCGAGCTTTTGCATGACTTCCCGATGCTTCTCGTCTGGCGGCAACGCACAATTGATGCGTACGCAGTTGCGGTATTTACCGGATGCGGAGAATAGCGAGCCAGGCGCGACCTGGATTTTCAGGCGACAGAGCTGTTTGGCGACGCAGACCATATCGACCTGCTGTGGTAATTCAACCCACAGCATAAAGCCACCTTTCGGCCGGGTGACGCAGATCCCACAGGGGAAATATTCCCGTACCCAGCAGGTATAGATCTCCATATTCCGCTGGTAGATCTGACGCATACGGCGAACATGACGATGATAATGCCCCTCGCGCACGAAGGTGGCGGCCGCCAGCTGTGTAGCAGGAACGTTAGTGCCGATGACGGCATATTTCATGTGCAGAAATTTATCATGATAACGACCGGGAATAACCCAACCGACGCGCAATCCCGGCGCCACGGATTTGGTAAATGAGCTGCACAGTAGCACCCGACCGTCGCTGTCCCAGGAATGGATTGTGCGCGGACGTGGATATTCTGTAGCCAGCTCTCCGTACACATCATCTTCAAAAATAACAATATCGTGCTGCTGGGCGAGGGCGAGCACAGCGCGTTTACGCGCATCCGGCATAATAAAGCCGAGCGGGTTGTTGCAGTTAGGAACCAGGATCACCCCTTTAATCGGCCACTGATCCAGCGCCAGTTCCAGCGCTTCAATGCTGATCCCGGCATCTGGATCGGTCGGGATCTCAATAACTTTGATCCCTAATCCGCGCAGCAGCTGCATTGTGCCGTAGTAGGCGGGAGATTCAACGGCGACAATATCTCCAGGCTGGCAGACCGTTAGCAGCGCCAGCGACATTCCGCTCTGGCTGCCATTAGTGATCACAATATCATCCGCATTGACGATCGAACCGCCGTCCAGCATGAGCCGGGCAATCTGTTGACGCAATTCCCGACAACCAGGTAATTCATCGTAGCCCAGAACTGCCTTGAGATTATGCTGCGCCACGCGGCTGAGTTCGCGCCACAGTGGCTTCAGGCTGGGTTGATTGATATCGGGCACGCCACTGCTAAAAGGGATTATCGATTTGTCCGCATGACCTGCCAGCATGTCCAGCACCTGATCCCACTGGGTTATCTCGACCGGACGCTGCACCGGACGCGACATCGGCGGCACCGGCGGTTGTGCTTTTTGTGGCGCGACAAAATAACCGGAACGCGGCTGCGGCGTGATCAGCTGTAGTTGTTCCAGCGTCTGATAGGCCTGCTGGACGGTACTGATACTGACCCCATGCTCCTGACTCAGGCTGCGCACCGAAGGCAATTTTTCGCCATGGCGATACAGCCCCTGCTCAATGCGTTCGGCCAGCAGATTGGCCAGATGTTGGTAACGCGTCATGCTGTATCCCTCATGGGTACCATACAGATAAAAAAACCAGTACAGATTGGCGTGAAAAAAGCGATGCAGAACTCTTTTTAACCAATCTGTATGTTAAATAAAAGTACTTTGTGAGTCTGTATTGTTCAGGCCCAAATCCGTGAAGATAAAGCCTCTGGCAAGGCGGGAGGCAAGGTATGGAATTTCATGAGAATAAAGCAAAGCAGCCGTTCATTGGGTTTGTACTGATCTGGCGGGCATACAAAGCATGGCGGCTACGGGCGCAAACTCGGTGTCTGTTGCAACAGATGAGCGATGAGCGGCTGCGTGACGTCGGGCTGCGACGCGATCAGGTGGAGTAATTATTTTCTATCGACAGAGGCCGGGTGTTAGCGCATTCGGCCTCTTTTATATTCACGGTGTTTATCAATTTATGCTTGTTGATAGTCTGTTTCTTGATACTTACCCTGATAAGTATTATTTTCTTCTCAGCAATGAGGAAAAAGAAACATGACTGAAGATGAACTGTTTGCCCGCCGTCCGATGGGGATGCGCATGGCGATGGTGGTACGCCAGTGGCGGGCCATTATTGATGCTGCCATCACCGATACAGGCCTGACGCAATCAAGCTGGACGGTATTGATGCAGCTGTATCAACTGGGAGACAACGTCTCGGTCAGTGAACTGGCCCAGGTGCAGGGCATTGAACTGCCGCCGCTGATGCGTACCCTCACGCTACTGGAAAAGCAGGGCTACCTGCTGCGTTCCACATCGCCTTATGACAAACGCATCCGACTGTTAACGCTGACCGCGCAGGGCCGCACAAGGCTTGAAGTACTTAACCGGGTGATTGAGACATACCAGCATCGCGTCACCTGTACCATTCCTGAAGCGGAGCTTGCCGCCTTCAGCGCGACGTTAAATCAAATCGCCTGCAATTTGCGGACAATCCGCGAAGAAGACAATCAACATTAAAAAACTATGATGACCCCAGAACAAAAATTTGCCCGTTGGGTAAGGGTGAGTATTGCCGCTTTCCTGGTAATATTCGCCTGGTTTATCGTTGCCGATATCTGGATCCCGCTGACGCCGGACTCCACGGTGATGCGCGTGGTAACACCCGTTTCCTCACGCGTATCCGGCTACGTCTCGCAGGTGCATGTACATAACAATAGCCAGGTGAAAAAGGGCGATTTGCTGTACGAGCTGGATCCGACGCCGTTTATCAATAAGGTCGAAGCGGCGCAAATCGCCCTTGAGCAGGCGAAGCTGAGCAACCAACAGCTGGATGCGCAGATCGCCTCTGCGCGCGCTAATCTGCGCACCGCGCAATTCAACGCCCGTAACGATAAGACCACCTTTGACCGCTATCAACGCCTGAGTGCCATGCAGAATGTTTCGCAACCCGATCTCGACAAGGTGCGCACTGCCTGGCAGACCAGTGAGCAGTCGGTGGCGGGGCTGAATGCCAGTATTCAGAACCTGCTGATCCAGCGCGGTGAGCGCGATGACAAGCGCAACGTGACGCTGCAAAAATACCGTAACGCGCTGGAAGAGGCGCAACTGAACCTTGGCTGGAGCAAAGTGTATGCAGAAACTGATGGCACGGTAAGCAATCTCCAGCTTAGCCCCGGACTGTACGCCACCGCCGCCACGCCGCTGCTGGCGCTGGTCAGCCACCAGACCGATATCGTGGCCGACTTTCGCGAGAAAAGCCTGCGCCACACTCGCGTGGATACCGATGCCGCCGTGGTGTTCGACGCCATGCCGGGCAAGGTTTTTTCTGCCCGCGTTACCAGCAGCGATGCCGGTATTCTGGCGGGCCAGGAGCAGGTTAACGGCCAGCTGTCGCAGCCTGAACAGTCAACCCGTTGGGTGCGCGATGCCCAGCGTATGCGTATTCATGTGGCGCTGAACGAACCGCTCGACACGCCGTTACCGACCGGCGCGCGCGCCACGGTACAGCTGTATAACAGCGAGGGGATGTTCGCCCGTACCTTTGCCGGGGCGCAAATCCACCTCGTTAGCTGGCTGCATTATGTCTATTAACACGCTGGCCCATGTCTTTACGCCGCACGGGAATATTGTCTACACCGCCAATGATTTTCGCCAGACCCTGCGTATCTCCGTTGCCGGGACAATCGCGCTGAGCATCTCAACCTTCTACAACGTGCAGTACGGCGTGTTCTTTGTGGTTTATCCGCTGATGCTGCTGTCGCTGGTGCCGGTATTCAACCGCCATGTGGCAAAACAGTTTGTGTTCAGCGCGGCGGTAAACTGTGTTGAAATGGTGCTGATCGTCGGCTATCTCTCACAGTGGCCGCTGATCATGACGCTGGTGGTGTTCGGCCTGTACGTGATGCGTTTTCGTTTTATGAGCAAAGGGCCACTGTTTCTGCTCGGTTCGATGGGCGTGGTATGCCAGAGCACGATGCTCAATTTTATGAGCTATCCCACCACCAACTGGCATACGCTGATGTTCTCCAATATGGAGGCCTGCGTCATGGCGGTGGCGCTGAGCGCGCTGCTGCATTATCTGATCCCGGACGTGGAACCCCGCCAGCCGCCGCCGCGCATTGAAAAAGATGCCGCCCGGGTGCGCCACGAGTCGCTGCTTTCCGGCACGGTGGCGACGATGATTTTTGTGGTCTTCCAGATCTGCGATTTGAGTGATTCGCTGTCGGCGCTGATGGCGGGCATTTTGATCCTGTTCCCGATGCACTATCGCGGGGCGGTGATCAGCTCGATCTGGCGTGTGGTCGGCGTGGTGCTGGCCTGTCTGTATATTCTGCTGGTGCAGCTGCTTATCTACGATTTCAGCAACCATATGGTGCTGATGATGCCGCTGATCGGCCTCGGGCTGGCATTCAGTGCCCGCCTGCACGTAATGGAAAAAGTCGGCGCGGGCGTGGGGTTTGCCAGCATCACCACCATCGGCATTATGTTTGGCCAGAACCTGCACCCGGATCAGGACCTGGTATTCAGCGATCTGTACCGCATCACCTCCGTCACCGTCGCGCTGGTGGCAACGCTAACCATGGTATTTCTGGTGCACCGGGTGTTGAACTGCTTTGCCGCGACGCGGTTTGTGATCACCGAGTGAGTGGGGGGGAAGTGCCGGATGGCGGCGTAAACGCCTTATCCGGCCTACAGAAGAAGGTTTGTAGGCCCGGTAAGCGCAGCGCCACCGGGCGTTTTTCAGATTACCTGCTGTTTCACCTTTATCTAATTATTCAGAATATGGTTTATTTGTTCGAGAAATAAAAACATATAAATTATAAATATTCTGAATTTTAATAATTGTGACCTTATGAACAAATTTAATTTTACGATTAAATATGATAAGTATGATTATTATATTTTAAAGGGGGGTAAAATCACATGACATGGGAATATAAAGTATCGACAGGTATATTGAGCCATAACGGTGAGTTAATTGCTTATTGCTACAGTGGTGCCGGTGAATCAAAGGATAAACCGAACTGTGAACACATACGTAACAAGGGCCCCATTCCTCGAGGTATTTATTTTATTGCAGGATGGAATAATCACAAAAGCCCCTCCGCTATCATCCTTGAACCTATTGCAGGGACCAATACTTTTGGCAGAGATCATTTCGAAATTCATGGCGATAAAAAAGGGCAGCCACCGGGAACGGCATCTGCAGGGTGTATCATTATGAATGGACAAGATAAGCGCCAAACCATTTACGATTCGGGTGATACAATTTTGGTGGTAAGATAATGAAATTTATTATTATCTTCTTTCTGTTTATGCTTTCGGGTGCCTCCTGCGCTGCAGAGCATACTGCACCTCAGCTTCTGCAGATGATAAATGAAAAAGGAGCAAATGCTGTTGTACACACACTTTATAATGACAATGAATCAGAATGGTGGAGCCATATTATTCCTGAAATTAGCAAAGGTAATAATGACTGGTTAACGGTGGCAAGTGCTTTGGAACCCGGAGTTGATGCCAGTACTGCGGAAGATTTGCAGGGGGCGGTATCTGAAGCCATTCCACATAACCCCGCCGGTGTTCTGGCTATTCTCAACGATAAGAGACCATTGCTGACTATTGAGCAGATATGTGCATTTGCCTCTTTCCCTGAGTCAGAAGAAGAAATGAATAAGCTATTTGTTAACTCCATCAGGGAAATGTATAAGATCAAAACGGCAGAAGGGAAACGGTGTATTGCGGTTATGATCAATACTGTTGAAAATTCTGTTCCCTTTAATAAGGATTTATAAATGGCTATCCCTGGATATATGTCACTAATCGATGATGCTGGTAATGTTATCAAAGGTAGTGTGATGGTAAAAGACCGTGAAAATCAGATCGAGGTTTTAGGTTTGTATCATAATGTGAGTTACAACTCTGACTTGCATAATGGAAGGGTGTTGAGTAAACGTCAACATCGTCCATTTTTAATTGAAAAAGAAATTGATGCTTCTAGTGTGTTTTTGTATAAAGCATTAAGTACCGGACAAACATTAAGGAAAGCGGCTATTGATCTCTATCGAATAAATGATGCTGGTCAGGAAGAGGTCTATTTCACGATAACCCTGGAAGATGTGAAAGTCGTTACGATTTTTTCACTGATGCACGATGTTAAAGATCCTTATTACGAAAAACAGACCCATCTTGAACTTGCTCAGTTCCGCTACAAGAAGATTACCTGGCACTATCATGATGGGAATATAGTCCACTCTGATGATTGGGATTATCGCTTAGGGTCTTGAGTAAATGGCTCTGGATAAAATGATGTCACCCTGAGCCGTAATGCAATCAATACACGGCGCTTATACTCCTGAGCGCCGTCTGGCATCTTAGAAGTTATCCCTGCTTGCGCGGCTTCGCCGAAATTACCTCGATAAACTCCTGTACCTGCTGTTGCTTACGCGCGGACAGCTTGCACACCCGACGCAGCGACTGCAATAGCGCGGGTTCTTCCGGCTCCGGTAGCTTTGTCGTCAGCACAATGCAGCCAGGCATCACTCTGACATCGAATTTGCAGCCAGTGTTAAAACCGGCGGCTTCCAGCCACTGGCCTTTCATAATAATTGCCGGAACATGCGTGTAATCCAGATAACGACTCGCATAAGTGACGGTGCCCAGACGATTATTTGCCGGGGAGACTTCTGGATCGGTGAATTCTGCAATAGAATGCGGGGTAGTCATGGTCTCTATTCCTTTTCAATAGGGATTGTGATTAGCGAGGCGCTCGTGTTGCAGCACGGGCGTCTTGCGTTAAATACCTGTACATATCATCAGGGAATAGAAGGAAAGTCCAGCTGAAAATGAATGAAAATAAGGGTGTGGATGCGGGGATGGATTATTTCTGGTGATAGGAATAAAGCGGCTATTTAGCCGCTTTATTGGTTTCAGGGGGAGGGTTAATTTATGGCTGCGTCGGTGAGGGCGTCGGCAAGGTGGAGCTGGGTTTGTTGGGCTGTGCTTATTTTAGTCCTAAGCTGAACACTATAAGAAAACAGTTCACTAATTATTTCACATATCTTTACTTGTTCTGAATATGGAGGGATTGGTATTGTAAGAGCACTAATTGAACCAAGGAAAAGATTGGCTTGTGCTGATTTTTTTGAGCGATTAACCATTTGATACTGTAATAATGGTGATTTCAGTACGTTCTCAATGAAATGAATATAAAGGTTTTTATTTGGGCGTATCATTGCCGCACTTCTAACCATTGAGTATTCATCATCTCTATCCACTAGGGCTACTCGACCAATGCTACCAGAACACGAAATCAATATATCACCAATATTAGGATCACATCGCTCCCTGATTTTATTGAAAACGTATGTAGGAACAAAGTCTACATCATCTAGCATAATTCCGTTGTTTGTAACATTTCTTGCTGAAAGTAAATAATGTCCCGATGTTGAACGTTGAGGCGTTGAATGTTCTCCGTCGGTGATTTTATGACAAATATCTTGTAATTGAGCCCATTCCCACCCCTCAGGCAGTTCAAACGGCTTTTCCTCATCACTAATCGGTGGCAACGGTTTTTGTTTTTTAATTTTCCCGTCTTTCACCAGTTGCGCTTTTTCCTGCGCAATACGTTTGAGCAGTTCAGAAGCCGGTTCGTCGTTCGGATCCTGCGGCACCAGTTTGCCCATCACTGCCAGTTGCAGAATGGTCTGCTTTAAGGCGTCTATGCTGGCTTCGGTGGTAAACAGCGTGTCGAAATGCTCGCTGATACGCGCCCAGTTTTCGGTCAGTTCATCGGCGTTCTGGCTGTCGGTTAGCGTGGTTAGCAGGGTTTCAACCAACTGCTGATGGGCGTCCAGACTGGTCAGGGAGTGCTGTTCCAGTTGGTCGCAGAGGGACATGAGTTTATCAACACGTGAAACAATTCGCAGTTGCTCCTGGATAGGAGCTAATTCGATGACGGCATGCTGAGCTTTTTCTGTACCAAGCCTTGGCAAGTTCATTCCATGTGTAGAGCTATTTGCGTAAGTAATGAAATTTGGTGCTTTCAGCAATAAACGTAAGAATTCTGGGGAAATATTACCATAGCTTGTTATTGGGATAATTTCAGTAGTACATACACCCGGTTCATTAGCAACGATCACTTTATCCAGGTACGGACGTAATTTTCCATAAAGTACATCACCTTGTGAAAATCGATTCTTAGAGCTTTTAAATGGTCTTTCTGCAAAAGTTACCTTATTGAGAAGCTTTGATGTGACTTTCTCTATATCCTCTAATTCAAGGATCCATGTTTCAGGTGTTACGTCTTCAGGTTCTGCTTTATCACAAAAACCATAGTTTGAAATAAATCCTAACCTCGTCCACTCCCACCCTTCCGGCAGCTCAAACGGTTTCTCCTCTTCGCTAATCTCCGGCAGCGGCTTCTGTTTTTTAATTTTCCCCTGCTTCACCAGCTCGGCTTTTTCCGCCGCAATGCGTTTCAGCAATTCAGACGCCGGTTCGTCGTTCGGATCCTGTGGCACCAGCTTGCCGCGCACCGCCAGCTCCAGAATCAGCTCGCGCAGCTTCTTAATGCCATACAGGTCAATCTTACCCGAGCTGCCGCGCCCGGCGGTGGAGCGGGTTTGCAGCGCCGTGGTCCAGGTGTCGATATGGTCGACAATCAGTTTTTCCACCGCCATCAGTTAGCCTCCTTGCCGGAGAGCGCCGCGCCGAGAATATCGCGCAGCTGGTGGCGCAGGGTCTGAATTTCTTCCTGCTGTTTGGCATATTGCGCCAGCAGTTCGTCCGGATCGTGGCTGACGGTTTCCGCCTGGTGCGGGTTTTTGATATCGAGGTTAAAGTTGCGAGCAATCACCTCGTCGATGCTGACCTTCCACGCCTGCTCGTTCTCGACGCGGCTGGCGAAGCCGTCGGCCTCGTTGCCCCACCAGTCGATCTCGGCCTGGAATTCTTCAAACTTCATCGGCTTGGTTTTGCTGTAGTTCTTCACGCCCGCCGGGTACGGATGCTCGTAGAACCAGATGTCTTTGGTCGGCTGGCCTTTGGTAAAGAACAGCAGGTTGGTTTTGATCCCGGTGTACGGATTAAACACGCCGTTCGGCAGACGCACGATGGTGTGCAGGTTGCACTCCTCGGTGAGCAGCTTTTTGATTTTGGTTTTCACGCCTTCGCCAAACAGCGTGCCGTCCGGCAGCACCACCGCCGCGCGGCCGTTTTTCGCCAGCACTTCAATAATCAATTGCAGGAACAGATCCGCCGTCTCGCGGGTCTGCATCTCTGCCGGGAAGTTCTTCTCGATGCCGTCTTCTTCGGTGCCGCCGAACGGCGGGTTGGTGACGATGACATCAAGCTGTTCATCCCATGACGACAGCGGCTTGTTGAGGGTGTTGTCGTGACGAATTTGCACCGGCACTTCGATACCGTGCAGCAGCATATTGGTGGTCGCCAGCAGGTGCGGGAGCTGCTTTTTCTCCACGCCGTGGATCTGCTGTTGCAGCGTCTGGTGATCGGCCACGCTCTTCACGTAGTTGTTTTTTACGTGATCGAACGCGCAGGCGAGGAAGCCGCCGGTGCCGCAGGCCGGGTCCATAATCGACTCGCCGAGCTTCGGATCGACGCGATCGACCATAAAGCGGGTGACAGCGCGCGGGGTATAAAACTCACCGGCATTGCCCGCCGATTGCAGATCTTTGAGGATCTGTTCGTAAATGTCGCCGAACAGGTGGCGTTCGCTGGCGCTGGTGAAGTCAATTTCGTTGAGCTTGTTGATCACCTGACGCAGCAGGGTGCCGTTTTTCATGTAGTTATAGGCATCGCTGAACGCCTGTCTGACCACAAAGCCGCGCGGGTTTTTATCGATGGGGGCGGTGAGGTTTTTCAGCGTTGGGAACAGGTCGTCATTGACGAACTCCAGCAGGGCGTCGCCGGTAATGCCCTCCGCGTTTGCCGCCCAGGTGCGCCACAGGTAGCGCTGCGGGATCGGGTACTGATAGTTATCCTGCTCCAGTTCCAGCGCTTCTTCCTGGGCGTCAAAGATTTTCAGAAACAGCAGCCAGGAGAGCTGGCCGAGGCGCTGCGCATCGCCGTCCACGCCGGCGTCTTTGCGCATAATGTCCTGTAATGATTTGATAACCGAGCTGATCGACATGATGTGTTCCGTGTTTCATTAACAATAAGGCCTTCTGCTACGCGGCGGCAGCAGAAGGCGCAAAAGGGGAGTGGTTACGCGGAGCGGGGCGGTAAGTGGTAGATTTCGCTCTCCAGCTCGCTGATGGCCTGATTATACCCGTTACGGTCGCCGAATCCGCTTTTAATGATCTCCGGCAGCGTACCCATGCTGTCGAACGGCTTGAGCTTCAGCACCTGAATACTCTCTATTTCCTGCACGCCCGCGTCGGCGTATTTATCCAGCAGCGTGTTCAGCACCGCCTGCGCGGCGTCGGAGTATTTGGTGAAGTAGTTGCGCTTACGCACGTTCTCCGCCCGCTCTTTGCGGGTTAACGGCGGCTGACCATACACCACGTGGCACAGCATGTCGAACGGGTCGAGCTCTTTACCGACCTCTTCCGCCAGCACTTCCCAGATGATCCCCTGCTGCTCCAGTTCCTTGATGATGGCCTGTTTGCGCTCGGCGTCCTGCCACTTGCGGGTGAAATCATCCAGCGAGGCGTACTCTTTGAGCAGCGTTTTGCGGGTGTAATCTTTGAAGGATTCAGTGACCAGCTTGCCGTCGGCGTCGTAATACTGCACGCGCTGGGCAATCACGCCCACGGCGACGCCGTTGACGTGAAACTTGCGCACTTTGTTCTCGTCGTCTTCCGGCAGTGGGCCGACATCGTCTGAGCCGGTGATGGTATACGGCGCGGGATCTTCATCAGCACCGGTGATTTCATCTTCAGTCTCTTCTTCGTGCTCGTCGAACTGCTCTTCAAAATCAGAGTCCGGGTCGGCGATATCTTCCGGCGTGGTATCCATCACCTTTTCCGGGATGCCGTCGAAGCGTTCGTCGGCAAACAGTTCGGTGGCCTTTTTGAAGTCGAGGATGGTGAACCATAGCTTGCCGTAGCGTTCATCGATGCGGGTGCCGCGGCCGATGATCTGCTTGAACTTGGTCATCGACTGAATGTTCTGGTCCAGCACCACCAGTTTGCAGGTTTTGGCATCCACGCCGGTGGTCATCAGTTCGGAGGTGGTGGCGATAACCGGATAGGCCTTTTTGGGGTTAATAAAGTTATCCAGTTGGGCTTTGCCAATGTCGTCATCGCCGGTGATTTTCATCACGTACTTGTCGTTCTTTTTGACCTGTTCCGGGTTGAGATTGACCAGCGCGCGGCGCATCCGCTCCGCGTGATCGATGTCGTTACAGAAGATGATGGTTTTATCCATCGGATTGGTGCGTTTGAGGTAATCGGTAATGGTTTTCGCCACCAGTTCGGTGCGTTCATCAATCACCATCGTGCGATCAAAATCTTTCTGGTTGTAGATGCGGTCGTCAATCAGCTCGCCGTTTTTATCCGTCTGGCCTTTGGTGGGACGCCAGCCCTGAAGATCAACGTCGATGTCGACGCGCACCACTTTATAAGGGGCAAGGAAGCCGTCTTCGATGCCTTCTTTCAGCGAGTAGATATACACCGGGTCGCCGAAGTAATCAGTGCTGGAGACTTCATGGGTCTCTTTCGGTGTGGCGGTTAAGCCAATCTGCGTGGCGGTGCTGAAATAGTCGAGGATTTCGCGCCACGCGCTGTCTTCCGAAGCGCTGCCGCGATGGCATTCGTCGATGACAATCAGGTCAAAGAAATCCGGGGCCACCTGTTTAAAGGCTTTTTGATCTTCTTCCGGGCCGGTGATGGCCTGATACAGCGCGAGATGGATTTCAAATGCCGGGTCGATGGTGCGCCCGGTGACCTTGGTCATCGCCGTGCCAAACGGCAGGAAGTCGTTGTTTTTGGTCTGATCGACCAGAATGTTGCGATCGGCGAGGAACAGGATCCGCTTCTTACTTTTCGCTTTCCATAAGCGCCAGATAATCTGGAAGGCGGTGTAGGTTTTCCCGGTGCCGGTTGCCATCACCAGCAGAACGCGGTTCTGCCCGGCGGAAACGGCTTCAATGGTTTTATTGATGGCCTGTAGCTGGTAATAACGCGGCGCTTTGCCGCTGCCGTCGTCGTAGTAGTCCTGGGTAATCACCGGAAGCTGAGCTTCAGTATAGCCTTTTGATAAGCATAATTTTTGCCACAGTTCTGAGGGAGATGGGAATTCGCCAAGGGTAATCGGTTTTTCCATTAGTTCGCCGTCAGCAACTGTGGCATCGTGGAAGATAAAGCCATCGCCATTGGTGGCAAAAACAAAAGGAACGTCCAGCAGGCGTGCGTACTCGATGCCCTGCTGCATCCCTTTGCCGATTTCATGCTTGTTGGCTTTGGCTTCAATCACTGCCAGCGGAATGCCCGGCTTGTAATACAGCACGATATCGGCGGATTTCACCGTTCTACGCGCCGCGACTTTGCCGCGCACGATGACCTTACCGTCCCGGAGTTTGACCTCTTGTCTGATTTGCGTTGCGTCGTTCCAGCCAGCATCAAGGATGGCGGGCATAACGCGTTTGGTGATGATGTCTGCTTCCGTCAGGGTACTCAGGTTCAGGTCAGCCATGTCCGTTCTCTACCGATAATGGGATTGCTCTGATTTTACACAATATTGTTATGCAAGCCATGAACAGAAATAGCTTTGCTACCGCGCTTTGCACGTTACTCAATCTCCAGCTCATCAAACAGCTGTAAATCGACATCCAGCAGCTCGACAGCATTGCTGCGTCGAATGCCAACGTTATTTTCTATCAACATTTCCAGCAGGCGATCGCCGTCAATCAGCGTGATAGGGGCGGCTCCCGGAAACAGCGCCGCTTCCGCGCATTTAGCAGCAAACTTGCCGGTGGTGATCAGCGTGCCGCGAATGGCTTTGTGATAAGGCAGTGCGCCGCGCAGTTGATCGATATACGGGCGGGTAATGGTGTTCTGCATCCGCTTCACCTGCACCACTTCGGTAATGGTGGTGATGCCCACCTGCACCTTACCAATCACATCCACGCCTTTATCGCCAGAGGCTTTGGTGACCTCGACCTCTTCATAGCCCATCGCTTCAAGAAGCTGCGCCACAAGATGCTCGAACTTGTAGGGGTTCATGGTAGAAAGCTGTTCGCGTAGTACCTCTTTTTGCTGCTCGTTGTAGCGTTTTACCGCATCGAGCAGCGCCTTACGCGGGTCCGTCTTTTTGGTTGGCAGCGCTTGTGTCAGCCACTGGCGACCTGTGTCAGTAATGCGGTAGCTCATCCCTTCTCTGGTCGCCAGCTGGCGGTCAATCAGGTTATACAGGCGCGAGTAGAGCGTGCTTTTTGCCGAGCGGTCGGAGGCAAATTTAGAATGCTGATGCAAAAACGCCAGCCATTCTGGTAGCAGATCCCCACGGCGCGACATTTCACGACCGGCAAGCAGTTCCAGCAGTTGTATCAGCCCTTCTTGGTCGTCCAGCCAGCGCAGCGTTTCGTCGTCGTCTTGCAGAAAACGTTCGCCGCGAGCGGTCGGTGCCCAGATGTCATCGGCGGTGCTTGCCATCAGATCAAACAGCGGGTAGTTGAGGAACAGGTAGCAGCCGTAGCTGTGGCGTGGGTTCAGAATATGATTGTCGGTTTGCCAGATACGTAGCGCAATTTCGGCATCTTCGCCGCTTAAGCGCTCGTTGATCCATAAATCAGGTTCTGACCAGTCGACCGGGTTTTGCGGGGTACCGGTTTGTTCAAAGATGGCGGTAATCATGCTGCGTACCGATTTCAGGGAATAGCCTGAAATGGCTTTCATCATCGCTTTAACCTGGGCGTAGGTCGGAAAAAGCGGGGTAATCACTTTGTAATTTTTCACGTTGATCCCTTAACGAGTGCAATGACAATAGCTTGCCATACCAGGTGAAAAATTCCATGGGGTGAATCATTTATCGGAATGAAAACGGCCAGTGCCGGATGGCGGCTGCGCCTTATCCGGCCTACAAGGAGCGGGATTTTCAGGCCCGGTCACATCACGTCACCGGGCAATTCAGCAGGGGATTACTTCTTCAATCCCGCAAACGCGGCTCTGATCTCATCTTCCGGCAACTGAATGCCAATAAACACCAGCAGGCTGTGCGGTTGTTCGTCGCCCCACGGGCGGTCCCAGTCGGCGCTGTACAGGCGCTGGACGCCCTGGAACAGCAGGCGGTTTGGCTCGCCTTCAATCCACAGCATGCCTTTATAGCGCAGCAGCTTCTCGGCGGATTCCAGCAGCAGATTTTCCATTACGCGCGACACGTCGCTGATGTTCACCGGGTAATCCAGTTCGACGACGATCGAGGAAATATCGTTTTGCTTGTCAGCGATAAAGTGGAAGCGCGGTTTGGCGCTGACCACGTTCTCTTCCAGCATAAAACCGTTGGTATCGAACAGCAGCGAAAGGTCGATATCGCCATGCGTCACGGTGTAAATCGGCGCACGGGCGTTGATGCGCGTCAGGCGCTCACGCAGTTTCTCGCTTTCACCTGCGACGTCGGTTTTGGTCAGCAGGATGCGGTCAGCATAGCCGACCTGCGACTGGGCGATGGTGAACTGGTTCATCTGTTCGTCAGCATGCACCGCGTCAACCAGCGCAATCACGCCGTCCAGCAGGTAGCGTTCGCAAATCACTTCATGGGAGAAAAAGGTCTGGATAATCGGGCCGGGGTCGGCCATGCCGGTGCACTCGATCACCAGACGGTCAAAATTGATAGTGCTTTTGTCGAGGTTGTCGAGCAGGTCTAACAAGGCATCTTCCAGCTCACTGGAGCGGGTACAGCAAATGCAGCCGTTGGTCAGGGTCTTAATCTGCGTGGCGCGGTCGCCGATCAGCTGATCGTCCACTGAGACTTCGCCGAATTCATTTTCGATAACGGCAATCTTGTAACCGTGCTGCTCGTTGAGAATATGGCGTAGCAGGGTGGTTTTACCCGCGCCAAGAAAACCGGTGAGTAGGGTAACTGCAATCGGGGTCATTCACTTCTCCTTCTAACAGCAACTGCTTCCGCCGCTACCGTAGCGGGCTTCCTGGCGCTCGCGGAAGAATTCTTCGTAGGTCATGTACGGCTTATCGGGATGGTTGGTCTTCATGTGCTCGACGTAGTTGTCGTAGTCCGGAATGCCAATCAGCATCTTCGCCGCCTGACCGAGATATTTTTTAGCTTGCCCTAAAGTACCAAACATAAACAATCCTGATAAGCGAAAAGCCCCGCCGAAGCGGGGCTGAATACGTCTTAGTGGTGTGACGAGGTCTTCACGCCGCCTTCCGGCACCGGTACATACGGCGTCTCTTTATCGGAGCGGCCGTTGATGGCGCGGGCTTTCTGCCAGGTACGGAACCCGTAGAAAATGATGCTGTACACCACCACCAGGAACAGAATACTCAGACCTGCGTTGGTGTAGTTGTTGACGACGATATGGTTCATATTGGCAATCTGCTGAGCGGTCAGTTCGCCGCCGTTAGCAATCTTCTCTTTGTACTGATTCGCCATAAAGAAGAAGCCTTCCATCTGCGGGTTGGTGCTGAACAGTTTCAGACCCAGCGCCCAGGTGGTGCAGATCAGCAGCCATACTGCCGGAACCACGGTAACCCAGATGTATTTGGTGCGTTGCATTTTAACCAGCACCACGGTGCCGAGAACCAGCGCCACGGCAGCCAGCATCTGGTTAGAGATACCGAACAGCGGCCACAGGCTCTTAACGCCGCCCAGCGGGTCAACAACGCCTTGATACAGCAGGTAACCCCACAGGCCTACGCAGCCTGCAGTACCGATGACACCCGCCACCAGAGAGTCGGTTTTCTTCAGGAACGGGACGAAGTTACCCAGTAAATCCTGCAGCATAAAGCGGCCAGAACGGGTACCGGCATCCAGTGCGGTCAGGATGAACAGTGCTTCAAACAGAATACCGAAGTGGTACCAGAAACCCATATCAGCCATCGGCAGTACTTTGTGGAACACGTGAGCGATACCCACAGCCAGCGTCGGCGCGCCACCTGCGCGGTTCAGAACGGACGGTTCACCGATGTCTTTCGCGGTCTGCAGGATCTGTTCAGGCGAAATCACGAAGCCCCAGGAACTGACGGTCGCCGCCGCATGTGCGGTGACATCTTTCAACTGCGCCATAATCAGCGGCGCGTTCTCACCGCTCATTTCATGCAGGTTCGGCATGGTGATGCCAAGGCCTGCAGGCGGGGTGTTCATCGCGAAGTACAGACCCGGTTCGATGATGGAGGCTGCAACCAGCGCCATAATCGCCACGAAGGATTCCATCAGCATTGCGCCATAGCCAATGAAACGCGCGTCGGTTTCACAAGCCAGCAGCTTCGGCGTGGTACCGGAAGCAATCAGCGCGTGGAAGCCAGATACCGCACCACAGGCGATGGTGATGAACAGGAACGGGAACAGTGCGCCTTTCCACAGTGGGCCAGTACCATCAACGTACTGCGTCATCGCCGGCATTTTCAGTTCCGGGTTGAGGATAACAATCCCCACCGCCAGACCGACGATAACGCCGATTTTCAGGAAGGTCGCCAGATAGTCGCGCGGGGCGAGGATCAGCCATACCGGCAGCAGCGCAGAGATAAACGCGTAACCGATCAGGGTAAAGGTGATGGTGGTGTCTTTAAAGGTCAGCGCCGGGCCCCAGTACGGGTCGTGCGCAATCACGCCGCCGAAGTAGATTGAAGCTACCAGCAGCACAATACCAATTACCGACACTTCGCCCACACGGCCTGGGCGCAGGAATCGCATGTAGATCCCCATAAACAGCGCAATCGGTACGGTTGAGCAGACGGTGAAGACACCCCACGGGCTTTCCGCCAGCGCTTTCACCACGATCAGCGCCAGTACCGCCAGGATGATGATCATGATTAAGAAGCAGCCGAACAGAGCAATGGTTCCCGGGATCGGGCCCATCTCTTCTTTGATCATCTCGCCCAGAGATGCGCCGTTACGGCGAGAAGAGATAAACAGCACCATGAAGTCCTGTACCGCACCGGCCAGCACCACGCCTGCCAGCAGCCATAGCGTACCGGGCAGGTAGCCCATCTGCGCGGCCAGTACCGGTCCGACCAGCGGACCTGCACCGGCGATAGCGGCAAAGTGGTGCCCAAACAATACGTTACGGTTAGTAGGAACGTAGTTCAGACCATCATTGTTGATGACCGCCGGCGTAGCGCGCGTCGGGTCAAGTTTCATCACTTTCTGGGCGATGTACAGACTGTAGTAACGATAGGCCACCAGATAAACAGAAACTGAGGCCACCACGATCCACAGGGCACTAATGTGCTCACCCCGACGTAATGCCACTACCGAGAGGCAGAATGCACCGATGATTCCGAGAATCACCCAGGGTATGTGCTTGAATATCTTTTTCGTATCCATAGTAAAACCTGGTATCTAATTAATAATTGGCCGAAGCCGCGTGGGTTTGATCTTGTGTTTGAGGAGGTAAATTGACTGCTATGTTGGAGGGATCTTGCCAGAGAATTACGCGCGTAAAGTAAGGTAAATAAGTGAGCGGTTGTATGTCAGCTTAAGCGGTCTCAAATGTCAGTGAGCGGTTAGCAATGAGGGTGAATGGGGAAGTTTATGTGATTGAGATCACGGCATTATAGTGTTCGCTTGCCTAAATGCCGTGTTTCCCCACTGACACAGTATCTGACTGAGATACTTAGATGACGATATAACAGTAAGGCGTTTGTTCGATGTCTCTTAACAACACATGTTTCTTACGTGATTTAGTCAGGTAATATTTTTCATCCAGATAGTGGTCAATAAGTTCATCGAGGCGCTCTTTGTCTATGCGGGGTGTTACCCCGAGCGTCCAGAAGCTACGCAGCTCTAATTCTGAACGTTTGATTTTGGCGCTTTTAACCAAATCAGCAATCATATTTCTGACGCAACTTGTCGGATCCTGGTTCTGCTTGAGTTCAAGTGCAATGTAGCTGTCCTGAGTCCAGCCTTTTTTCCGCAACAAGAAATCTGCACGTACAGACAAACGCTGTGGATTTTTCCGCAGATCGCAGGCGAGAGTTTGTTCACGCCACCATTCATGACCCGTCGAAGCCAAAAGATTGGCAAATTCTATCTGCATCCAGACTTCCCAACCGGAGATGTTGTACTGATCGATGATATTAAGTTTTTGGCGAATATCTTCACGTTCAAAAAAGTGGTGCGCGAGGGTGGATAGGTGATCAAAATCGCGATTCAACATACAAGCATCCTTTCCTTAAAAACGGGAATCCTACACCTAAGACGCAATGGAACGAGTAATTTTTTGCGTAATTTGTCATAGGGAACGAAATTTAATGCGGAAACGATAATTATGTAGCAATTGCTGGCACCATAAAGTTTTCTCTTTCCAGGCCGAAAACCAGAGTATCTGTCTAGCGGAAAGAGAAAACATGTTAAAACGAATGAAGATTGTTACCAGCTTACTGCTGGTATTGGCGCTATTTGGCCTTTTACAGCTCGCCTCAGGCGGCTTGTTTTTTAACTCACTGAAGAATGACAAAGAGAACTTTACCGTTCTGCAAACCATTCGCCAGCAGCAGTCTGCGCTGAACGCTACCTGGGTTGAGCTACTGCAAACGCGTAATACCCTGAACCGGGCGGGGATTCGCTACATGATGGATCAGAGCAACATCGGCAGCGGCGCGACCGTTGCAGAACTGATGCAGGTGGCGAGCAATGCCCTGAAGCTGACCGAAAAAAACTGGGCGATTTACGAGTCGCTTCCGCGCGATCCGCGTCAAAGCGAAGCCGCGTTCCAGGAGATCAACCGCACCTATGACATCTATCACGGCGCGCTGGCGGAGCTGATCCAGTTACTGGGTGAAGGCAAGATCAACGCGTTTTTTGATCAACCGACTCAGAGCTATCAGGACGGTTTTGAGAAGCAGTACATGAGTTACATGCAGCAGAACGATCGCCTGTATGACATCGCGGTTGAGGACAATAACGCTTCCTATAGCCAGGCGATGTGGGTGCTGGTGTGTGTACTGATTACCGTGCTGGCCGCTATCGTTGCGGTGTGGTTTGGTATCAAACTGACGCTGATCTCTCCGATGAACCGCCTGATTGAAAGCATTCGTCATATCGCCAGCGGCGATTTGGTGAAGCGTATTGAGGTGGAAGGTTCCAACGAGATTGGACAACTGGCGGAAAGCCTGCGCCACATGCAGGGTGAACTGATGAACACCGTGGGTGACGTGCGTAACGGCGCTAACGCGATTTACAGCGGTGCCAGCGAGATTGCGATGGGCAACAACGATCTCTCCTCACGTACCGAGCAGCAGGCGGCTTCTCTGGAAGAAACGGCGGCCAGCATGGAACAGCTGACGGCGACCGTGAAGCAGAACGCCGAAAACGCGCGTCAGGCCAGCCATCTGGCGCTGAGCGCTTCGGAAACCGCGCAGAAAGGCGGTAAAGTGGTCGATAACGTGGTGCAAACCATGCGCGATATCGCTTCCAGTTCGCAGAAAATCGCCGATATTATTAGCGTTATCGACGGTATTGCCTTCCAGACCAATATTCTGGCGCTCAACGCCGCGGTAGAAGCCGCACGTGCGGGCGAGCAGGGGCGTGGTTTTGCAGTGGTTGCGGGTGAAGTGCGTAACCTGGCCCAGCGTAGTGCGCAGGCCGCGCGCGAGATCAAGAGCCTGATTGAAGACTCGGTCAGCCGTGTGGATGTGGGGTCAACGCTGGTGGAAAGCGCCGGTGAAACCATGGATGAGATCGTCAATGCGGTAACCCGCGTGACCGATATCATGGGTGAAATTGCCTCCGCCTCTGATGAGCAGAGCCGCGGTATCGACCAGGTGGGTCTGGCCGTTGCAGAGATGGATCGCGTGACGCAGCAGAACGCCTCGCTGGTGGAAGAATCCGCCGCTGCCGCTGCGGCGCTGGAAGAGCAGGCCAGCCGTCTGACCCAGGCCGTAGCCGTGTTCCGTATTCAGCATGACCAGCAGCGCGCGCGCGACGTTGCCGCCGCTAAACCGGTTTCAACGGTCCAGCCGCGTAAAGCAGCGGTAACTGATGCCGGTGATAACTGGGAAACGTTCTAAGCCTGTGATGCCGGATGGCGCTGTCGCTTATCCGGCCTACGAGGAGTGTTACGACCTATAGGGAAACGTAGGCCCGATAAGGCGTAGCCGCCATCGGGCAATCAACGCAGCATCAGGCGCATGGCGCAGCGTCGTTCGTACGTCTGCCCGTGCGCCACCTCTTCAGCTCTTTTTTCGCGCAATTCCGGCGAAAGCGTCTCGTCAGCCAGCATTTCAAAACCCAGTCGCGCATACAATGGCGCATTCCACGGCACATCGCGGAAAGTGGTCAGCGTCAGTGACGTATAACCTTTCTCGCGAGCCTGTTCGGCAACATAGCCAATCAACCTGCGGCCAATTCCTTTTCCCTGCCACTCCAGATGCAGCGACAGTTCAGCAATAAACAGCGATGACCCCAGCGTTTCGGCTACCAAAAAACCGACCGGACGCTCATCGACCTGCGCCAGCCAGCTCATGCCGGCGGCGGCAAATGCCCGATGCTGAGCAGCCGATATAATCTGGTCGTCAGCAATCCACGCCAGGTCGGGGATGAGTAAAAAACGTTGCCCCGCAGATCGTTCGATGGCGGGAAGAGCGGCAGTTTCTGCCAGAGTCGTGGCGCGCAAGATAATGTTCATACGTGGAGCATAACATGCCCGATAAGCGCGGTGTTATCGGGCATCTGGAGGATTAATCTTTACGCGGATCGCTAATGGGCTGGCGTACCAGGATGATGTAGGCGAGGGCGCCCACCATGGTGACGCAACCGCAGATAATCAGCGCCAGGCGGAAAGAGTTAGTGGTATCCACAATAAAGCCGGTAACGATCGGCGCGAAGGACGCGCAGATAAAACTGGCAAAGTTCTGGATACTGCCTACGGAGGCGGTCATACGTGAGGCGACGGCAACGTGGATCAAGCCCCAGCAGGAGGTTCCGGCGAAGTGGATACAGAACAGCGCCATACCGATCAGTAACACCGCGGCCATTGACGTTGTCGCCTGCGGTACCACGAAGGTGAAGGCTGCAGAGCAGAACATCCCGGCGATAATACAAATCTTCCGGCTCTTAATCGGTGCCATACCGCCTTTCACCAGCCAGTCGGTGACAAAACCGTTAATCAGCATGCCAGTTGCGCCAAACAGGAACGGAATGGCCGCCATTAAGCCGGTGCTTTTTAAATCCAGGTTGTAGGAGGTCTGCAGGTAGCCCGGCAGCCAGGCCAGGTATAACCATGCGGTGTAGTTGATGCCGCTAAAGCCCAGCATCATGCCCCACATGGTACGGTTGCGGAACAGGCTGCGCCATTCGGCAAAGCTCAGCGGATCGCGGCGGGCATTGACGCTGCCGGCGTTCAGGTAAGCCTGTTCTGTGGCGCTCAGATCAATCTGCTCGCGGTTGCGATACAACATGTACCAGCCGATGGCGAGGAAAATGCCCAGCACGCCGATGGTAATAAACATCCAGCGCCAGCCCATAACCAGCATCATTGCAGCCAGAATCGGTGGACTAATGGCGACGCCGATGGTGGAGGCGGCGTTAAATAAACCCATGGGGCGGCCGCGCTCTTTGATGTTAAACCAGTCGTTGATGACTTTTACGCCGCACGGGTTCATGGGCGCTTCGCCGATCCCCATGCCAATACGCACCAGCACAAACTGAGTGAAGCTGTGTACCATCCCGGACAGCGCCTGAAACAGCGACCAGAAGAACATCCCGAGTCCTAACATAATGCGCGGGCCCTTGCGATCCAGCAGCGGGCCGCAGGGCAGTTGTGCAATACCGTAAGCGAGAGAGAAGACCGACAGCAGGACGCCGATTTGCGTGGCGCTCAGCCCCAGTTCTTCCCGAATTGTTAAGTTGGCGACTGATAATGAACTACGGTCGAGGTAATTAATCACCGCAGCAAAAAATAATAAAATCATTGCTGTGGTCTGAATACGTTTAATTCGGCTACTGCGTTGTACCATGCCCTCAGGCGGAACATTAATATCCGCTGATGACGACGTGTCAAACGAAGAACTCGGGTCGAGGGTAATATTATTTTTTTCCACGCCGGACTCCTGAACCTCAATAATTTATTTTCACACAGCAGTGGGCTGTGCAGTATTGAAAAAATACCAGTGATGAATCAATTTACTCATCACCGCTCACAAAAGTTTTTAATGCAGTCGACTTAGCGTGAGCATAGGCAAGAGGTATTTTTCAGGGGTTTATATTTTTATAAAATCGTGCTCCCGGTAATGGTTTGCTGTTTTTTATCGGTACTTAATGCGCAGCAGCGCTACTTTGATTAATGGAGCGGATCATCGATTGTTTGGCTGTATTCAAATGGTTACATAGCGCCAGGGTGGCATCCAGGTCGCTGCGGCAGATCAGCGCGCTGAGGATAGTCATATGCTCATCGATGGCAATGATATTGCGCTGTTTAAGATCGCTTTCATCCCACTGATAGTGGAAGTGGAAAATCACGGAGATGATTTCAAGTGATTGATTAAAAAATATATTGTCGGCAGCAGAGAGCAGTAAAGCATGAAACTCACGGTCTAACTGCGAGAACATACGAAAGCTGCTGCCGATGCTGTCGCGCAGGATGCGATGGCGCTCCAACAGCGTTTTGGCCTGCAGCCAGCGCGGGTCATCATCGGGCAGATTGAGGAAATGCTGTAAAGAATGGGTCTCAAGCATTTCTCTGAGTTCAAACAGCTGTTCCGCATAGGCCTGATCGAACTGCTTCATGCTCCACTGACCGCGTTTTTCGTTTTTAATCAGGTTGTAACGTTCGAATTTTAAAAGATATTCCCGCACAACTACCGGACTGACGCCTGCGGCTCTGGCAAGCTGCAGTTCGGAGAAACTCTCGCCTGCGCGCAACTGGCGCTGGTTGATCATGGTGAAAAAAGCCTGCTCGAAGATCCGGTTTTGCTCGGTCATGGAGGCGGTGGTGCAGGCAAAACCGTCGTCATGGTCAGGTTTACGCACGATGACATAGTGGCTGCCGACCTGTGTCAGTACGCCGCATTCGCTTAAATGGCTCAGCATATGGCGCACGGTGGTGCGACTGATGTTGTACATCTCGGCCAGCGCGCTTTGCGACGGAAGTGGGGAAGGGATATGACCACGCGCCATATCATCGATTATTTGGTTAATCACATTGTGGCGTAAGTTCTGTGAACGGCTCATGGTGTCTCCTTTTTCGCTATTAAAACCCGATTTAAAACATTTTTATGCGCTGAGATTCACAGATTACGTTTCCGCTTTCTCCGGTTTTTTTATTTTCGTCGATATCTGAGGCAACAAAAAAACAGGAGAGCAGAATCATGTCTACGATGAATACGTTGATTTGCCAGGAACCTAAAAAATTAGTCTGGAAAGAGCGTGAAATACCTGTTCCGGGTGAGGGTGAGGCATTAATTAAAATTAAGTCGGTGGGAATTTGTGGCACCGATATTCATGCCTGGGGCGGCAATCAACCTTTTTTCAGCTATCCACGTGTATTAGGCCATGAAATATGTGGGGAAATTGTCGGGCTGGGTAAAAATATACAAAATCTGAAAAATGGCCAGCAGGTGGCGGTTATTCCTTACGTGGCCTGTCAGCAGTGTCCGGCGTGCCTGAGCGGGCGCACCAACTGCTGCGAGAATATTTCAGTGATTGGCGTGCACCAGGATGGCGGCTTCAGCGAATACTTGTCCGTGCCGGTGACCAACCTGCTGGATGCGCAGGGCATTGACCCGCAGGCGGCGGCGTTGATTGAGCCTTATGCCATCAGCGCACATGCGGTACGTCGGGCGGCGGTAGCGCCGGGTGAGCAGGTGCTGGTGGTCGGTGCCGGTCCGATTGGTCTGGGCGCGGCGGCGATTGCCAAAGCCGATGGCGCGCAAGTGGTGGTGGCGGATACCAGCCCCGCGCGCCGGGAGCATGTGGTTTCCCGACTGGATCTTCCGGTTATCGATCCGTCTGCTGAAGATTTTGATGCGCAATTGCGCGCTCAGTTTGGCGGCTCGCTGGCGCAAAAGGTCATTGATGCCACGGGGAATCAGCATGCGATGAACAACACGGTGAATTTGATTCGCCATGGGGGCAGCATCGTTTTCGTTGGGCTGTTTAAAGGCGATTTACAGTTCTCCGATCCTGAGTTCCACAAGAAAGAGACCACCATGATGGGCAGTCGCAACGCGACCCCGGAAGATTTTGCCAAGGTTGGCCGCCTGATGTCGGCAGGCAAACTGACCGCCGACATGATGCTCACGCACCGTTACGCGTTTGCCCAACTTGCAGAGATCTACGAGCGGGACGTGATTAACAACCGGGAACTGATTAAAGGCGTGATCACGTTCTGAGAGGATAAGTGTGATGAAAACATTGAATCGACGTGATTTTCCGGGTGTCAGCTACCCTACGCGCGTGATCCAGTTTGGTGAAGGTAATTTTCTGCGGGCGTTTGTCGACTGGCAACTGGATATCCTTAATGAGAAAACGGATCTCAATGCTGGCGTGACCATCGTTCGCCCGATTAATACCGATTTTCCGCCGTCGCTGAATGCTCAGGATGGGTTATATACCACGCTTATTCGTGGGTTGAACGAGCAGGGCGAGGCGGTAAGCGAGGCGCGGCTGATTCGTTCGGTGAATAACGAAATCAACCCGTACAAGGATTTCGCGGCGTATCTGACGCTGGCGCACAATGCGGGCATCCGCTTTGTGTTTTCGAACACCACTGAAGCCGGGATTAGCTATCATGCGGCGGACCGTGTGGATGATACCCCGCCGGTGAGTTTTCCGGCCAAACTGACGCGACTGCTGCTGGAGCGCTTTAACCATTTTGCGGGGGCGATGGATAAGGGCTGGGTGATTATTCCTTGCGAACTGATCGACTATAACGGCGATGCGCTTAAAACGCTGGTGCTGCAGTATGCGCAGGACTGGCAGCTTCCTGCGGCGTTTGCCGATTGGGTGGAAACGGCGAATACCTTCTGTTCCACGCTGGTTGACCGCATTGTTACCGGCTACCCGCGCGAAGAAGCCGCCGCGCTGGAAGCTACGCTTGGCTATCACGATGCATTTCTCGATACCGCGGAACACTTTTATCTGTTCGTGATTCAGGGACCTGCATGGCTGGCTGAAGAGTTAAAGCTGGCGCAATGCCCTCTGAATATCCGAGTAGTAAACGATATTAAGCCGTACAAGGAACGTAAGGTCGCGATTCTGAACGGCGCGCATACGGCGCTGGTGCCGGTTGCCTGGCTGTGCGGGCTGGATACCGTTGGCGAAGCGATGCAGGATGCCGATGTCCGCCGTTTTGTCGAGCGGGCGGTTAGCGAGGAAATTATACCGGTATTGGATCTCGACGCCGATGAACTGCGAGAATTTGCCGGTGCGGTGAGCAGGCGTTTTCAGAACCCCTACATTCGCCATCAGTTACTTTCCATCGCGCTTAACGGCATGACCAAATTCCGCACCCGTATATTGCCGCAACTGCTGGCGGGCCAGCAAAATGGATGTTGGCCTGTGCGCTTAACCTTCGCTCTGGCCGCGCTGTTGGCGTTTTATCGCGGTGAACGGGCCGGGGAAGGCTATCCATTGCAGGATGACGAGCAGTGGATAAATCTGTATGCCAGCCTGTGGCCGCAAGTTGGCAATGATTTAACGCTGCTGGAACTGGTGAATGCAGTGCTCGGCGAGGCCGCGCACTGGGGTGAAGATTTAACGTTATTGCCAGGTCTTGCTGAGCAGGTGACAGCCAATCTGGAAATGATTCTGGTACAAGGTATGCGTCAGGCGGTGAACAGTCTGGAATAAGGTTGCCATGCAGCGCCCGGAGTGGTGTTGGGCGCTGTTTTTTTTAACCCTGAGCTGCCACCACTTTGATTTCAACCATTCCGATCCCCAGCTTCCGCGGCGAGTGGCCGAGAATATTGCCCTCGTTGGTGGCAACCGGATCGGGTGGGATAATCACCAGCGTATTGGCATCTGCCGGGTTTTCAAAATGTAAGGTAGTGGTGCTGATATCATGGCTTAACACCAGCGTCTGTTCTTCATTGCCAACGCGCACGGGTATCGGGCGATTGGCGTTATCGCCATAGGCTTTGGCGGTGATGACCAGATCGAATTTTTTCGGCAATGGCGCTTTGTATTCGATTTTTACCTCTTCACTGAGCTGCGCATTGGACCAGCGTCCCCAGGATTCGGGGCGTGAAATACCACTAAATTGTTTCACCTCTTCCGGCGCGCCCGCCACGTTAAAGACGAAGCTGTCGGCTTTGTAGCGAATATCGTTATCGACAATTTTCAGTGTATCGACGTTTCCTTTGTAGCGCTCCATGTCGATCACCGTGTCTTTAAAGGCGGTTTTGCTTTTCCATTTGGCTTTGTCAACGTGCTGCACAATTTGTTGCCCGCCCAGTTGCCCCTGAGAGACGCACCAGTCGGTGGAAAGCGCCAACTCCGGCGCCCACAGCTGCGCCATTTTGTAGCAGCGATCGACCCAGACAAAGTTATCACGCGGCGCGAAATCCGCCAACTGGAAGCGCAACGGCGCCGAGTATTCGCTTTCTGGTAGTGGTTCGACGCGTTTATCCGATACGCGCAGCAGCAGTGGCAGGCGGAAATGGCTACCGGAGAACGCGATCATGTTCTTGTCCTGGTCAATGGTGAACTCTTTCATCTCTTTCGGGAAATTCCACAGGCGGATGATATCGGGCTTCCACGCCAGCATTTTTTCTTTGATGTTGAGGAATACTTCCGACACGGATTCGCCCGACAAACTGCTGCGGCCAAGGCCGATAAAGTTATCGCCGCCCAGAATATCCAGCACCGTTGCGCCGTTATCCATCGTGTTACGTTTCACCGCCAGCGTATCCTGTTGCGGCTGGTCGCCGCGTAGCACGAAGAACAGGTTGTTGCGGTCCTGCTTGTTCAGATACTTCCAGGCGGTGTTGTTCATTGCCAGATGATCGGACGAAACCACGATCACGGTATCTTTAAACCACGGGGATGCTTTGATTTTATTAATAAATTCAGCGATGTTTTCCTGACTGCAGCTCACCGCGCTGAAAGATTGATTGGCCTTACCGTCGATGTCATAACGTTTACGGTTACAGCTACGAGAGATAAATCCATCCGGATGATGGGTATCCACGGTCAGGGTAAACAGTGAAAAACGTTGTCCTGAACGCGAAAGTTCTTCAAATTTTTTCCATGCTTCGTCCAGCACGGTGTCATCGTAAAAGCCCCAGTCGTTACGATATGCGGGATCCGCCACCACGCTTTTTAACTCTTCTGCGCCGTACAGATGATCAAACCCGTGAGATTTCAGGAACACATCCTTCCCGGCAAAGCGCAGGTTGGCCCCCTGCACAAAGTAGTTTTGGTAGCCGGAGTTTTTCAGGATATCGCCGAGACAGATATTGTTGGGGAAAAAGCTGGAAACCGATGCCGAGGCGTTGCCTTCAAATGGCGCAAATAACGGGATGCCACATTGCGAAGCGACCATGCCAGCGATGGTGTAATCCGTCCCTGGTAGCTGCATGGTGTTGCTGAAATCCATGCCTTCGTTTTTCAACGCGCCGAGCTCCGGGGTCAGATCCGGGAACGCCTCGTTATTAAAGTAGGTGCGTTCGAGACTTTCGCCGTAGATATAAACCAGGTTCAGCTTCGGATGAGGGATGGTTTTCGACGGCTCTTTATAATAGGTCAGGAAATCCGGATCGCCATCGCGCGACTGAGATTTCACTAGTTCAGTTATCTGGTGAAACGCCGGGCTGGCGTCAACGGAGGCCAGCGCCAGCAGCAGGGCCAGTAGGCTGTAACCCACGTGATGCGGGTGATGGCGACGGCGGCGAAGGATCCAGCCGAGGGCGACGAAGACGGTTGTCAGCGCCAGCGCAATGCCGACGCCAGGCAGAATATATTTCCCGATACCTGCGCCGGTCAGGCTGTTGGTCAGAGTGTAAAGCACCGCGTCGTTGATTCCGTCGCCGGTGAAATAGTCACTGGCATACAGTGTGATATTCAAGACAATAAAAATCCCCAGCACCGTTAACGTGGCGGCAAACCACCAGGTATTGCGACCCGCTTTCCAGGCGTAAATCAGCACTGAAGCGAGAAACAGAGTGATGGAGATTAATTCTGACACGGTCGATCCTCAGTAAACCGGGCACATGCCTGGCAGGCTAATCATTTGGTGAGAGAACAATGTAATAGCGTTGTTATATTGCTGCAATTGTAGTGACATTAAATTACGTTGTTATTCAGAATTGGTTTAGATATGCGCGTTTTTCTGCGGGTAATTACGGCTCTCGTGATGGCGGTCTGTATCGGCAGGAATAGGGGGATGCCGCGCAGGGGATACGCGGCATTTAATGCCTCAGGAAATGAAGTTCATACCCTGTTTTAACACCAGATCGCAGGCCTTGGTTTTTACCTGCTTCGCCAGCGAGCTATTACCAATCGTGTTCAGGTCCAGCTGTTGGCCATCTTTGGCGTTGAGCAGGCCCTGAATGCCGTCCATGTAGTTGGTGTCTTGTTTCTGCTCTGGGGCACTGAGGCCGAGTTTATCCAGCACCTGGTTTTTGACGTTTTGCGCGTCGGTGACCGAGGCCAGTTTCTGTTTGGCGCAATATTCCAGGATCCCGGCGGCGTTATTCATGCTGCTTGAGGTCAGTGACTGATTGCTGCCATTCAGCAGACTGGTCAGGGAGGAGAGCGACGAGCTGCCCTGCGAGCCGGAGCTTTGTTTGCTCAGTTCGCTGGCCGCGCTGGAGAGCGAGTCCTGCCAGGAGGCGGCAAAAACGCTGGTGGAGATGAGCGTACTGGCGGCAAGCGCACAGCACAGCAGACGTTTGGTTGTTTTCATCATTATATGCAACTCGTGTTATGCCTTTTCAGCGCAGTATAGCGCTGGCAGCTTTAGGAGTGGTCCTAATACGTTAATACTCTTTTCCTGTTACCCGGCTACGGTAGCTGTCCCAGTTAAAAATCACCCACAGGCTGTTACCGAGACGCATGCGATCCATCACGCGCTCACCCAGCAGTTTGTTCATTTCATCCATATTGCTGTTGGTTAACATACCGGTCGGGCGTTTTGAGGACGATCGGCGATCGACGATCTGATTGATGATCACTTTTTCATAGCGGGATTCGGTCTGCATGCCGATCTCATCGATCACCAGCAGATCTACATTGCTAAGATCGTTGAGCAACTGTTCTTCGCTGGTTTCACGGTTACTGAAGGTTTCTTTCATCGCCGACATGATATCAGCCACGGTAATGATCAGTACCGACTTACCGCGGAGCAGCAGTTCGTTGCAGATAGCTGCCGCCAGATGGTTTTTGCCGGTGCCGGGTTTGCCCGAGAAAATAAAGCTGGCGATGTTGCCGTCAAACTCATCAACGTACTGGCGGGCTTTGCTCAGGGCGTTCATCTGACCTTCGCATTCCACCCGATAGTTATCGAATGAACAGTTTTGGTGCAGCGGACGGATACCAGAGCGGTTGAATGTGCGCTGCATTTTCATGGCCCGGTTTTCGCGGGCCAGCGCTGCGGCACGAATTTCACCTTGCTCTTTTTGCCATGCCAGTAGCTCTTCGCCCGTTTTAAAGGCAGGCTCGACATTGGGCGGCATCATTTTTTGCAGACGTTTCATCAGATCGCCAACGTTTTTCATCGTTATCCTCTAAAACCTGGTGGAATATGGCTGTCAGGTTCGCTGACACTGTTCACATCGCGCTTTGGCATTCCGCCATTGCTGGCCCGGCCAATCTGGATGCTACGCGCCAGTTTTTGCTGCCACTGAATATGGTGAAAGACTTTGCCTTCGGCCTGCCAGTAGGCGACGAATGAGGCCAGTTCCTCGGCGGTGACCGGTTCTCTTAACGCCACGCCCCACAGAGCGGCCTGGCGCTGAAAGTCGGCATCGGGCTGCCAGTCAGCGTACATCGCAAATTTCCCCATTGGCACGGCCACGGGCGCAGCTTGCGGCTCTTCATAAAATTGCGCATCCAACGTCACATCGCTTCCTGGACGTGACAGCTTCTCTTCAAGCGCCAACAACTGAGCCAGTCGCGCAGGCGTCAGCGCGTAAAACGCTGGCGCATTGTTGGCGAATACCGCTACGGCGCCACCCGCAGACTTTGCCAGTACCGCGTGGTGATCGTGTAGTAAGGCGTCAATGCTGATGACGTCCGGCGTCAAAATTTTGCAGGGCATAATGTTTCTCAAAACTGAACAACAACCGAGAAGGGACTGCTTTTATAGTAACACAGAGAACCAGGAGAGCAGCAGATGAGGGGGAGATTCCCCCTCTGCGAGGCGCTAAGAAATTACCGCGCTAGACGCGTGGGCGTTTGCGATACAGCCATAAGCCTGGTACGGATAAGCCGATAGAGAGCGCGCCGACAATCGATGAAGCTTTCAGGAAATTGGTTAACAGGGTAATCATCAGCGCTTCGCTATAGCCGAAATGGCCAATTTTTACCGCCGAAATCATGGCGGTGTAGGCGGAGATCCCGGGAAACATCGGTATCACAGCCGCAACGGTGAAAACTTTCGGATGCGCCAGATACCAGCGCGACCACTGGATCCCAATGCAGCCAATCAGCAGCGACGCCATAAAGGTTGACCATTCAATATTAAACCCTGCGCTCATCATCACCATTCGTGAACCGTGGCCCAGCGCGCCGAGTAACGCACACCAGGGAAGCGCGCGGTGCGGGACGTTAAACACCATGGCAAAGCCCAGAGCCGGGATCGCCGACAGGATCATGTCCTGTATCAGCGCCAGAATGAAATCGATCACGCCCATCCGCGCAGCCCCCATAAGGTCATCGACATAACCACCCCAATGCAGGTTGCCAACGTAAGGAGACTGGCAATGGCCCAGCGAGCCAGCCCGGTATTAATGTGCCCCTTAAACATATCCGCGACAGAGTTGATCAACGGAAAACCCGGAACCAGCAGCAGCACGCTGGCAGCCATGGCGATGGTTGGGGTGTGATTAAAGGTCGGCAGCGTCAGCAACAGGCCGGATATTGTGGTCGCCACAAAGGCGGTGATACAAAAGTTGATTTGCGGGTGCAAATGCCGTGACGCCAGAATCTGGCGGATATACATCGCCACCATGCTGGCGAAAAAGGTGATCACCGCGCCGTCCCATCCGCCGTTATTGAGTTTGCAAAAGCAGGCGCAGGACAAACCGACCATCAATGCGACCAGCCATCTTGGATAGCGTAGCGGCTTAATCTGGCTGAAGCGCCTCTCAACGCCTTGTATATCCAGTAGTTTGTGTTCCGCTAAAATAACGATGTGCTGCACTTCCGTCACGACGTGCATGTTAATGCCGCGATCATGATTTTTTCGGGTCGACGTCAGGCATTGTCCATCTTTAATGGTGGTCAGGACAATCGCGTTGGAGGAGATGGCGCTTTCTACGCTATCCATGCCAAGCGCCAGGCCGAGGCGAGTGGATAGCTCGTCAACCAGCGCGCTTTCTGCACCATGCTGGAGTAAAAAAAGCCCACATTGTATACATAACCGTGTAACCGTTCGCTGTGACGACTGCTCTGTTTGCATGGTTCGCTCTGACTGAAAAGGATCTCATTGAATAGTGAATGTCTTCTTTTTATCATGAAGCATGAGCCAGTTGGCTCTGGCAAGATCAATCTTTGTGTTGAAAAAAGACGCAGGTCGTACTCGCTTACATGCCTTACCTGCTAATCAATAAAAACAGTATCACATGATAAGATAGTTTTATTTATCAGGATGGCAAATACGTAAGCAATTCTAACGTTCTATTTTAGTTCTTTTAATTGTACATAGAATGTATTTATGCGTAATTTTGTAATAACGGTTCAATAGTTTGACGCTATTGGGATTATAGCGCCATTATTTTAATGTTTGAATGAAATCCAAGGATAAACAATTCACCTCGTCTATTGTTTAGGGTTTTCCTGTTAATTAATACGTTTAATTTATCAGGGATCTTCTAATAAATGCGAATACGGACTGGTGAATGTGGAGGGGATATGTTGCCAGGACGCTGCAAAAACGCAATTATTATTAGCAAATTACCGATCGTACAAACTGGGCTTAAAGGTGTAATGCAAGAACAGTTTGCTGATTACGAATTGACTTACTGTCGTTCTGTTGAAGAACTGACATTGTTGCAGTTGCGGTGCGCTGATTTGGTGATTGCTGATTTATCAGCAGACTGCAATCATCCTCGCTCAGTTTGCGAACAATTTTATTCTTTATTATCTCAATACCGTGATATTCATTGGGTGTTTCTTGTATCTCGTGTTTTTTACCCTCTCGCCATCGAACTGCTGATGTGCCCGATCAGTTCGCTGTTATCTGATGCTGAGCCGATTGAAAGTTTAGTGAATGTAATTCACGCGGGAAATACCCGAGCTGAGAGGATAAGTAAATCTCTGATTTCCCCTCCCGTAATGCCAGAGTTGGCTGACAATAGCGCCCGCTCAATTGCACTTACTCTCTCGGAGAGGAAAGTGCTGAGACTCCTGGGAAAAGGTTGGGGAATTAACCAGATTGCATCGTTACTTAAGAAAAGTAATAAAACAATCAGCGCCCAAAAGAACAGCGCCATGCGTCGCTTATCAATACATAGCAATGCAGAAATGTACGCATGGATAAATAGTTCTCAAGGATCGCGAGAACTGAATTTACCTTCAGTATATGGGGAGACCACGGAATGGAAAGCAGAAGCATTAAAAGAAACGTCGCACTTGTAGAAAAATGTGCGATGAGTCGCGTGGGTATTGAGAGTTTATTTAATACCATGCCAGATGACCAATACGCACTTCATCTCTTTTCGAACCAGCCTGCCTTTAGTCAGGCGATGTTAAAAATGTCATTTTCGGCAGTAATTTTTTCTCTTTCTGCTATCAGAACCGATCGCAGAGCAGGACTCGCCTATCTGACGGAGATGGCGATAAATTTTCCTCGCATCAGGCGTGTGGTGATTGCCGATGACGATGCTGAGGCACGTTTAATTGGCTCTCTGTCACCATTGCCGCTGGATGGGGTCGTTAGCAAAGCCTCTTCGTTAACTGTGCTGCAGGAAGCTTTGTTTACGTCGTTGAATTGCCCTACCCGGACAACCGAAAGCGCGAAAAACCATTGGTTTATCAATCAAAGCCGTGTGCTTAGCCCCACAGAACGAGAAATACTGCGTTTTATGTCAAATGGCTATTCGATGCCGCAGATTGCCGTTCAGCTTGAACGGAATATTAAAACCATTCGGGCGCATAAATTTAACGTAATGTCCAAGCTGGGCGTGAGCTCAGATGCGGGTTTACTGGATGCTGCCGATATCCTGCTGTATCTGCGTGCAGGCGAACCGACACCCATTCTACAAGCGGCGTCGTGACGGCCAACGTAGACGTATTTTGTGTCGGGTTCAGTCACCGGCCCGGGGCGTGAAACATCATTGGCACACATCAACCCAGGTGGCTGACGTTAGCTCAGCCATCCTTTCCGGCGTGATGCGAACCGCGCTGTGAATGGCTCCTGCCGCAGGCAGCACTTCAGCATAGTGCTTCAGAGAGACATCGCAATAAACCGATATCGGTGTTTCCAGCCCGAAAGGACAAACGCCGCCAACGGGGTGACCCGTCGCATTCACGACCTCATCACTACTCAGCATACGGGCTTTGGCGCCGAATGTGCTCTTTAGCTTTTTATTATCCAGCCGGGCATCGCCTTTGGCGACGACCAGAATGATGTCGTTCTTCACTTTTAGCGAAAGTGTTTTCGCGATCTGACCGGGTTCGACATTATGGGCTTTTGCTGCCAGCTCGACGGTTGCCGTGCTCTGATCTAATTCGATGATCTCAATATCTGGGGCATGTTGCGCCAAAAATTGGCGTACTGATTGCAAACTCATTCTTCTCTCCAAATCGCCTACGGGCAGCTCCATACAGCAGAAAACCGCATGGCGTAATTTGTCATAGGGGCAAGCTCGCTGTAAATATTTTATTGTAACAACATGGCAACATTGGCAGTTTTTCGATCATCTTCACAATCAAAGAAACCGGTTACAGTAACCGGTTGCAGAATGTTGAAATGACGATTAATACTGAAGTTGTCACTTCCTCTGTATCACATAATAAGAGCCATCTATGAAACTTAACTCAAAATGCAGTAGCGCTGGTGTTCTTCCCGGCACGGTTGCGAAAAAGTGTAATGAGCTTTGCGTGGTGGTGTTGATGCCTGCATGGCCGCAGGGTTTTGCGCAACGGGAGAGCGGCTATGTCTACTAATCATGCTGTGTTTAATGTGATTTTCCGCTTTGTTGAAAACTACGTCAGCCCTGTCGCCGGACGAATCTCTTCACAACGTCATGTGATGGCAATCCGTGATGGGTTTATTTCGGCTATGCCCTTTATGATCGTCGGTTCATTTCTGCTGGTTTTCGCCTACCCGCCATTTTCTCCTGATACCACATGGGGATTTGCCCGTGCATGGCTGGATATGGCAAAACAGTTTGAAGGCCAGATCCTCACACCGTTTGATATGACGATGGGGATCATGTCGGTCTACATCTGTGCGGCTATCGCTTATAACCTGGGTAAGCACTATGTGAAGTCGCATCAGTTAGATCCGTTTATGTGCGCAATGCTGTCCATCATGGCTTTTTTGCTGATTGCCGCGCCGAAAACCAAAGGCGCGATGCCCGTCGATAGCCTGGGTGGGACGGGGATTTTCACTGCTATCCTCGTGGCGATTTACTGTGTGGAAATGATGCGTTTCCTGAAGGCGTACAACATCGGCATCCGTTTACCCGATCAGGTGCCGCCAATGATCAAAAACTCCTTCGATCTGCTGATCCCGGTGCTGGTGGTGGTGCTAACGCTGTACCCTCTGAGCCTGGTGATACAGTCGCAGTTTGACATGCTAATTCCGCAGGCCATTATGGCCATCTTTAAACCACTGGTATCCGCTGCTGATTCTCTCCCGGCGATACTACTGGCCGTGCTGATTGGTCATCTACTGTGGTTTGCTGGGATCCATGGTGCGGCGATTGTGTCGGGGATGCTGCAAATGTTCTGGCTAACCAATCTCGGAATGAATCAGTCGGCGCTGGCACAGGGCGCACCTTTGCCACATATCTTTATGGAAGCATTCTGGACGTTTTTCATCGTGGTTGGTGGGTCCGGCGCGACGATGGGGTTAGTGATTTGCTATCTGCGCAGCCGTTCGGCGCATTTACGTTCGATTGGGCGTTTGAGTGTGGTCCCCAGCATTTTTAATATTAACGAACCGGTGATTTTCGGTACGCCGATTGTCATGAATCCGGTGTTCTTTATCCCGTTTCTGTTGGCCCCGATGGTGAATGCGGTGCTGGCCTGGGCGGCGATGAAGCTGGATTTAATTGGACGGGTGATTTCCGTCGTTCCCTGGACGGCCCCGGCACCGGTTGGCGCGGCATGGGCGTTAGGCTGGGATTATCGCGCGGCCATCCTGGTCGTCCTGCTGGCGTTGGTGTCGGCGATCATCTATTTCCCATTCTTTAAGGTCTATGAAAAGCAGCTATTGGCGCAGGAAAAAGAAGAAGCACAGCGTATAGAAGAGGAAAACCAGCAGGTTGCATAAATTGTTGACGAGGGGCTACGGCTCCTCGCTTACTTCAGCGTACAGTCACCGCATTGCTGAACGTCGGGCAGGCGGTAACGCTGGCAGCAGGTTCTGCGCACCAGTAATCCTTCGCGTGGAACAACGGTACGCCACAACGGATTATCCTGACCGCAGGAGAGTTGTTTCTCAAAAAAGCAGGTTTGCCGCAGTGAGTTCAGCAGCTCTTCACCTAACAATGGCTTCATTTCCGTTAAATACCAGTGAATTAAATATCCGGTATTGCTCCAGATAAGCCTGGCGTTGATCTCGCCTGTTGCTTCCAGCGCCTGCACAACCGGCGTTAGTGCCGAGAGAATCAGCGTTTCCATGCGTTGTTGAGGCGACAGGGCTGTAGTCTGGTGATCCTGGTGGACGTCAATCCAGAAGCAGGCTGCACGGCCCGTTTCGTGAAACTCAACGCGCATGTGTTCAGGTGAGACGTCAATGGCCTCTTTTTGCGTTAGCAGGGCTACCATGAGTGGGGGCATCATCAGCCCGATATACCATTGCGCCCAGAGAGAAATCAGCGGCTTATTTTCGCGTGTCAGCGTGGGCTGGTTGCGATAGATATGGTCTGAATAAACGGCCAACAGCGAACTGAGCGTCGCTGGTTGCGTCCATTCATGTAGCGTCATCGCGCCCGGTACGGGGATTTCGTCAAGACGAATAAAGTCCAGCAGGTGCTCACGAGTTTGGGCTATCGTTTCGCGTACAGCAGCAGCCAGCGAGGGCATCTTTGCTGGAAGGTGGCTACGCCAGATGACATCTTCAACGATCGGTGCGGAACGATAAGCCATGGCAATATAAGGATGTTAATCGAAATGATAATGATTGCTAATCCTATAGTTGACGATGAACGATGGCAAGATCTTTGTCGCGATGACGGATGCCACCGCACAGATAGCTCAGAGTGAAGGGCGGTTTACCCTCAGCTCATCGCTGACCAGCGTGTTGTTACGCCCAAGATTTTTCGCCTCGTACAGGGCTTTATCCGCTCTGGCGATAGCGGCCTCAATATCCTGCTCTACCAGCGGCGCAATGCCGATACTGACGGTCACGTTGGTTGCCACGTTTTCGTTAAACATGTGGGGGATTTTAAGGTCGTACACTTTCTGACGAATACGCTCGGCGGCGGCCTGTGCCTGCTGCGGATCGATCGCGGTCAGCAAAACCATGAATTCTTCGCCGCCGAATCGCGCCACCACATCCCGGGATCGTACGGAATCACGAATGGCGGCTGAGACGCGGATCAGCGCCTGGTCGCCCATCATATGCCCGTAATGATCGTTATAGGCTTTGAAGTGGTCGATATCCAATAACAGCACGTAGTGTTTCGAGTTGCTCAGCGCCAACAGCGTATCGAGTCTGTGTTGCAGTCCCCGGCGGTTATACAAACCGGTAAGCGGGTCAAGCATGCTGAGTCCGTTGAGCGTTTCCCGTTCCTCAAGCAGTTTGTACATCAACTGCTGGGCGAAACCATCGTAGCGCTTTTGTATCACATGTTGGATGGCGATCCCGGCCATCGGTAACGCCATAAAATAGAAAATTCGTAAACTATGCTCGTTGCCGCTAAGCCATAAACAGACGGCGACGGAGGGGAGAGAATGAAGCGTAAACGCGATGATATTATTGGCGAAAGCAATAGATCCAATAAACAGCACGCTGAGCAGTGCGATTAACAGAAAATAATAGTCATTATGACCGAGTGTGGAATATTTCTGAAAAATATGGAATGCCCATAACAAGCCAAAGATTATTGAAATAAAAGGGAGATTAATTTTTTTATCCGTGTATTTCCCATGCCATATAAGCAGCAGCGTACTGGTGATCAGTATCAGCAGAGCCGGTACAGATAAGGCTTTGACGGCAAAAAGTGGGAAAAAAAGCGTAAACAGCGCGGAGACTGCGTTGAGAAGCAGAAACAAACGCAAAGAGAGTTGATATTTTTTAGTGCGCAGAGTTCGCCAGGATTGTACTGTCATAGTAAATATTGTTAGTTATCTGTAATATACGAAGATGTGTTGGTAAATAAAACAAATAACGAACGGGGTATCATTCGCTGAGGTCTTTATTTTTAGTTGAAGCGTTAACCGGCGAGCAATTTATCACCTTAGATTATTCATGTCATCAATCGTTAAGTAAAACTCATATAATTGATAGTGCCTCCCAGCTGACAAATGAGAAAACATATCATATGATATTGGTTATCATTATCAATGTCATAGGTGGAACCATGTTGCAACGTACGCTGGGCAGTGGATGGGGAGTTCTGCTGCCGGGGATACTCATTGCCGGGATGGCATTTACCGACCTGTCGGTCAATGTATGGAAGGTAATGATTGTATTAGGATTACTATTGACTTCGCTCATGCTATACCACAAGCGCTTACGGCATTTTATTCTGTTACCTTCATGTGCAGCGCTGATTGGCGGCATTGTGTTGGTAATGATGAACTGGAATCAGGGATAAGCAAAACAGGGGAAAAAGAGAAGGAAATAAGATAATTGGTGCGAGGGGGGGGACTCGAACCCCCACATCCTAAGGACACTAACACCTGAAGCTAGCGCGTCTACCAATTCCGCCACCTTCGCACAGTCATCTTATTTTTTTGATATCGCCTCGTTGGTGCGAGGGGGGGGACTTGAACCCCCACGTCCGAAAGGACACTAACACCTGAAGCTAGCGCGTCTACCAATTCCGCCACCTTCGCCCAGTGCGAGCAATATCAACGTGGATTATGGTGCGAGGGGGGGGACTTGAACCCCCACGTCCGAAAGGACACTAACACCTGAAGCTAGCGCGTCTACCAATTCCGCCACCTTCGCATACCATCGACACTCAAAAAGTATCGTTACCACGGAGGCGAATTCTAGAGATTTTATGCAGGGCGTCAACAGTTAATTATCGAACTTAACGTGATTGCCGAAAAAAAAGGCGTTTCTACGGTTTTTGGCGTTTTATCCAGGCCGGATAAGCGATAGCGCTATCCGGCGTTGCTCAGTGTCACGTCTGGTGGCAGCGTAAATGCCTGATCCAGCCTTGATCAGTTAGGCTTTTTTCGCCTGACGCGTCATGATGGTGCGATAGACCTTGAAGCGTCCGGTCTGTGCGATAACTTCATGGAATCCGAATACCTCATCCAGCACCTTCGGATAGGGCAGGAAGGCGTTCGCCACGATACGCAGTTCACCGCCGCTGTTGAGATGACGCACCGCGCCGCGAATCAGCGTTTGCGCGGCATCGAGGCTGGTCTGCATCCCATCATGGAACGGTGGGTTGGAGATGATCATATCAAAGCGGCCCGTCACGTCAGAAAAAACGTTGCTGGCGATCACATCACCTTCAATACCGTTGGCGGCAAGCGTGGCGCGGCTGGCTTCAACAGCGGCTGCACTTACATCACACAGGGTTAAGCGGACTTTGGGCGAATGGCTGGCTAAAGCGACGGAGAGTACGCCTGCGCCACAACCGACATCCAGAACTTTACCTTTGGTATGCGGCGTCAGAGTGGAGAGTAGCAATTGGCTGCCAACATCCAGGCCGTCACGGCTGAATACGCCCGGCAGCGTTTTGATGGTCAGATTATCAACCTGATATTCATCCCAGTATTTTTCTGCATCAAAGACCGGCTGTTTTTCCAGACGACCGTGGTACAGGCCACAGCGACGCGCGCTGTCGACTTTATTCAGCGGTGCGTATTCGGCCAGCATCTGCTCTGCGCTACGTACGCCGCTGCGGTTCTCACCCACAACAAAAACATCGCTGCCCACCGGTAACAGCGACAAAATGTTCATCAGCTGGAACTGCGCTTCCGGCTTATTCTTCGGCCAGTAGTAGATTAGCGTATCGCTATCGGCAACGTCATCGGCCTTAGCGATGAGGCTGAAACGGACGTTGTCACCCATCTGGCGGTTCAGCACCTGCCAGTGGTGAAGTTGTTGAGTGTGCGCACGGCTGGCGGCTCTTTCGAAGTGGGCAGGCAGATCATCCTGCAAATCACCGGCAAACAGAATACGGCTTTGTTCGAAATCATCACTGTGGCGCAGCAAGACTTCACTTGCCGGGGTAAAAGCAGACATGGAGTGCTCCTTAAATTGTACAGCCGGGGATTATAGTTGTTTGATGGCACGGATTCGACAAATTTGCTATATTTGCGCCCCTGATAGACAGGAGTGTTTCGCTATGACATCCCGACGAGACTGGCAGTTACAGCAACTGGGCATTACGCAGTGGTCGCTGCGTCGTCCTGGCGCACTGCAGGGCGAAATCGCGATCTCCATTCCTGCGCATATCCGTTTAGTGATGGTTGCTGCACAGCTACCCGCGCTAACCGAACCGTTAATGAGCGATATTTTACGCGCAATAACCGTCAGCCCGGATCAGGTTTTACAATTGACGCCTGACCGTGTCGCCATGCTGCCGCAGGGCAGTCGCTGTAATAGTTGGCGGCTGGGAACCGAAGAGCCACTACTGCTGGAAGGCGCTCAGGTCGAGAGTCCTGCGTTTAATGAATTACGGGAAAACCCAGCGGCCCGCGCCGCGTTATGGCAACAAATCTGCGCATATGAACACGATTTCTTCCCTCGAACCGACTGATTTACCTGCAGCATTTCAGATTGAAAAACGCGCCCACGCTTTTCCGTGGAGTGAAAAAACATTTGCCAGCAACCAGGGCGATCGCTACCTCAATTTTCAGTTGAGGGTTGACGACGTGATGGCCGCCTTTGCGATTACGCAGGTGGTACTGGATGAAGCTACGCTGTTCAATATCGCCGTCGATCCTGACTTTCAGCGCCAGGGCCTGGGGCGCGAGCTACTGGAGCACCTGATCGATGAGCTGGAAAAGCGCGGCATTTTGACGCTGTGGCTGGAAGTGCGCGCCTCAAATGCTGCCGCTATCGCGCTGTATGAAAGCCTGGGCTTTAACGAGGCGACGATCAGGCGCAATTATTATCCGACGGCCGATGGTCATGAAGACGCCATTATCATGGCATTGCCAATCAGCATGTAAGACAAGGTGTAATGATGAAGAAGTGGGACTGGATTTTCTTTGATGCCGACGAAACGCTGTTTACGTTTGACTCGTTTACCGGCTTACAGCGGATGTTTCTCGACTATAGCATTACCTTTACCGCTGAAGATTTTCAGGACTACCAGGCCGTGAATAAACCGCTATGGGTGGATTATCAAAACGGCGCGATTACGTCATTACAATTGCAGCATGCCCGTTTCCAGAGCTGGGCTGAACGCCTGAAGGTCGAACCAGGCCAGCTTAATGACGCATTTATCAATGCGATGGCTGAGATCTGCTCGCCGTTGCCAGGGGCGGTCTCTCTGCTCAATGCGATTCGTGATAAAACGAAAATTGGCATCATTACTAACGGCTTTACGGCGTTGCAGCAAATCCGCCTTGAGCGGACGGGGCTGCGCGACTATTTCGATCTGCTGGTGATTTCTGAGCAGGTTGGGGTAGCAAAACCCGATCCCCGTATTTTTGACCATGCGCTGGAGCAGGCGGGCAATCCTGACCGTTCCCGCGTGCTGATGGTGGGCGATACCGCAGAGTCCGATATTCTTGGCGGCATTAACGCCGGGCTATCCACCTGCTGGCTAAATACGCACCATCGCGAGCAGCCAGCAGGCATTCAGCCGACCTGGACGGTCGCGTCATTAAGCGAACTGGAGCAGCTCCTGTGTAAACACTGATTGCCTCCCCCCCGTTGATGGGTAAAATAGCCGCAATTTTTCGTATTCAACTTGCACGGCCCGTTGCCGTGCTTACCTAAGAAGATTTGACTATGACGTTGTCTCCTTATTTGCAAGAGGTGGCCAAACGCCGCACTTTTGCCATTATTTCTCACCCGGATGCCGGTAAAACGACCATTACTGAAAAGGTGCTGTTATTCGGACAGGCGATTCAGACCGCCGGTACGGTAAAAGGCCGTGGCTCCAGCCAGCATGCGAAATCTGACTGGATGGAGATGGAAAAGCAGCGTGGTATCTCCATTACCACCTCTGTGATGCAGTTTCCGTATCACGACTGCCTGGTGAATCTGCTGGACACCCCGGGGCACGAAGACTTCTCCGAAGATACTTACCGTACCCTGACGGCGGTGGACTGCTGTCTGATGGTTATCGACGCCGCGAAAGGCGTTGAGGATCGTACCCGCAAGCTGATGGAAGTTACCCGTCTGCGCGATACGCCGATCCTGACCTTTATGAACAAACTCGACCGTGACATCCGTGACCCGATGGAGCTGCTGGATGAAGTCGAGAACGAGCTGAAAATCGGCTGTGCGCCGATCACCTGGCCGATTGGCTGCGGGAAGCTGTTCAAGGGCGTTTATCACCTTTATAAAGACGAAACTTACCTGTACCAGACGGGTAAAGGCCACACCATTCAGGAAGTGCGCATTGTTAAGGGGCTGAATAACCCGGAACTCGATGCCGCCGTGGGCGAAGATCTGGCGCAGCAGTTGCGCGACGAGCTGGAGCTGGTGCAGGGCGCGTCTAACGAGTTCGACCATGATCTGTTCCTCGCGGGCGAAATCACCCCGGTCTTCTTCGGTACCGCGCTGGGTAACTTCGGCGTTGACCATATGCTGGACGGCTTAGTGGAGTGGGCGCCTGCGCCGATGCCGCGTAAAACTGATACCCGCACCGTGGAAGCCTCAGAAGAGAAGTTCACCGGCTTCGTGTTTAAAATCCAGGCCAACATGGATCCGAAACACCGTGACCGCGTGGCGTTCATGCGCGTGGTTTCCGGTAAGTACGAGAAAGGCATGAAAATGCGTCAGGTGCGCATTGGTAAAGACGTGGTGATCTCCGATGCGTTGACCTTTATGGCCGGTGACCGTTCTCATGTGGAAGAAGCGTATCCGGGCGATATTCTCGGTTTGCACAACCATGGCACTATTCAGATCGGCGATACCTTCACCCAGGGTGAAATGATGAAGTTCACTGGTATTCCGAACTTCGCGCCGGAGCTGTTCCGTCGTATTCGCCTGAAAGATCCTTTGAAGCAGAAACAGCTGCTGAAAGGGCTGGTTCAGCTGTCGGAAGAGGGGGCGGTGCAGGTCTTCCGTCCAATTGCTAATAACGATCTGATCGTGGGCGCTGTTGGTGTGCTGCAGTTCGACGTGGTGGTTTCGCGTCTGAAGAGCGAGTACAACGTTGAAGCGATTTATGAGTCGGTCAACGTGGCGACCGCGCGCTGGGTAGAATGTTCTGACGTGAAAAAATTCGAAGAATTTAAGCGTAAAAACGAAGTTCAGCTGGCGCTGGACGGCGGCGATAACCTCACCTATATCGCACCGACCATGGTTAACCTGAATCTCACCCAGGAACGTTACCCTGACGTTCAGTTCCGCAAAACGCGCGAACACTAATCGCCTCCCAGGGCACGGTATTCGCCGTGCCCTGCAACTTTCCCTGTCTTTTAAATCCCTTGCGGAATGTTCTTAAAACCTCTCGTTTTTCTGTTGTTTGCCTGTTTTTTAGTCAATCTGGACTGCGATCACGAAATCCTGAACTATATTTAACAATGTGATGACATAAATATCGGCGTTAAATGCTATTTAGGCTGCCTGTTGCAGCTTCTATTGCTGATATTTATTCCACTTACAAGATTAGTTGCTGGTTAACGCCGTTTACGGCAGACCATCGCTTTTAGCAAAACATACAGGAATACATCGATGACAATGACAGGACTTAAGATTTCTAAAACGCTGCTGGCCGTGATGCTGACCTCCGCTGTTGCAACGGGTTCTGCTTTTGCAGAAAACGCCACGACGGATAAAGCGCAATCTGGTGTCGAAAGTGCGGGGCAGAAAGTCGATAGCTCTATGAACAAAGTCGGTAATTTCATGGATGACAGCACTATCACAGCAAAAGTAAAAGCTGCGCTGGTGGATCACGAAAGCATCAAGAGCACCGATATTTCTGTGAAAACAGACCAGAAAGTGGTGACGTTAAGCGGGTTTGTTGAAAGCCAGGCACAGGCTGAAGAAGCCGTGAAAGTGGCCAAAGGCGTTGAGGGCGTAACCTCAGTGAGCGACAAACTACACGTACGCGACAGCAAAAGCACATCCGTAAAAGGCTATGCGGGCGACACGGCAACCACCAGCGAAGTTAAAGCAAAACTGCTGGCTGATGACATTGTCCCTTCCCGTAAAGTGAAAGTAGAGACCACTGATGGAGTGGTTCAACTTTCCGGCACCGTTGACTCAAAAGCACAAAGCGATCGTGCTGAGAGCATCGCCAAAGCCGTTGATGGCGTGAAAAGCGTCAAAAACGACCTTAAAACTCAGTAATTCGACTTAATTCGTCCTCCTGACGTTTGTCGGGAGGCGTGTTGTGCACCACACTAAAAATATCGCCGATGAGCAGCCTGAGCGCTCATAACAAGCGGTGACATTAACTATGGTAAAGGAGAAGCGCATGTTTCGATGGGGCATCATATTTCTGGTTATCGCGTTAATTGCCGCCGCACTGGGTTTTGGTGGACTGGCTGGTACCGCTGCAGGCGCAGCGAAAATTGTTTTCGTGGTGGGGATCATTCTGTTTCTGGTCAGCCTGTTTACAGGGCGTAAACGACCCTAGTCAGTAAACCGTAAAGATAACTTGCTACCAAGCCAGTCCAGTGGACTGGCTTTTACGGTTTTAGCGTCAGGCAATTTGCGTTACTTTGTTGTTCCAGTACAAAAATAACAGGAAGGCAGAGGTGGGGCAGAGAATACCCGTCACGCTCGGTAATATTGCGCCGTTATCGTTACGTCCGTTTCAACCAGGCAGTATGGCGCTGGTGTGTGAGGGTGGGGGACAAAGAGGAATCTTTACCGCTGGCGTACTGGATGAGTTCATGCGTGCGCAGTTCAATCCCTTTGACCTTTACTACGGGACGTCCGCCGGGGCGCAAAACCTTTCAGCCTATCTGTGTAACCAGCCCGGTTACGGTCGTAAAGTCATTATGCGTTACACCACCCGCCGTGAGTTTTTTGACCCGGTGCGCTTTGTGCGCGGGGGAAACTTAATCGATCTCGACTGGCTGGTGGATTCGACCGCATCCCAGATGCCGCTGGCGATGGATAACGCCGAGCGTCTGTTTGCCTCTGGGAAAGCGTTTTATATGTGCGCCTGCCGGGGTGATGATTATACGCCTGGTTATTTTTCGCCAAACCGGCAAAACTGGCTCGATCTCATTCGCGCCTCCAGCGCTATTCCGGGATTCTACCGCACTGGCGTTGCGCTGGACGGTGTGAACTATCTGGACGGGGGAGTCAGCGATGCCATACCCGTACAGGAAGCGGCGAAGCATGGCGCAAAAACGCTGGTGGTGATCCGCACTGTGCCTTCGCAAATGTACTACACCCCGCAGTGGTTCAAACGTATGGAGCGCTGGCTGGGCGAAAGCAGTCTGCAACCGTTGCTGAATTTGGTCCAACACCATGAAGCCAGCTATCGCGCGATCCAGAATTTTATTGAAAAGCCGCCGGGTAAGCTGCGAATCTTTGAGATCTATCCGCCTAAACCGCTCCACAGCATGGCGCTGGGCAGCCGTATTCCGGCGCTGCGAGAAGACTATAAGACCGGGCGTTTGTGTGGTCGTTACTTCCTGGCCACCGTCGGCAAGTTGTTGGCGAAAAACGCGCCATTGCCTCGTCAGACGCCGAAGATTGTCGTGCCGGGACCGGTGGTGGTTCCTCCCGCACCGGTGGCCAACGATGCCCACGCGCCCGTGGTGACCAATGCGCCTCAGGCTAACGATACAACGTTTGATAGCGAGGATCTGGCGTGAGTTTTCGTTTCATTGATACACATTGTCACTTTGATTTCCCGCCGTTTACCGATGATGAGCCCGCCAGCATTCAACGTGCCGCGGCGGTCGGTGTGAATTGCATCATTGTTCCGGCGACACAGGCGGCAAACTTTTCCCGCGTACTGGCGTTAGCGGAAAAGTATCCGCCATTGTTTGCTGCTTTGGGTCTGCATCCCATTGTTATTGAACAACACGGCGATGACAGTCTGGACCAACTGCAGCAGGCGCTGGATACGCGCCCGCAAAAGCTGGTAGCCGTAGGCGAGATTGGACTGGACCTTTATCGGGACGCTCCGCAATTTGATAAACAAGAACGGGTGCTGGACGCGCAGCTTAAACTGGCGAAGCGTTACGAACTGCCGGTGATCCTGCATTCGCGACGGACTCATGACAAGCTGGCGATGCATCTGAAACGCCATGCTCTGCCACGAACCGGCGTGGTGCATGGTTTTTCCGGGAGTCTGCAGCAGGCGCAACGCTTTGTGCAACTGGGGTACAAAATTGGCGTTGGCGGCACCATTACCTATCCACGCGCCAGTAAAACCCGTGAGGTGATGGCGCAATTGCCGCTGGAATCACTCCTGCTGGAAACCGATGCGCCGGACATGCCGCTCAATGGTTTTCAGGGGCAGCCCAATCGCCCCGAGCAGGCCCTCAGAGTCTTTGAGACATTATGCGAACTGCGTCAAGAGCCTGCGGACGTGATAGCAGATGCGCTGTATCGCAATACGACCGCGTTGTTTAATGTGTGATTGTTGGGCCTGGATGGCGGCTGTGCCTTATCCGGCCTACCTATGATGTCGTCGCATCCGGTAATCACAGATACAGCGCCGGGAAAATCAGGTTATCCACCCCACGCTCGCGCAATCCTGCCGCCAGTTGCTCCACATCCTCTGGCGTTGCGCTCGGCCAGTCTTTTGCTTCGCCATACACCCCATGCGCATGAAAGGCATTCAGTCGCACCGGTACCTCGCCTGACTGCTTAATGAACGCCGCCAGCGCATCAATATGCTGCAAATAATCCACCCGATCGGGGATCACCAACAGGCGTAGCTCAGCAAGCTTGCCCTGCCTTGACAGAAAGGTAATGCTTTGTTTAATCAGCGTATTATCTCGACCGGTAAGCTGGCGATGGCACGTGCTATCCCAGGCTTTTAAATCGAGCATTACCCCGTCGCACACCGGCAATAGTTTTTGCCAGCCGGTTTCGCTCAGCATGCCGTTGCTGTCGACCATGCAGGTCAGATGTTGCAGCAGAGGATCGCTTTTGAGCGCGGTAAACAGCGCCACAATAAACGGCAACTGGGTAGTCGCTTCACCACCGCTGACCGTAATTCCCTCAATAAACAGGGCTGCCTTGCGAATATGCTGCAGCACCTGATCAACGCTCATGGTTTGCGCCATCGGCGTCGCCTGCTGCGGGCACAGGCGCAGGCAGGTGTCGCACTGCTGACACACATCGGACTGCCACCATACTTTTCCTGCACTCAGGCTTAGCGCTTCATGCGGGCAATGCAGCACACATTCTCCGCAGTCGTTGCAGCGCCCCATCGTCCATGGATTGTGGCAGTTCTTACAGCGCAGATTACACCCTTGCAGGAACAGAGCCAGGCGGCTGCCCGGCCCGTCGACGCAGGAGAAAGGGATCAGTTTACTTACTGAAGCGCATCTGCTGTTCATGGCTTATCACACGAGGTTGTCGTTCCAGAATGCGCGTATTGCGTGCGGCCTCTTCACCAAGCCAGGTGGTGTTAGTGCGAGATCCTTCGGCACGATATTTTTCCAGATCCGACAGGCGCACCATATAGCCCGTGACGCGGACCAGATCGTTGCCGCTCACGTTGGCGGTGAATTCACGCATTCCGGCTTTAAACGCGCCGAGGCACAGTTGCACCAGCGCCTGTGGATTACGCTTGATGGTTTCATCCAGCGTCAGGATATCGCTGATCCCGGCGTGATAATATGCGTGATGCGGCGCGACGGTTTGCAGGTGGGTGATCGGGTCAGGTTCATCACCATAAGGCAGACGCGCGCCGGGCGTGGTGCCGATGTCAGAACTGATCCCCGACTGTGCATGCAGCATCGCGCGCTGCTGCCAGCCATACTTCACCGGCGTGCGTTCGACAAACTCCGCCAGTTGGGCGCTAATGCGATACCCGAGCTGATTGGCGAACGCATCTTTCCCGTAGCGGGCGCTTTGTCCTGCCTTTTCGCACAGCAGGTTTACCGCTTCCGCCAGACCATACATCCCGAACATCGGCACAAAACGTTCGGGATCAATCAACCCTTCCTGCACGAGGAAGCTATTCTCAAAGAAATGTGATTTCGTGTAGAGGAATTCACATCGTGAATCAATGATGGCGATTTGCTGCTGGCAGTAGTGCGGTAGGGTGCGTGTAAAGAAGTCATCGACAGAGGTGCTGCGCTCTGCGATGGCTTTCAGATTGAGCCTGACCAGCGTGCTGCCGCCCCCGGCGAGCGGTAAAGAGTTGTAACAACTCACGACGCCATACTGACCTTTTGTGAATATTTTATCATTTGCGGGGCCGTTGGATATGTGCGGCTTACTGCACTCGCAGATATTTTGCGCCACGTTGAGCAGCAGATCATCAGGGGTAATTTGCGGATCATAAATGAATGTCAGATTCGGTGAAACCTGCTTTAACTCTGCATCTGCACGTAAAATTGCGCGGGTGACTGGCGTATCGGCAGGGCCGATATTGGCATGCATAAACGCGTCTGGCAGGGTTCTGTCGAGATAACGCCAGAAACGTTTTATTCGAATATCGATCTCTTCCTGTGTTAGAATTCTAACATACGGTTGCAACAGAGCGTCGAGCTGACCGAGGTAGACCGGCATCGAGGTCACTGACGGAACGTGGTGGTACAGGATGGTGAGCAAGGACAGCGCATCATCAAGGTCGCTGGCGCCTTCAAGCTCCAGCCATGAGGAACCGTTGGCCAAAAAATGCGCGTAATCAGGCAGCACATAGCGCGGTTTGAACGGGGCATGACCTTCGTACATATCGCAGATCACCCCGTCATCCAGCGCCTGACGGGCCTCAGCGGGCAGTGGCGGATAAGGCAGCGCGTTTTCAGCCTCCAGCGCCAAAAAGTGGCGTTTCTGCTCAGGACTGAGCGTCGGGCTGGTCACGATTTGTTGGCACCGCTGTTGCAGCGCGAATTCGCTTGAAGTGGGCATCGTTGGTTCCTTTATGTGCCGAAGGTATAGCGCCATTGTAGAAAGCTATGCCGCTGCAACCTTTGATCCGGATGCGTCTGATGCCACCGCACCTGTGGGGTAAAGGTAAATTATTTGAAGTGGATCTCATTAGAGTAATGCAAATCTGTATGTGGTTTTCATTAACTGTGATGTATATCGAAGTGTAATCGCGAGCGGATGTTAGAATACTAACAAACTCGCAAGGTGAAATTTTATACGGCGATGCCGTTGGAGAATGTTATGACCGATTTAACAGCAAGCAGCCTGCGTGCACTGAAACTGATGGATCTGACCACCCTGAATGACGACGACACCAATGAAAAAGTGATCGCGCTGTGTCATCAGGCGAAGACCCCGGTTGGCAACACGGCAGCAATTTGCATCTATCCACGTTTCATTCCTATTGCGCGTAAGACCCTGAAAGAGCAGGGCACACCGGATATCCGTATTGCCACCGTCACCAACTTCCCGCACGGCAATGACGACATTGAGATCGCGCTGGCTGAAACCCGCGCGGCGATTGCCTACGGTGCTGACGAAGTTGACGTGGTGTTCCCGTATCGTGCGCTGATCGCGGGTAATGAGCAGATTGGTTTTGATCTGGTTAAAGCCTGTAAAGATGCATGTGCGGCAGCAAATGTGCTGCTGAAAGTGATCATCGAAACTGGTGAGCTGAAAGAAGAAGCCCTGATTCGCAAAGCGTCTGAAATTTCTATCAAAGCGGGTGCTGATTTCATCAAAACGTCTACCGGTAAAGTACCGGTCAATGCGACGCCGGAAAGCGCACGCATCATGATGGAAGTGATCCGTGATATGGGCGTTTCTAAAACCGTTGGATTCAAACCCGCTGGCGGCGTACGTACTGCAGAAGATGCACAGCAGTTCCTGGCGATTGCCGACGAACTGTTTGGCGCTGACTGGGCAGATTCCCGCCATTACCGTTTTGGCGCATCCAGCCTGCTGGCGAGCCTGCTCAAAGCGCTGGGTCACGGCGACGGTAAGAGCGCAAGCAGCTACTAAGTTTGAATTGCCCATCGTAGGCCGGATAAGGCGTAAGCCGCCATCCGGCATCAATACGACTAGCCGGGGAGCGCACTGCTTACCCGGCCCATAATCGGGAGGTTACCGTGTTTCTCGCACAAGAAATTATTCGTAAAAAACGTGATGGTCATGCGCTGAGCGATGAAGAAATTCGTTTCTTTATCAATGGGATTCGCGACAACACCATCTCTGAGGGGCAAATCGCCGCCCTGGCGATGACCATTTTCTTCCACGATATGACAATGCCTGAGCGAGTTTCGCTGACCATGGCAATGCGTGATTCAGGAACCGTGCTGGACTGGAAAAGCCTGCAACTGAACGGCCCGATTGTGGATAAACACTCTACCGGCGGCGTGGGCGACGTAACGTCGCTGATGTTAGGCCCGATGGTGGCTGCCTGTGGCGGCTATATTCCGATGATTTCCGGGCGCGGCCTGGGTCATACCGGCGGTACGCTCGATAAACTGGAAGCGATTCCTGGGTTTGATATCTTCCCGGACGACGCGCGTTTCCGTGAAATTATTAAAGACGTGGGTGTGGCGATTATTGGGCAAACCAGCTCGCTCGCACCGGCGGATAAACGTTTTTATGCCACCCGCGATATTACCGCGACGGTGGATTCCATCCCGCTGATTACCGGCTCTATCCTGGCGAAAAAGCTGGCGGAAGGGCTGGATGCGTTGGTGATGGATGTAAAAGTAGGCAGCGGCGCGTTTATGCCGACCTATGAACTTTCTGAAGCCCTTGCCGAAGCAATTGTCGGCGTGGCGAACGGGGCGGGTGTGCGTACCACCGCGCTGTTAACTGATATGAACCAGGTGCTGGCTTCCAGCGCAGGTAACGCGGTAGAAGTCCGCGAGGCTGTTCAGTTCCTGACAGGTGAATACCGTAATCCACGTCTGTTAGATGTCACCATGGCGCTGTGCGTGGAAATGCTGATCTCCGGCAATCTGGCGAAAGATGACGCCGAAGCCCGCGCGAAATTGCAGGCGGTGCTGGACAACGGTAAAGCGGCGGAAATTTTTGGCCGTATGGTTGCGGCGCAGAAAGGCCCGACCGACTTCGTCGAAAACTATGCGAAGTATCTGCCGACGGCGATGCTCAGTAAAGCCGTCTATGCTGATACCGAAGGTTTCGTCAGCGCGATGGATACCCGTGCGCTGGGTATGGCAGTCGTTTCTATGGGCGGCGGACGCCGTCAGGCATCGGACACCATTGATTACAGCGTCGGCTTTAGCGACATGGCCCGTTTGGGCGACAGCGTAGACGGACAGCGTCCGCTGGCGGTGATCCACGCGAAAGATGAAGCCAGCTGGCAGGAAGCGGCGAAAGCGGTCAAAGCGGCAATCAGCCTTGACAATAAAGCGCCAGAAATTACACCGACAGTCTATCGTCGTATAACCGAATAACTGTATACTGATCTGATCGCTTTTTTGCGGCGCAGATGTATGGAGAACAAGATGAAACGTGCATTTATTATGGTGCTGGACTCCTTTGGTATTGGTGCGACTGAAGATGCGGATCGCTTTGGCGACGTAGGCTCAGACACTATGGGACACATTGCAGAAGCCTGTGCGAAAGGTGAGGCTGACAATGGTCGCAAAGGCCCACTGAATCTGCCTAACCTGACCCGTCTGGGCCTGGTGAAAGCTCACGAAGGTTCTACCGGTAAAATTGCTGCTGGTATGGACGGTAATGCGGAAGTCATTGGCGCCTACGCATGGGCGCATGAACTCTCTTCCGGGAAAGATACGCCGTCTGGCCACTGGGAAATCGCCGGAGTGCCGGTTCTGTTTGACTGGGGTTACTTTAGCGACCACGAAAATAGCTTCCCGCAGGAACTGCTGGATAAGCTGGTAAAACGTGCCAACCTGCCGGGTTACCTCGGTAACTGCCACTCTTCCGGTACCGTGATTCTGGATCAACTGGGCGAAGAACATATGAAAACCGGGAAGCCGATTTTCTATACCTCCGCTGACTCCGTGTTCCAGATTGCCTGTCATGAAGAGACCTTTGGCCTGGATAAACTCTACGAGCTGTGCGAAATCGCGCGTGAAGAGCTGACCGAGGGCGGTTACAACATCGGTCGTGTTATCGCGCGTCCGTTTATCGGTGATAAAGCCGGTAACTTCCAGCGTACCGGTAACCGTCACGACCTGGCCGTTGAGCCGCCAGCGCCGACCGTGCTGCAGAAACTGGTTGACGAGAAAAAAGGTCATGTTGTCTCTGTCGGTAAGATCGCGGATATTTACGCCAACTGCGGTATCACCAAAAAAGTGAAAGCGACCGGCCTGGATGCGCTGTTCGACGCCACGATTAAAGAGATGAAAGAAGCGGGTGACGAGACCATTGTCTTCACTAACTTCGTGGACTTCGACTCTTCCTGGGGTCACCGCCGCGACATCGCGGGCTATGCTGCTGGTCTGGAACTGTTTGACCGTCGTCTGCCGGAGCTGATGGAACTGATGGGTGAAGATGACATTCTGATCCTCACCGCCGACCACGGCTGCGACCCGAGCTGGACCGGTACCGACCATACCCGTGAGCACATTCCGGTGCTGATCTACGGTCCGAAAGTGAAACCGGGCTCTTTAGGTCACCGTGAAACCTTCGCGGATATCGGCCAGACGCTAGCGAGCTACTTCGGTACGTCGCCAATGGACTACGGTAAAAACATGCTGTAATGCCCGTTGCCGGATGGCGGCTGCGCCTTATCCGGCCTACCAGGAATCGTTTGTAGGCCGGATAAGGCGCAGCCGCCATCCGGCAAAAACAACAATGTAAAAGGAACTGAAGATGGCAACTCCACATATTAATGCAGAAATGGGTGATTTCGCTGACGTCGTATTGATGCCGGGCGACCCGCTGCGTGCAAAACATATTGCTGAAACTTTCCTCGAAGATGTTCGTGAAGTGAACAACGTTCGCGGCATGTTAGGTTTCACCGGGACTTACAAAGGCCGTAAGATTTCTGTTATGGGCCACGGTATGGGTATCCCATCCTGCTCTATCTACACCAAAGAGCTGATCACCGATTTCGGCGTGAAGAAAATCATTCGCGTCGGCTCCTGCGGCGCTGTGCGTATGGACGTCAAACTGCGCGACGTGGTGATCGGTATGGGCGCCTGCACCGACTCCAAAGTGAACCGTATCCGTTTTAAAGATCATGACTTTGCGGCTATCGCTGACTTTGACATGGTACGTAACGCGGTTGATGCGGCAAAAGCGCTGGGCGTTGACGCGCGCGTAGGCAACCTGTTCTCCGCTGACCTGTTCTACTCTCCGGACGGCGAAATGTTCGACGTGATGGAAAAATACGGCGTACTGGGCGTGGAAATGGAAGCTGCGGGCATCTACGGCGTTGCTGCTGAGTTTGGTGCGAAAGCGCTGACCATCTGCACCGTGTCCGACCATATTCGTACCCACGAGCAGACCACGGCCGCTGAGCGTCAGACGACCTTCAACGACATGATCAAAATCGCGCTGGAATCTGTTCTGCTGGGCGATAAAGAGTAAGACTGTGTGATGCCCGGTGACGCTGCGCTTACCGGGCCTCGCGATCGTAGGCCGGATAAGGCGTAGCCGCCATCCGGCTTTTTTTTATTAACGCACCGCTCCGGCAATCCATGCCGACAGTTCCCGCAGTTCTTTTTCTTGCTCCGGGAAATCAACCAGCAGCGCCTCGCACTCCTGTTGCAGCATATCCGCGCGATACAAACACCCTTGCAACCGCCCCGCCAGCGCTTCCAGTGGCGCGGGATTGAGGCTGTCGGTAAAGACCTGTGCACGGGTGATATGACCTTTTTCGACGTTGAAGTGTAGCTCGACGCCGCCCCAGGTGAAACGCTCGTCCAGCAGATGGCTGAACGCTGGCGCCTGGCCGAAATTCCACTCCCAACTGCTCTGGCGCGCAAAGGTTTCGGCAAAATTCGGCAGATCCGGCGTTTTATCCGGGGATATTACTTCTGCTTCGACGCGCTCGCCGTAATGGGCGAAAAAGGCGTCCGTGACCGCCTGACAGACCTGTTCATGGGTGATGCCCGGTAATAGCTCGGTAAGATTGGCCACGCGGGAGCGAACGGAGGTAATCCCTTTCGCCGCGAGTTTCTTTTTATCCGGATTCAGATAGTTCGCCAGGCGGCTGAGGTCTGCATTCAGCAGCAGCGTACCGTGATGGAAGCCGCGATCTTTGGTTTCGCGATAGGCTGAACCAGAGACTTTGCGATCGCCGTCCGGCGTTTTCACCACCAGATCGTTGCGTCCCGAAGCATCGGCCATAACGCCCAATGAATTCAATGCATTGAGTACGATAGCGGTAGAGATAGTTTTGTCGTATTCCGGTTTGCCGGCCATAAAGGTAAAGCAGGTATTGCCTAAATCATGGAACACCGCGCCGCCGCCGCTGCTGCGACGGGCGAGCCGCACGTTATCCTCTTCCATACGGCGGGTATTACACTCTTTCCATGGGTTTTGCGCCCGGCCAATCACCACCGTATCGGCGTTACGCCATAAGAACAGAACGCGTTGCGTAGCGGGCATCTGGCGAAATATGCACTCTTCAACCGCCAGGTTAAACCACGGATCGTAAGAGTCTGAGATAAGCAGGCGCAGGGTAGTCATAGCGATTTCCTTTTCTTAATCATCTTTATCTTCTTCCTGCACCGGTTTGTTGGCGGTAAGCAGGAACGGCGATTGTTGCCAGCGGGTGCGCTTACCTTGCAGTAAGGTGCGGGTCAGCACCACGCCAATCGCCAGTGACAGGAGCAGCATAAGGCGTAGAATGTTGGTGGTGTTATCCACCTGTTTGGCCTCGGTGGCGAGCGTGTGGGTATCCAGCGTCAGGCGCAGATAGCCCAGTGGACCATTTTTGCCTTGAATGGGTTCGACAATCTGCTGGTTAAAATAGCCCCCGGCTTTTTTACCGTCCAGCGCCAGTCGGTCACGAACGTTGACGCTCTCACCGGTACGAGTAATCAGGTCTCCCTGTTCATCGTACACGCCCGCATCCAGAATACGGCTGCTTTCCGTCAGTTGCGTGAGCACTGCTTTAATGCGCTTTTCATCCGGCGTTTCGGTATGCATCAGCGGCGCGACGTTTAATGCGACCTGACGTGCCAACGTACGGGCCAGCTCTTCCAGTTGCGGATTACGTTGTTGCTGGTGGCTTTGACTAAACCAGGATGCGCCCTGCATCAGGGCGACGAGCAGCGCCAGGCAGGACAATACAATCACTGCACGATGTAGTCGGAATTTCAGTTTTGTGCGAGCCATATTCCACCTGCTGAAAATTTGAGACTTAATGTTGCCAGAAGCGCTGGTTACAGGGTAGCCTCATGCGTTATTTTCCCCTGGATGATTCCGACCCGAACGATTTTACAGGAGCTTTAATGCCTAACATTACCTGGTGCGATCTACCTGAAGATGTCTCTCTGTGGCCAGGTCTGCCCCTCTCTTTAAGTGGCGATGAAGTCATGCCGCTGGATTACCACGCGGGCCGTAGTGGCTGGCTGCTGTATGGTCGCGGGCTGGATAAACAACGTCTCACGCAATACCAGAGCAAACTGGGCGCGGCGATGGTGATCGTGGCCGCCTGGTGCGTTGAGGATTATCAGGTGATTCGCCTGGCGGGTTCGTTAACGCCGCGTGCGGCAAAACTGGCGCATGATGCCAGACTGGATGTTGCGCCACTCGGCAAGATTCCACATCTGCGTACGCCGGGTTTGCTGGTGATGGATATGGATTCAACGGCGATCCAGATCGAGTGCATTGATGAAATCGCGAAGCTGGCCGGCACCGGCGAGATGGTTGCCGAAGTCACTGAACGTGCGATGCGCGGTGAACTGGACTTTACCGCCAGCCTGCGCAGCCGTGTGGCAACGCTGAAAGGCGCGGATGCCAATATTTTGCATCAGGTACGCGAAAATTTACCGCTGATGCCTGGTCTGACTCAACTGGTGTTGAAGCTGGAAACGCTGGGTTGGAAAGTGGCTATCGCCTCCGGCGGGTTTACCTTCTTTGCGGATTATCTGCGTAATAAGTTACGTCTGACGGCGGCTGTAGCAAACGAGCTGGAGATCATGGACGGGAAATTTACCGGCAATGTGATTGGCGATATCGTCGATGCGCAATACAAAGCCAATACGCTGACCCGTCTGGCGCAAGAGTATGAGATCCCGATGGTGCAGACGGTGGCGATCGGCGACGGCGCGAACGATCTGCCGATGATTAAAACCGCAGGGTTGGGCATTGCGTATCATGCCAAACCCAAAGTGAATGAAAAGACAGAGATTACTATCCGTCACGCCGATCTGATGGGGGTGTTCTGCATTCTCTCCGGCAGTATGAACCAGAAATAGTGTTGATGCCGGATAAGCGTCAGCGCTATCCGGCAAAAGCGTTAACGAAAGAGGTAAAACGTGGCAAAAGCTCCAAAACGCGCCTTTGTTTGTAATGAATGCGGGGCCGATTACCCGCGCTGGCAGGGGCAATGCAGCGCCTGCCAGGCCTGGAACACCATTACCGAGGTGCGCCTTGCCGCGTCGCCGACGGTGGCGCGTAACGAGCGGCTCAGCGGCTATGCCGGGAATGCGGGTGTCGCAAAAGTGCAGAAGCTGTCTGACATCAGCCTTGAGGAATTGCCGCGTTTTTCCACCGGATTTAAAGAGTTTGACCGCGTGCTGGGCGGTGGGGTGGTACCTGGCAGCGCTATTCTGATTGGCGGTAACCCTGGCGCGGGCAAATCGACGTTGCTGCTGCAAACGCTGTGCAAGCTCGCCGAGCAGATGAAAACGCTGTACGTCACCGGCGAAGAGTCGCTACAGCAGGTGGCGATGCGCGCGCATCGGCTTGGCCTGCCGACGGCGAATCTGAACATGCTGTCGGAAACCAGCATCGAACAAATTTGCCTGATTGCCGAAGAAGAACAGCCGAAGCTGATGGTGATCGACTCCATTCAGGTGATGCACATGGCGGATATTCAGTCTTCGCCGGGCAGCGTGGCGCAGGTGCGCGAAACGGCCGCTTACCTGACGCGCTTTGCCAAAACGCGCGGCGTGGCGATTGTGATGGTAGGTCATGTGACGAAAGACGGATCGCTGGCCGGGCCAAAAGTGCTAGAGCACTGTATCGACTGCTCGGTACTGCTCGACGGCGATGCCGACTCCCGTTTCCGTACCCTGCGTAGCCATAAAAACCGCTTTGGCGCGGTGAATGAGCTGGGCGTCTTTGCCATGACCGAGCAGGGCCTGCGTGAAGTCAGTAACCCTTCCGCTATCTTCTTAAGCCGTGGCGATGAAGTTACTTCCGGTAGTTCGGTGATGGTGGTCTGGGAAGGTACGCGTCCGCTGCTGGTAGAGATTCAGGCGCTGGTCGATCACTCAATGATGGCGAACCCGCGTCGCGTGGCGGTCGGTCTGGAACAGAACCGTCTGGCGATTCTTCTGGCGGTGCTGCATCGTCACGGCGGCTTGCAGATGGCGGATCAGGATGTGTTCGTCAACGTGGTCGGTGGTGTCAAAGTCACCGAAACCAGCGCCGATCTGGCGCTGCTGCTGGCAATGGTCTCCAGCCTGCGTGACAGACCGCTACCGCAGGATTTAGTGGTCTTTGGCGAAGTGGGACTGGCGGGCGAGATTCGCCCGGTGCCGAGCGGCCAGGAACGTATTTCTGAAGCGGCGAAGCATGGCTTCCGTCGGGCGATTGTGCCTGCCGCCAACGTCCCGAAAAAAGTGCCGGAAGGGATGCAGGTTTTTGGCGTTAAAAAGCTTGCAGATGCGTTAAGCGTGTTTGACGACTTATAATCCTCTGTATGCAGTGATGTTGTATAATTTGCCGGATGGCGACGCAATGCGTCTTATCCGGCCTACGGATTGATGTTGTAGGCCTGATAAGCGAAGCGCCATCAGGCAGTGTTACGCGATTTTTCCAGCAGGAGGCTCTTGTGTCATCGTTCGAATATCTCAAAACCGCCATAAAGCAAAAGGGCTGTACCCTGCAACAGGTGGCGGATGCCAGTGGCATGACCAAGGGATATTTAAGCCAACTGCTGAATGCCAAAATCAAAAGCCCCAGCGCGCAAAAGCTGGAGGCGCTGCACCGTTTTCTCGGGCTGGAGTTTCCGCGCCAGCAGAAAAATATCGGTGTGGTATTCGGTAAGTTTTATCCGCTGCACACCGGCCACATCTATCTGATCCAGCGTGCCTGTAGTCAGGTCGATGAGCTGCATATCATCATGGGTTATGACGATACGCGCGATCGCAGCCTGTTTGAAGACAGCGCCATGTCGCAACAGCCGACGGTGCCCGATCGTTTACGTTGGCTGCTGCAAACATTTAAATATCAGAAAAATATCCGAATTCATGCCTTCAACGAAGAGGGCATGGAGCCGTATCCGCACGGTTGGGACGTGTGGAGCAACGGCATCAAAACGTTTATGCAGGAGAAGGGGATCCAGCCAAACTGGATCTACACCTCTGAAGAGTCAGATGCCCCGCAGTATCTGAAACATCTGGGGATCGAAACGGTGCTGGTGGATCCGAAACGGACGTTTATGAGCATCAGTGGCGGGCAAATCCGCGAAAACCCGTTTCGCTATTGGGAGTATATTCCCACCGAAGTGAAGCCGTTTTTCGTGCGCACCGTGGCGATCCTTGGCGGGGAGTCGAGCGGAAAATCCACGCTGGTGAACAAGCTCGCCAATATCTTTAACACCACCAGTGCGTGGGAATACGGGCGTGATTACGTCTTCTCCCATTTGGGCGGCGACGAGATGGCGTTGCAATATTCCGACTACGATAAGATTGCCCTCGGACAAGCACAATACATTGATTTTGCTGTCAAGTATGCCAATAAAGTGGCGTTTATCGATACCGATTTCGTGACCACTCAGGCATTCTGTAAAAAGTACGAAGGGCGTGAACACCCGTTTGTGCAGGCGCTGATTGATGAGTACCGTTTTGACCTGGTGATCCTGCTGGAAAACAACACCCCATGGGTGGCGGATGGTTTGCGTAGCCTTGGCAGCTCGGTTGACCGAAAAGCGTTTCAGTCGCTGCTGGTCGGGATGCTGCAGGAAAACAATATCGATTTCGTGCACGTTCAGGAACCTGACTACGATGGTCGATTCCTGCGCTGCGTGGAGCTGGTGAAAGAGTTGATGGGCGAGCAGAGATAGGTTAAATGCCGGATAGCGCCGCGCTTATCCGGCCTGGAAGTTGCATTAACCTCGTAGACCGGATACGGCGCTTAACGGTAATTACTTAGAAATACGCTTGTACTTGATACGCTTCGGCTCCAGAGCATCGGCGCCCAGCGTGCGTTTCTTATACTCTTCGTATTCGGTAAAGTTACCTTCGAAGAACTCAACCTTACCTTCATCCTGGTAGTCCAGAATGTGGGTGGCGATACGGTCGAGGAACCAACGGTCGTGCGAGATAACCATCGCGCAGCCCGGGAACTCCAGCAGGGCGTTTTCCAGCGCGCGCAGGGTTTCGATATCCAGGTCGTTGGTCGGTTCATCGAGCAGCAGCATGTTGCCGCCAACCTGCAGTAGCTTCGCCAGGTGCAGACGACCGCGCTCACCGCCGGACAGTTCGCCCACGCGTTTACCCTGATCCACGCCTTTGAAGTTAAAGCGGCCTACGTAGGCGCGGCTTGGCATTTCGGTGTTGCCGATCTTCATGATATCCAGCCCGCCGGAAACTTCTTCCCACACGGTTTTGCTGTTATCCATTGCGTCACGGAACTGGTCAACGGAGGCCAGCTTCACGGTTTCGCCCAGCGTGATGGTGCCGCTGTCAGGCTGTTCCTGGCCGGACATCATGCGGAACAGCGTCGATTTACCCGCGCCGTTCGGACCGATGATGCCGACGATAGCGCCTTTCGGTACCGAGAAGCTCAGGTTGTCGATCAGCACGCGATCGCCGTAGGATTTACGCAGATTGCTGACCTCAACGACTTTATCGCCCAGACGAGGTCCAGGTGGAATAAACAGTTCGTTGGTTTCGTTACGCTTCTGGTATTCGGTGTTATTCAGCTCTTCAAAGCGCGCCAGACGGGCTTTGCCCTTAGACTGGCGGCCTTTCGCACCCTGACGCACCCACTCCAGCTCTTTCTCGATAGATTTACGACGAGCGGCTTCCTGAGAAGCTTCCTGCGCCAGACGCTGATCTTTCTGCTCCAGCCAGGAGGAGTAGTTGCCTTCCCATGGAATACCTTCGCCGCGGTCCAGCTCCAGAATCCAACCCGCAACATTGTCGAGGAAGTAACGGTCGTGGGTAATCGCCACGACGGTACCCTCGAAGTCGTGCAGGAAGCGTTCCAGCCAGGCAACGGATTCGGCATCCAGGTGGTTGGTTGGTTCGTCGAGCAGCAGCATGTCTGGTTTTTCCAGCAGCAGGCGGCACAGCGCGACGCGGCGGCGTTCACCACCGGAAAGGTTCTCGATTTTGGCATCCCAGTCCGGCAGACGCAGGGCGTCAGCGGCACGCTCGAGCTGCACGTTCAGGTTATGGCCGTCGTGCGCCTGAATAATCTCTTCAAACTTGCCCTGCTGCGCGGCCAGTTTATCGAAGTCGGCGTCCGGTTCTGCGTACTTGGCATATACTTCATCCAGGCCTTTCAGGGCGTTAACGACTTCGGCCACCGCTTCTTCAACAGACTCACGGACGGTGTGTTCCGGGTTCAGTTTTGGTTCCTGCGGCAGGTAACCGATTTTAATGCCCGGCTGTGGGCGAGCTTCGCCTTCGATTTCGGTATCAATGCCGGCCATGATGCGCAGCAGGGTAGATTTACCCGCGCCGTTCAGACCGAGTACACCGATTTTGGCGCCAGGGAAGAAGCTCAGTGAGATGTTTTTAAGAATATGACGTTTCGGCGGAACGACTTTGCCGACACGATGCATGGTATAAACGAATTGAGCCACGTGGACTTCGCCTCTTTTATAGTGATGAATAGAGTTATCAAAAGCGAAGTGTAGCCTTTTTCATTGCCCAATCCCAGCCAGCAGATCTCACTCGCAACAAAAGTAAAAAAGTGTCCGTGACGTGGCGCATTCTGCAATGTCTGGTTAGCATGAATGAATTAAGCGGCATGATGCTGCACAGACGTAACATGACAAGAGGAAGAGCTTGTGGACAAAGCCAAACAATTTACCTGGCGCCTGCTGGCGGCCAGCGTATGTCTGCTGACGGTCAGTCAAGTGGCGCGAGCCGATTCCCTGGATGAGCAGCGCAATCGCTATGCGCAAATTAAGCAGGCCTGGGACAACCGACAGATGGATGTCGTAGAGCAGATGATGCCCGGCCTGAAGAACTATCCTCTGTATCCCTATCTGGAATATCGTCAGATTACTGACGATCTGATGAATCAGCCGACCATTACCGTCACCAATTTTGTGCGCGCCAACCCGACGCTGCCCCCGGCGCGTACTCTGCAATCGCGTTTTGTGAATGAACTGGCGCGACGGGAAGACTGGCGTGGACTGCTGGCGTTTAGCCCGGAAAAACCGGGTACCACGGAAGCGCAATGTAACTATTACTTCGCGAAATGGAGTACCGGACAAACCGAAGAGGCATGGCGGGGCGCGAAAGAGCTGTGGCTGACCGGGAAAAGTCAGCCGAACGCCTGTGACAAATTATTCGGCGTGTGGCGCGCCTCAGGCACTCAGGATCCGCTGGCTTATCTGGAGCGTATTCGTCTGGCGATGAAAGCGGGCAATACGGGGCTGGTCACCGCGCTGGCCGGGCAAATGCCTGGGGAATATCAGACGATTGCGTCGGCAATCATTGCGCTGGCTAACGATCCAAACACCGTAATGACCTTTGCGCGCACCACTGGCGCAACGGATTTCACCCGGCAGATGGCGGCGGTGGCTTTTGCCAGCGTGGCGCGTCAGGATGTCGAAAACGCCCGCCTGATGATCCCCTCTTTGGTACAGGCGCAGCAGTTAAATGACGAGCAGACTCAGGAACTGCGCGACATCGTCGCCTGGCGTCTGATGGGCAATGACGTCACCGACGAGCAGGCGAAATGGCGTGATGATGCGATTATGCGCTCAAATTCCACCTCGCTTGTGGAGCGTCGCGTGCGGATGGCGCTGGGAACTGGCGATCGTCGCGGCCTGAATACCTGGCTGGCGCGTCTGCCGATGGATGCAAAAGAAAAAGACGAGTGGCGCTACTGGCAAGCGGATCTGCTGCTGGAGCGCGGGCGCGAGGCGGAAGCGAAAGAGATCCTGCATCAACTCATGCAGCAGCGCGGTTTCTACCCGATGGTGGCGGCGCAACGCCTCGGTGAAGAGTACGAGCTGAAGGTGGATAAAGCGCCAGCGAACGTTGACTCTGCGCTGACTCAGGGACCGGAAATGGCGCGCGTACGCGAGCTGATGTACTGGAATCTGGATAATACCGCGCGCAGTGAATGGGCAAATCTGGTCACCAGCCGCACCAAGTCCGAGCAGGCGCAGCTGGCGCGCTACGCGTTTAACAATCATTGGTGGGATCTGAGCGTACAGGCGACGATCGCCGGTAAACTGTGGGATCATCTGGAAGAGCGCTTCCCGCTGGCCTATAAAGATCTGTTTACCCGCTACACCAGCGGGAAAGATATTCCGCCAAGTTATGCGATGGCGATCGCGCGTCAGGAAAGCGCCTGGAACCCGAAAGTGAAATCGCCGGTTGGCGCCAGTGGGCTGATGCAGATTATGCCGGGCACCGCAACGCACACGGTGAAAATGTTCTCGATTCCGGGTTACAGTAGTCCGAGTCAACTGCTGGATCCTGATACCAACATCAACATTGGCACCAGCTATTTGCAGTATGTTTATCAGCAATTTGGCAATAACCGCATCTTTGCATCGGCGGCCTATAATGCCGGACCGGGGCGTGTGCGCACCTGGTTGGGCAATAGCGCAGGTCGGATCGATGCCGTGGCGTTTGTCGAAAGCATTCCGTTCTCAGAGACGCGTGGTTATGTGAAGAACGTGCTGGCTTACGATGCGTACTATCGTTATTTCCTTGGCGATAAACCGGAGCTGATAAGCGACGCAGAATGGCAACGTCGTTACTGATCGTATCGGTTGTGTTATGCTATCGTACTCGTTAAAGAGTACAAAAGGGGGAGGCAAGCACGCTTCCCCCACAACGATGGCGATATCTTATGACTCAGCAATCACCCTATTCAGCAGAGATGGCAGAACAGCGTCACCAGGAGTGGTTACGTTTTGTCGACTTACTTAAACACGCCTATGAGCAAGATTTACATCTGCCGCTACTCAATTTGATGTTGACGCCGGATGAGCGCGAAGCGTTGGGCACGCGCGTGCGTATCATTGAAGAGCTGTTGCGCGGCGAGATGAGCCAGCGCGAGCTGAAAAATGAGCTTGGGGCGGGCATCGCCACCATTACGCGCGGTTCGAACAGCTTGAAATCCGCGCCGGTGGATCTGCGCCAGTGGCTGGAGCAGGTACTGCTCGGGAAAAATTGATCCGCCGGATGCGGCTTTGCCTTATCCGGCCTATGATTGAACATCCGGCACAATGCTATAAATACACCGCGTTATGAAACGGACTAAGCGCCAGAATGACCGCCTGATGGTAAACGCTTGAGCGCGTCAGCTTACCCGCGGTAAATACGCCAATCGCGCCCTCTTTACGACCAATCTCATCAATGCCTGTGTACTGCGACATCACCGGGCCAAGCGCTTCTCCCTGGCGGACTCTGTCGAGAATAACGGCGGGCAGCGGCAGCGTGGCCGATCGCGCTTCACCGCGCTGAACGCCGTTATCAATCACCACCCAACTGAAGGTGGCGTCATCGTCAATTCCAGCTTCGATGGCTACCCAGAAATCAGCTTGTGGATGCAGGCGTCGCGCATTATCCACGCGATTTCGTGCGCCAGTGCGCGTTTCCTGGCTTCCAAAAGGCTGTTCCGGTACGCCGCTCTCGACGGCGACGGGTTCGATATGGCAGGATCCTTCCCCGAAAATCTCTTCAAATGCCCGGAGAATTGCCTGAATTTTGGCAGGATTGGTGGTAGCAGAGATAACCTTGTGCATAATAAAGCTCAGTTTGAAAATTCATCGCATCGCAGTATAACGGAAAAAAAGCATGTTACAGGTATACCTTGTTCGCCATGGTGAAACGCAGTGGAACGCCGAGCGACGTATTCAAGGCCAGTCAGACAGCCCACTGACCGCTAAAGGTGAGCAGCAGGCCATGCAGGTTGGTGAACGCGCCCGCTCGTTGGGTATTACGCATGTCATCAGTAGTGATTTAGGTCGTACACGACGCACAGCAGAAATCATCGCTCAGGCTTGTGGTTGTGATATCACTTATGACTCCCGGCTGCGTGAACTGAATATGGGCGTGCTGGAAAAACGTCATATCGACACGCTGACGGCTGAAGAAGAGGGCTGGCGTCGTCAGTTGGTGAACGGTACGGTTGATGGGCGTATTCCGGAAGGGGAATCGATGCAGGAGCTGAGCGATCGCGTCAACGCGGCGCTGGCAGCCTGCCTGGACCTTCCGCAGGGGAGCCGCCCACTGTTGGTGAGCCACGGTATTGCGCTGGGCTGCCTGGTGAGTACGATTCTGGGATTGCCGGCATGGGCCGAACGTCGCCTGCGTCTGCGCAATTGCTCTATTTCCCGCGTTGATTACCAGGAAAGTTTATGGCTTGCGCCGGGATGGGTGGTTGAAACGGCAGGGGACATCTCACATCTGGACGCCCCTGCGTTGGATGAGCTGCAGCGTTAGCGGCGAATCGGTATCAGGAATTCGCAGCGCAGGTTGATCGGGCGATCTCCCGCTTTGGCATCTTCAGCCGGGTAGTATCGCTCGATATCCTGCCCTTTACGGCGGGTCAGGTTTAGCATCGGCATGCAGGTGCCGTACACCGTCAGGATAAACTCCTGTACGCCGGTCCCCAGCCCTTCATAGGTAAACATCACGTACTCGCCGCCCTGCAGCAGGATAGGCTGCGCCGCCGGTACATAGCCATTGGCTTGTTCCGGCGTCAGTGCCGTGGTGTAAAACACTTCCTGTTCGTCGTCCTTTTCAATGCTCGGACGCGTTTCGTTCAGCCCGTACAGCACCGGCGGGATTGAAGGCGCATGGCCAAGGAAGTCGCGCCAGAACTGAATACGCATTTCATGACGGAAATCTGAAATCTGTTCCAGCGAGCAGGAATAGCTTTGCGTGGTGCCCAGCAGTTGCGTATCTTCCAGCGTCACAAACTCGTGCGCAGGCATGGCAAATTCACCGAGTCGCATTGGCGGGCGAATACCAAAAGCGCTCCATTCCGGCGAGCGGCGATACAGCGCTGGCGTCTGAGAAAACTGTTTCTTGAACGCGCGGGTAAAGGTTTGTTGAGAGTCGAAGCGGTATTGCAGGGCAATATCCAAAATAGGGCGCGCAGTCAGGCGAAGCGCCACTGCGGATTTCGATAAACGACGGGCGCGGATATAGGCGCCAATAGCATGGCCCGTCACGTCCTTAAACATTCTCTGCAGGTGCCACTTGGAATAGCCTGCTTTTGCCGCCACATTGTCAAGCGACAAAGGCTGATCCAGATGACCTTCCAGCCAGATTAATAGGTCGCGAATAATGCCAGCCTGATCCATAAAATATCCTCATCCTTTCAACAACGAGTACCTGACGTCAGGTATGAGGATAATAGCATTTTTTGTTGTTTTAGCATTCAGTGTTTTTTTTGCTCATAAATGCTTTTTTTGGACATTCGAAAGCGTGATTATTGTAATCCTGTGATCTGTATACGTTTTATCTTAGAATGTCGAATAATTACCCAGAGTAACTTTTAAGAATGGTAACAATATGAAATATAAGAGCTTAGCCATTTCCTCAATTTTGCTGATGTTGGCGCAAGTCGCCCATGCGGAGCAGATTGGATCTGTCGATACGGTGTTCAAAATGTTTGGGCCGGACCATAAAATTGTGGTCGAGGCGTTTGACGATCCGGATGTGACCAATGTGACCTGCTACGTGAGTCGTGCCAAGACCGGCGGCATCAAAGGTGGGTTGGGGCTGGCTGAAGATACCTCTGATGCCGCCATCTCCTGCCAGCAGGTAGGACCGGTGGAACTGAGCGACAGAATCAAGAACGGTAAAGCGCAAGGCGAAGTGGTGTTTAAAAAACGGACCTCGCTGGTGTTTAAGTCCTTACAGGTCGTACGTTTTTATGACGCAAAACGTAATGCGCTGGCCTATCTGGCCTATTCAGATAAAGTGGTTGATGGATCGCCCAAAAATGCCATCAGCGCTGTGCCCATTATGCCGTGGCGGCAATAACAAGGAAGCAAAATGCAACAGCCGTTGATCTGGTTGGTTGAGGATGAGCAGGGCATCGCGGATACGCTTATTTACATGCTGCAGCAGGAAGGCTTTCGCGTAGAAGCGTTTGAGCGCGGGCTGCCGGTGCTGGAAAATGCGCGCCAGAGATGCCCCGATGCGATAATTCTGGACGTCGGCCTGCCGGATATCAGTGGTTTTGAGCTGTGTCGACGCCTGCTGGAACGCCATCCGGCGCTGCCGATCCTCTTTCTCACCGCGCGCAGCGATGAAGTGGACCGCCTGCTGGGGCTGGAGATCGGCGCGGATGATTATGTTGCCAAACCCTTCTCGCCGCGTGAGGTGTGCGCCCGCGTACGTACACTGCTGCGGCGGGTGCAAAAATTCGCCTCTCCTTCCTCCACGACGCGCTGCGGGGATTTTGAGCTTAATGAGCTGGCCGCGCAGATTACCTGGTTCGGTATACCGTTAACTCTGACGCGCTATGAATTCCTGTTGCTGAAAACACTGCTGATGTCGCCGGGGCGCATTTACTCTCGCCAGCAATTGATGGATTTAGTCTGGGCCGATGCGCAGGACACCTTCGACAGAACGGTCGATACCCACATCAAAACGCTGCGAGCCAAACTACGGGCGATCAACCCTGATATCTCGCCCATTAATACGCATCGCGGTATGGGATACAGCCTGAGGAGCGTGTGATGCGCATTGGTATGCGTTTGCTGCTCGGCTATTTCCTGATTGTCGCCGTTGCCGCCTGGTTCGTGTTGTCGATCTTTGTGCAGGAAATTAAGCCTGGCGTCCGCCGGGCGACTGAAGGCACATTGATTGATACCGCCACGTTGCTGGCTGCGCTGGCGCGTGATGATTTACTCTCTGACGCTCCCGCCAACGGTAAGCTGGCGCAGGCATTTTCCCAACTGCATAACCGCCCATTCCGCGCCAATATCAGCGGCATTAACAAAGTGCGTAATGAATACCATGTCTATATGACGGACGCGCAGGGTAAGGTGCTGTTTGATTCCGCTAACAAAGCGGTCGGCCAGGACTACTCCCGTTGGAATGACGTGTGGTTAACGTTGCGTGGGCAGTATGGCGCCCGCAGTACGTTGCAGAATCCGAACGATCCGGAAAGTTCGGTAATGTACGTTGCCGCGCCGATCGTTGACGGCGGGCGTATTATCGGGGTGCTTAGCGTTGGCAAACCCAATGCGGCGATGGCGCCGGTGATTAAACGCAGTGAACGGCGGATGCTGTGGGCCAGCGCGGTATTGCTGGGTATCGCCTTAGTGATTGGCGCGGGGATGGTATGGTGGATCAACCGTTCTATTGCCAGACTGGCGCGCTATGCCGATTCCGTTACTGAGAATCGCCCCGTCCCACTACCTGATTTAGGCAGCAGCGAGCTACGTAAACTGGCGCAGGCGCTGGAAAGTATGCGTCTGAAGCTGGAGGGCAAGAATTATATTGAGCAGTACGTTTATGCGTTAACGCATGAACTCAAAAGTCCTCTGGCGGCCATTCGCGGCGCGGCGGAAATTTTGCGCGAAGGCCCGCCGCCGAACGTGGTGGCGCGTTTTACCGATAATATTCTGGTACAAAATGCGCGCATGCAGGCGCTGGTTGAAACTTTGTTACGCCAGGCGCGCCTGGAGAATCGCCAGGACATTACGTTGACGCCGGTGGCGGTAGATGCGCTGTTTGCCCAGCTCAAAGAGGCCCGAAGCGTGCAGCTGGCGGCAAAAAACATCACGCTGACCATTATGCCTTCATCGTTTAGCATTGATGCCGATCCCGCGCTGCTGGAGCAGGCATTGGGGAATTTGCTCGACAACGCTATCGACTTTACGCCGCAGGACGGAACGATTGTGCTCAGTGCGCATCAGCACGAGGATCAGGTCACGTTGCAGGTTACCGACAGCGGCAGTGGGATCCCTGACTTTGCGTTGCCGCGTATTTTCGAACGCTTCTACTCGCTGCCCCGTGAAAATGGGCTTAAGAGCAGCGGATTGGGACTGGCGTTTGTCAGTGAGGTTGCGCGACTGCATGCAGGCTCGGTGACCTTACGCAATCGACCGGAAGGTGGGGCACAGGCTTCGTTTACGCTTCACCGTCACTTCACATAACTTCAAATTCCCCGCACATAGCTGTTCTACCTTGCTGGTATTGCAAAGGAGAACGCTATGTTGAAATCACCCCTGTTCTGGAAAATCGTCACTTTGGGTGGCGCTATGCTGCTGTTGTTAATTCCCCTGACAATGGTCAGGCAGATAATCGTTGAGCGATCGGACTATCGCAATGATGTTGAAGATGCAATCCGCCAGAGCACCAGCGGACCGCAAAAGATGGTCGGCCCGTTGATTGCCGTTCCGGTGACGGAACTTTATACCGAGCTGGAAGAGGGTAAAGAGGTCCAGCGTAAGCGCAGCTATATCCATTTCTGGTTACCGGAATCGTTGGTCGTCGAGGGAAGCCAAAACGTTGAAGCGCGTAAAATTGGTATTTATGAAGGCCAGGTCTGGCATAACGATTTGGCGGTGAAAGCCGAGTTTAACGCTGAACGTTTGAGTGATTTAAACCATCCTAATGTCAGTATCGGCAAACCGTTCATAGTGGTGGGCGTGGGGGATGCGCGTGGGATCGGCGTGGTGAAATCCCCCATGGTTAACGGCACGTCGCTGGCCGTGGAGCCAGGAACGGGTCTGGCGGGTCGTGCTCAGGGGATCCATATTCCGCTACCCAACGCGAGCTGGGCAGCGCAAAATCTCAGCGTGGCGCTGTCGCTTAATTTGAGCGGAACCGGCGACTTCTCCGTCGTTCCGGTTGGCCGTAACAGTGAAATGACCTTAACCAGCAATTGGCTGCATCCCAATTTTCTTGGGGATTTTCTTCCGGCTAAGCGCGAAATCAGTGACTCTGGATTCAATGCCCAGTGGCAAAGCAGTTGGTTTGCTAATAACCTCGGCGAACGCTTTGATGGTGAAAAGATTGGCTGGGAGGGAATGCCTGCATTTAGCGTCGCTGTCGCCACCCCTGCGGATCAATATCAATTGACGGACAGGGCGACAAAATATGCCATTTTGCTGATTGTGCTGACCTTTATGTCTTTCTTTGTGCTTGAAAGCATGACCAGCCTTCGACTGCACCCGATGCAGTACCTGCTGGTGGGGTTATCGCTGGTGATGTTTTATCTGTTGCTGCTGGCGTTGTCAGAACACATTGGTTTTACCGCCGCGTGGATTACGGCAAGCCTTGTGGGCGCATTGATGAACGGCGTATATCTGCAGGCGATATTACAGGGTTGGCGCAAGAGTATTTTGTTCACCGTAGCGCTGCTGGGGCTGGATGGCGTGATGTGGGTGTTGCTCCGTTCGCAGGACAGTTCTTTACTGCTTGGCACCAGCGTGCTGTTATTCGCGCTGTGTGGCGTGATGTTCCTGACGCGTCATCTTGACTGGCACTCGCTGGCGCAGCCAAAACCAACGTCGAAAGCGCTTCCTGAGCCGCAACCCGATGAGAGTGATGAATTACGTATATGGAAATAGCGGAGCGGTGAAATGAAAAACGGCGCATAAAGCGCCGTTTTTGTACGTGTGAGGATCGAATTAATCCTGCAGGTCGCCGCAGAAACGGTAGCCTTCACCGTGGATGGTAGCGATGATTTCTGGCGTATCCGGCGTTGATTCGAAATGTTTACGAATGCGGCGGATAGTCACGTCAACGGTACGGTCATGTGGCTTCAGTTCGCGACCGGTCATTTTTTTCAGCAGTTCTGCGCGAGACTGGATTTTGCCAGGATTCTCACAGAAGTGAAGCATGGCGCGGAATTCGCTGCGTGGCAGTTTATACTGCTCGCCATCAGGACCAATCAGAGAGCGGCTGTTGATGTCCAGCTCCCAGCCATTGAACTTGTAGCTCTCGACGCTACGGCGTTCTTCGCTGACGGTACCCAGATTCATGGTACGCGACAGCAGGTTACGAGCACGGATAGTCAGTTCGCGCGGGTTAAACGGTTTGGTGATGTAATCGTCGGCGCCGATTTCGAGGCCGAGAATTTTATCGACTTCGTTATCACGGCCCGTCAGGAACATCAGCGCAACGTTAGCTTGTTCGCGGAGTTCGCGCGCTAACAGGAGACCATTTTTCCCAGGCAGATTGATATCCATAATCACAAGGTTGATGTCATATTCAGAGAGAATCTGATGCATTTCCGCGCCATCTGTCGCTTCGAATACATCATAGCCTTCTGCTTCGAAAATGCTTTTCAACGTGTTGCGTGTTACTAACTCGTCTTCAACGATAAGAATGTGCGGGGTCTGCATGTTTGCTACCTAAATTGCCAACTAAATCGAAACAGGAAGTACAAAAGTCCCTGACCTGCCTGATGCATGCCGTAAATTAACATGATCGGCGTAACATGACTAAAGTACGTAATTGCGTTCTTGATGCACTTTCCATCAACGTCAACAACATCATTAGCTTGGTCGTGGGTAGTTTCCCTCTGGACCCGACAGTGTCAAAAACGGCTGTCATCCTAACCATTTTAACAGCAACATAACAGGCTAAGACGTACCGGACACCCAATAAAACTACGCTTCGTTGACATATATCAAGTTCAATTGTAGCACGTTAACAGTTTGATGAAATCAACGCATCCAAATGTTTGCTTTCATCACAAAATTGCAATATTACAACTAGTTGCACGAGCTAATTAATAAATGTAATGAATCCAACCAATGCTATCCATTTTAAATTAAATTATCATGGATAAACAGCAGGATATGCAACTTCTGTTAACATAAAAAGCAATAGTACAGGTTGGAAATAGTTTAGCATTTTTTATTAGATGCGAAATCCTTTTTCAGTGATTTCTGTTAAAAATATGTAAATTCGCGCTGCGTAATATGTTGATGTGCGTCACATTATTACCTGCCGACTGGCCAAAAGAGTATCGAAATGCGTTTAACAATTATTCTGGTTGCCCCTGCCAGAGCGGAAAATATTGGTGCGGCTGCCCGCGCGATGAAGACCATGGGATTCACTCAATTGCGGATCGTGGACAGCGAGGCCCACCTGGAGCCAGCAACGCGATGGGTCGCACATGGATCGGGCGACATTATTGATAATATTAGCGTTTTTCCAACGCTAGCCGAAGCGTTGCACGATGTTGATTTTACCGTTGCGACCACGGCGCGCAGTCGGGCGAAGTTTCATTATTACGCCACGCCGGTCGAACTCGTTCCTCTGTTGCAGGAAAAATCCGCGTGGATGGATCACGCCGCGCTGGTGTTTGGGCGCGAAGATTCCGGGCTGACCAACGAAGAATTAGCGCTGGCGGATATCCTTACTGGGGTACCAATGGTGGCTGACTACCCTTCACTCAATCTGGGGCAGGCGGTGATGGTGTATTGCTATCAATTAGCAGGTTTAATACAACAACCGGTCAAAAATAATGAGGTGACGGATGAACTTCAGTTGCAGGCGTTGCGCGCGCGCGTTTTACGTTTATTAGCCACGCTGAACGTTTCTGACGACATCAAACTCACCGACTGGCTGCAACAGCGAATGGGCTTATTAGGGCAGCGAGACACGGCAATGCTGCACCGTTTTTTACATGATATAGAAAAAAACATAACAAAATAAAATGCTGGTTAATGTTTTATCATTGGCGTTTTGTTTTGGTTTCAAGTGGGTCGGACATACTGTATTGGTTGAAAGTAAAAGGGCAAGCAGTGGCTCATGAACAAGTTTCGGAATGTGATCAATTTAAAAATTTATTGACTTAGGTCAGCAGATACTTTAACCCTAAAAGAATACAAGACAGACAGATAATAATTACAGAGCACACAACATCATGAAACGCATCAGCATCACCATTACCACAACCATCACCATTACCACAGGTAACGGTGCGGGCTGACGCGTACAGGAAACACAAGAAAAAGCCCGCACCTAAACAGTGCGGGCTTTTTTTTCGACCAAAGGCAATGAGGTAAACCATGCGAGTGTTGAAGTTCGGCGGTACATCAGTGGCAAATGCAGAGCGATTTCTGCGGGTTGCCGACATTCTGGAAAGCAATGCCAGACAGGGGCAGGTCGCGACCGTTCTCTCTGCCCCCGCCAAAATTACCAACCATCTGGTGGCGATGATTGAAAAGACCATCGGTGGTCAGGATGCTTTAGCCAACATCAGCGATGCCGAACGCATTTTCTCAGAGCTTTTAGCTGGTCTTGCCGCCGCGCAGGCGGGTTTCCCGCTGGCTCCGCTCAAAGCCTTGGTTGAACAAGAGTTTGCTCAGATTAAGCACGTCCTGCACGGTATCAGCCTGTTGGGGCAGTGCCCGGACAGCATCAATGCCGCGCTTATCTGCCGTGGCGAAAAAATGTCGATCGCCATCATGGCTGGCCTGCTGGAAGCGCGCGGGCACAACGTGACGGTCATCGACCCGGTTGAGAAACTGCTGGCGGTTGGCCATTACCTCGAATCTACTGTTGATATCGCCGAGTCTACGCGCCGCATTGCCGCCAGCCGTATTCCAGCGGACCATATGATTCTGATGGCCGGATTTACCGCCGGGAATGAAAAAGGTGAGTTAGTGGTGCTGGGGCGTAATGGCTCTGACTACTCCGCCGCCGTACTGGCCGCCTGTTTGCGTGCGGACTGTTGCGAGATCTGGACCGATGTCGACGGCGTATATACCTGCGATCCGCGTCAGGTACCCGATGCCCGACTGCTGAAGTCGATGTCTTATCAGGAAGCGATGGAGCTTTCTTACTTCGGCGCTAAAGTACTACATCCGCGCACCATTACCCCTATTGCCCAGTTCCAGATCCCGTGCCTGATTAAAAATACCGGCAATCCGCAAGCGCCCGGTACGCTGATCGGTGCCAGCAGTGATGACGACGACTTGCCGGTAAAAGGCATTTCTAACCTCAATAACATGGCGATGTTTAGCGTCTCCGGCCCTGGAATGAAAGGTATGGTGGGCATGGCGGCGCGCGTTTTCGCCGCGATGTCGCGTGCAGGCATCTCGGTGGTGCTGATCACGCAATCCTCTTCTGAATACAGCATCAGCTTCTGTGTCCCGCAGGGCGACTGCGCGCGTGCGCAGCGCGCGATGCAGGATGAATTCTATCTCGAGCTGAAAGAAGGTCTGCTGGAGCCGCTGGCGGTGACTGAGCGTCTGGCTATCATCTCGGTGGTTGGCGACGGTATGCGCACGTTGCGCGGCATCTCGGCGAAATTCTTTGCCGCGCTGGCTCGTGCGAACATCAATATCGTGGCGATCGCCCAGGGGTCTTCTGAGCGTTCTATTTCGGTGGTGGTGAACAACGACGACGCCACCACCGGCGTACGCGTGACCCATCAGATGCTGTTCAATACCGATCAGGTGATCGAAGTGTTTGTGATTGGCGTCGGTGGGGTGGGCGGTGCGCTGCTGGAGCAGCTTAAACGTCAGCAAACCTGGCTGAAAAACAAGCATATCGATTTGCGCGTGTGCGGCGTGGCGAACTCGAAGGCCCTGCTGACCAACGTCCACGGTCTGAATCTGGAAAACTGGCAGTCTGAGCTGGAGTGTGCGAAAGAGCCTTTCAACCTTGGGCGTTTAATTCGTCTGGTGAAAGAATATCATCTGCTCAATCCGGTGATTGTCGACTGTACCTCAAGCCAGGCGGTGGCGGATCAGTATGCCGACTTCCTGCGCGAAGGCTTCCATGTGGTCACCCCGAACAAAAAGGCCAATACGTCGTCGATGGATTACTACCATCAACTGCGTTTTGCTGCGGCGAAGTCGCGACGTAAATTCCTGTACGACACCAACGTGGGCGCGGGCTTGCCGGTTATTGAAAACCTGCAAAACCTGCTCAGCGCAGGCGATGAACTGCAACGATTCTCCGGCATCCTTTCCGGTTCGCTGTCGTTTATTTTTGGCAAGCTGGATGAAGGCATGAGCTTCTCGCAGGCGACCACCATGGCGCGTGAGCTGGGCTATACCGAGCCCGATCCGCGTGATGATCTTTCCGGTACAGATGTGGCGCGTAAGCTGCTGATCCTGGCCCGTGAAACCGGCCGTGAGCTGGAGCTGTCTGACATTGTCATTGAACCGGTCCTGCCAACAGAATTTGATGATTCCGGTGATGTTCCCGCGTTTATGGCGAAGTTGTCGCAACTGGATGACGCCTTTGCCGCGCGCGTGGCGAAAGCTCGTGATGAGGGGAAAGTATTGCGCTATGTTGGCAATATTGAAGAGGACGGCGTCTGTCGCGTGAAAATTGATGCAGTAGACGGCAACGATCCGCTGTTCAAAGTGAAAAACGGTGAAAACGCGCTGGCGTTCTATAGCCATTACTATCAGCCGTTACCGTTGGTGCTGCGCGGATACGGCGCAGGTAATGACGTAACGGCGGCGGGCGTATTTGCCGACCTGCTACGTACCCTTTCATGGAAGTTAGGAGTCTGACATGGTAAGAGTTTATGCCCCGGCTTCCAGCGCCAATATGAGCGTCGGATTTGATGTGCTCGGGGCGGCGGTAACCCCCGTAGACGGTTCGCTATTGGGGGATGTGGTCTCTGTTGAGCCAGCCGACCAGTTCAGTCTGAATAATCTTGGGCGCTTTGCTGACAAACTGCCTTCTGAGCCGCGAGAAAATATCGTCTATCAGTGCTGGGAGCGATTCTGTCAGGAGCTGGGTAAAACCGTTCCGGTGGCAATGACGCTGGAAAAAAATATGCCGATTGGCTCCGGGTTAGGTTCCAGCGCCTGTTCCGTTGTGGCGGCGTTAGTCGCCATGAACGAGCACTGTGGGAAACCGCTCAACGACACGCGCCTGTTGGCGATCATGGGAGAGCTGGAAGGACGTATCTCCGGCAGTATTCATTACGATAATGTTGCCCCGTGCTTTTTGGGCGGTATGCAGTTAATGATCGAAGAAAACGGCATTATCAGCCAGCAGGTGCCAGGCTTTGATGAGTGGCTGTGGGTACTGGCGTATCCGGGGATTAAAGTGTCGACGGCGGAAGCGCGGGCCATTTTACCTGCGCAGTATCGCCGTCAGGACTGCATCGCCCACGGGCGGCATCTGGCAGGGTTTATCCATGCCTGCTATTCCCGTCAGCCTCTTCTGGCCGCGAAGCTGATGAAAGATGTCATCGCTGAGCCGTATCGTACCCGCTTGCTGCCAGGCTTCAGCCAGGCGCGTCAGGCGGTAGCGGAAATCGGCGCGTTGGCCAGCGGGATCTCCGGGTCAGGACCGACGCTGTTCGCCTTGTGCGATAAGCCGGATACGGCGCAGCGTGTTGCAGACTGGCTGGCTAAACATTATCTGCAAAATCAGGAAGGCTTTGTTCATATTTGCCGGTTGGACACGGCAGGCGCACGGGTACTGGGATAATCAATGAAACTCTATAATCTGAAAGATCATAACGAACAGGTCAGCTTTGCGCAGGCCGTCACGCAAGGGCTTGGCAAGAATCAGGGGTTGTTTTTTCCGCACGATCTGCCGGAATTCAATCTGACAGAAGTGGATGAGATGCTGAACCAGGACTTCGTTAGCCGCAGCGCTAAGATCCTTTCCGCATTTATTGGCGACGAGATCTCGCAGGAGATCCTGGAAGAGCGCGTACGCGCGGCGTTTGCATTCCCGGCGCCGGTTGCTCAGGTTGCAGCGGACATTGGCTGTCTGGAGCTGTTCCACGGTCCTACACTGGCATTTAAAGACTTTGGCGGGCGCTTTATGGCGCAGATGCTGACGCACATCAGCGGCGACAAACCGGTAACGATTCTGACGGCGACCTCCGGCGATACCGGTGCTGCGGTGGCGCATGCGTTTTATGGTCTGCCGAACGTTCGCGTGGTGATCCTCTACCCGAACGGCAAGATCAGCCCATTACAGGAAAAACTGTTCTGTACGCTGGGCGGTAACATTGAAACCGTCGCTATTGATGGTGATTTTGATGCTTGCCAGGCGTTGGTGAAACAGGCGTTTGATGACGAAGAACTGAAGGTGGCGCTGGGGCTGAACTCGGCTAACTCGATCAACATCAGCCGTCTGCTGGCGCAAATCTGTTACTACTTTGAAGCTGTGGCTCAACTGCCGCAAGAAGCGCGCAACCAGCTGGTTATTTCCGTTCCCAGCGGCAACTTTGGCGATCTGACCGCCGGACTGCTGGCGAAATCGCTGGGCTTGCCGGTGAAGCGCTTTATTGCGGCGACCAACGTCAACGATACGGTTCCACGCTTCCTTGCAGAAGGCGAGTGGGCGCCGAAGGCGACGCAGGCGACGTTATCCAACGCGATGGATGTCAGCCAGCCGAACAACTGGCCGCGTGTGGAAGAACTGTTCCGCCGTAAAATCTGGCGTCTGAATGAGCTGGGGTATGCCGCCGTTGACGATGCTACCACTCAGGATACGATGCGCGAGTTGCATGAAATGGGGTACACCTCAGAACCGCATGCGGCGGTGGCTTACCGTGCGCTGCGTGACCAGTTGAATCCTGGCGAGTATGGCTTGTTCCTCGGCACCGCGCATCCGGCGAAGTTTAAGGAAAGCGTTGAAGAGATTCTTGAGCTTACGCTGGCTCTGCCAAAAGAGCTGGCGGAGCGCGCTGATTTGCCGCTGCTCTCTCATCACCTGCCTGCTGATTTTGCTGCGCTGCGTAAGCTGATGATGACCCGCGGTTAACGGTAGTGCCCGCTGGCGTTGTGCTTAGCGGGCCTGCAAAACCTGTAGGCCGGATAAGGCGTTAGCCGCCATCCGGCATGTACACTACTGCTCGTGGCGTTTAAACACCAGTTCGCCATTCCCTGACGCTTCTTCATCAAAGAAATAGCCTTCACTGTTAAATGCCGTCAGTTGCTCTGGCTGAGTTAAGCGATTTTCAATGATGTAGCGGCTCATCAGGCCACGCGCTTTTTTGGCATAAAAGCTGATGACTTTGAACTTACCGTTCTTCTCATCGAGGAAGACCGGTTTGATAAGTTCGGCGTTCAGTTTTTTCGGCTTCACGGATTTAAAATATTCATCTGATGCGAGGTTAATCACCACGCTGTTGCCTTGTGCTTCCAGCGCTTCGTTAAGTTTGTCGGTGATGGTATCGCCCCAGAACTGGTAAAGATCTTTCCCCTTTGGATTGGCCAGACGAATGCCCATCTCCAGACGGTAAGGCTGCATCAAATCCAGCGGACGCAACACGCCGTACAGCCCGGACAACATGCGTAAATGCTGCTGAGCGAAGTCAAAATCCGCTTCGCTGAAGGTTTCAGCCTGCAGCCCGGTATAAACGTCACCTTTAAACGCCAGAATAGCCTGACGCGCATTCTCCGATGTGAAATCGGGCTGCCAGTCATGGAAACGGGTGGCGTTCAGATCCGCCAGCTTGTCGCTAATTCCCATCAGCTTGCCAATCTGCGGCGCGGAGAGTTGTCGCGCCACGTGAATAAGCTGCTGCGAGTGATCCAGCAGTTCGGGCAGCGTGTGGCGTGTGGTTGCCAGCGGACTTTGGTAGTCGAGCGTTTTTGCAGGTGAAATCAGAATCAGCATATCCAGTCCTTGCAGGAAATTTACTGCGACTTTAGCAAAAAAATGGACAGAATTGATCGATGGTTGCGATTGCCGCGCTAATCACGCGGCGTTTCATCCCAGCTTTCGGGCGCAAGCTGCTGCCTGATATCAGGATAACGGCGCGGATCAAATTCCGGGCGCACCCCGAGTTTACGCTGGCGCAGATAGTCGCTGGCGAGGGTATGGACAACCGGCGAGAGCAGTAAAATCGCCGTCAGGTTAGTGATGGCCATACAGGCCATGATGATGTCGGCAAGTTGCCAAAGCAGCGGGAAGCTGAGTAATGTGCCGCCGACAACGGTGCTCACGGTCGCGATACGTAATAGCCAAATTACCCGGAAATTGTCCAGCTTCAGGAAAATAAGGTTGTTTTCCGCATAGATGTAGTTGGCGACGATAGAGCTAAAGGCAAACAGGATCACAATAAAGGCGACGAATCCGGCGCCCCATTCACCCGTCAGCGAGACCATCGCTCTCTGCAGCAACTGGATGCCTTCAATGGGGATAGAACTGGTGCCATTACCCGCCAGCAGAACGATCATCGCACTGGCCGTACAAAGAATCAGCGTATCGCCTAAAACACCGATCATTTGCACAATGCCTTGTGCCGCAGGATGCGGAGGCCATGACGCAGCCGAGGCGGCGGCGTTCGGGGTTGAGCCCATTCCGGCCTCATTCGAGAACATACCGCGTTGAAAGCCGCTGGCAATGGCCTGGCTTAGCGTATACCCGGCGGCGCCGGCGGCGGCTTCCTGCCAGCCAAAGGCACTTTTAACGATGGTTATGATAATGTCGGGAAGCTGAGCGAAATGCCAAAGGCAGATGACGAGGCTACAACCGACCCACAACAGAGCCATCACCGGAACAAACCATTGCATCAGACGGGCAACGCCTTTAATACCGCCGACGATGACCAGTAATGATGTGATAGCCAGGGCGATACCGGAGAAGAGGGGAGGGATATCGAAAGCAAAAGCAAGTGCGCGCGAGACCGAGTTTGCCTGCACGCTGTTAAAAATCAGTCCATATGCGATGAGTAAAAAGATGGCAAAAAGCACGCCCATCCAGCGCATACCCAGTCCACGCGCCATATACCACGCAGGACCGCCGCGAAACTGTCCCTTGCTGTCGCGTTCTTTATACAGTTGCGCAAGTGAGCATTCGGCAAACGAGGTTGCCATCCCAATGACTGCCGAGACCCACATCCAGAAAACGGCTCCCGCGCCGCCTGCGGCGATTGCCAACGCCACGCCCGCCAGATTTCCGCTGCCGATCCGCGCGGCAAGACTGGTGCATAAAGCCTGAAAGGAAGTTAAACCGCCCGGTTGCGGGCTGATGCTGTTTTTAAGACTTCTGCCAAACTGGCGAATGTAGCGAAACTGGATGAACCCCGTACGCCAGGTGAACCAACATCCTGCGCCAAGCAGGAGGTAGATCATTACCGAGCCCCAGAGTATTTCATTAATAAATGCGAAAAAATCAGGCATTAACATCCCTCTTGTTGATGCCGGTAAGCGCGAATAATCCCATGTAAGCGCTACCAATTATCGACCAGTATATACCTTCTAAGTAGATTGATTACGGGAGTTTATCATAACAACAGGTATATCCCTTAATTGCGCATCTCAGGCTTTGAGCTGCGTAATCAGGGCTGAGCGGCAGGTCGGACAATACAGGCGGTTGCGCTGAGAGTGCGTCGTGCTATCATCAGGGAAGATCGGTTACATCCCCCTAACAAGCTGTTTAAAGAGAATCACTATCATGACGGACAAATTGACCTCCCTTCGTCAGTTCACCACAGTAGTGGCCGACACCGGAGACATCGCGGCAATGAAGCTGTATCAGCCTCAGGATGCCACAACTAACCCTTCTCTCATTCTTAACGCAGCGCAGATCCCGGAATATCGCAAGCTGATTGATGACGCTGTAGCCTGGGCTAAGCAGCAGAGCAACGACCGCGCGCAGCAGGTCGTCGACGCGACCGACAAACTGGCGGTAAACATTGGTCTGGAGATCCTGAAACTGGTCCCGGGTCGCATTTCCACAGAAGTTGACGCTCGCCTGTCCTACGACACCGACGCATCCATCGCGAAAGCAAAACGTCTGATTAAACTGTACAACGATGCTGGCATCAGCAACGATCGCATTCTGATCAAACTGGCTTCAACCTGGCAGGGCATTCGTGCCGCTGAGCAGCTGGAAAAAGAAGGCATCAACTGTAACCTGACTCTGCTGTTCTCTTTCGCGCAGGCGCGCGCATGTGCAGAAGCTGGCGTATACCTGATTTCTCCGTTCGTTGGTCGTATTCTTGACTGGTACAAAGCCAACACCGACAAGAAAGAGTATGCACCGGCAGAAGATCCGGGCGTGGTTTCCGTAACGGAAATCTACGAGTACTACAAACAGCACGGTTACGAAACCGTAGTTATGGGCGCGAGCTTCCGTAACATCGGTGAAATCATCGAGCTGGCGGGCTGCGATCGTCTGACGATTGCACCGGCGCTGCTGAAAGAGCTGGCGGAAAGCGAAGGCGCTATCGAACGTAAACTGTCCTTCTCTGGCGAAGTGAAAGCGCGTCCTGCACGTATCACTGAAGCTGAGTTCCTGTGGCAGCACAACCAGGATCCAATGGCTGTAGACAAACTGGCGGACGGTATCCGTAAGTTTGCTGTAGACCAGGGCAAACTGGAAAAAATGATCGGCGATCTGCTGTAATCATTTCGGCGTGGCCCTGACAGGGGTCACGCTACCTCTTCTGAAACCTGTCTGTCCTTCCTTTCGCAGTGTATCATTCTGTTTAACGAGACTGTTTAAACGGAATAATCATGAATACTTTACGCATTGGCCTGGTGTCCATTTCTGATCGTGCTTCCAGCGGCGTTTACCAGGATAAAGGTATCCCGGCCCTTGAAGAGTGGCTGGCATCAGCCCTAACAACCCCTTTTGAGCTGCAAACACGGCTGATCCCGGATGAACAGGCGATCATCGAACAAACCTTATGCGAGCTGGTTGATGAAATGAGCTGTCATCTGGTACTGACGACCGGCGGAACGGGGCCGGCACGTCGCGACGTAACGCCAGACGCTACGCTGGCCGTAGCCGACCGCCAGATGCCTGGTTTTGGTGAGCAAATGCGCCAGATAAGTCTGCACTTTGTGCCAACCGCAATCCTTTCCCGTCAGGTTGGCGTGATTCGCAAACAGGCGCTGATCCTGAATCTGCCTGGGCAGCCGAAATCGATCAAAGAAACGCTGGAAGGCGTGAAAGATGCCGATGGTAAGGTCATCGTGCCAGGCATTTTTGCAAGTGTACCGTATTGTATACAGCTGTTAGATGGACCTTATGTCGAGACTGCACCGGAAGTAGTAGCATCTTTTCGCCCTAAAAGCGCGATTCGCGATACAAATGCCTGAAAGTAGCCTGGTCGTGATATAAGTAACAATGAAGGTGGAGTATTGAATTGTTTACGATATAGTAATTTTTGATTTACATATATCGACAGACATATTCAATTACTCCACTGACTCATGGTTTGCTATGTCACAACACACTCGACCCCTGAATCGCCAGGATTATAAAACCCTTACGCTTGCTGCCCTCGGCGGGGCGCTTGAGTTTTATGATTTCATTATCTTCGTCTTCTTTGCCGCGGTTGTTGGCGAACTTTTCTTCCCGGCCGATATCCCTGAATGGCTACGACAGGTTCAAACCTTCGGCATTTTTGCCGCCGGATACCTGGCGCGTCCATTGGGCGGCATCATTATGGCGCATTTTGGCGACCTGGTCGGACGCAAGAAAATGTTTACCCTGAGCATTTTGTTGATGGCGATACCGACGCTGGCGATTGGCTTGTTGCCTACCTATGCCTCAATGGGGATCCTCGCGCCGTTACTGTTATTACTGATGCGCATTTTGCAGGGCGCAGCCATTGGGGGCGAAGTGCCGGGGGCGTGGGTGTTCGTGGCGGAACACGTACCGGAGCGTCGCATCGGTATCGCCTGCGGCACGCTGACTGCCGGGCTTACTGTGGGGATTCTGTTGGGGTCGGTTGTTGCAACGCTGGTGAACACCAGCCTGACGCAGCAAGCGGTGCATGACTACGGCTGGCGTATTCCTTTCCTGCTGGGCGGCGTGTTTGGGCTGGTGGCGATGTATCTGCGCCGCTGGCTGCAGGAAACGCCCATCTTCCTCGAAATGCAGCAGCGTAAAGCGTTGGCGCAAGAGCTACCGGTAAAGTCGGTGGTGAGAAAACATAAAAAAGCGGTGGTCATTTCCATGCTGCTGACCTGGCTGTTATCGGCCGGGATCGTGGTGGTGATCCTGATGTCGCCAGTCTGGCTGCAGAAACAGTATGGCTTTGCGCCAGCATTGACATTACAAGCCAACAGTGTCGCGACCATTATGCTGTGCGTCGGTTGTCTGCTGGCCGGGTTTATTGTCGACCGGGTTGGCGCCAGCAAAACCTTTATTGTCGGTAGCCTGCTGCTGGCCTGTTCGAGCTGGCTTTTCTATCATCTGACCGGTAGCCATCCTCAGCATTTGTTCTTGTTGTATGGGCTGGTGGGCTTGTGCGTTGGCGTGGTGGGGGCTGTGCCTTATGTCATGGTACGAGCGTTTCCAGCGGAAGTCCGCTTTACCGGCATCTCGTTTTCTTACAACGTTTCGTACGCCATTTTTGGTGGTCTGACGCCAATCGCTGTGACGATGTTAATGAGCGTGTCGCCAATGGCTCCAGCCTGGTATGTACTGGCGTTATCGCTGGTGGGGTTAGGGCTGGGGATTTGGCTGCGACAGGATATTTATCATCGCGATACCAGCGTGCAGGGAGAGTTACAGCGCTTGTAAGGAATATCCCCCCGTCCGGGGGGATAGCGTCAGATTAGTGCGCTTCACCAATCGGCAGGATGGTACGGCCAAACTGTTCGTTCAGCACTTCGCCCATCGCCAGGTAAATGGCGCTTGCACCACACACTAAGCCAACCCAGCCGGCAACATGGATGATCGCTTCGTTACCTGCAATGTTGCCCACGGCCAGTAGCGCGAACAGCACCGTCAGGCTCAGGAAGACAAACTGCAGCGCACGCGCAGCTTTCAGCGTGCCGAAGAACATGAACAGTGTGAACACGCCCCACAGACCCAGGTATACGCCCAGGAACTGGCCGTTGGTTGCATCCGCCAGGCCCATTTTCGGCATGATCAGGATCGCAACCAGCGTCAGCCAGAACGAGCCGTAGGAGGTAAAGGCGGTTAAACCGAAGGTGTTGCCTTTTTTATATTCCAGCAGCCCGGCAAAAATTTGCGCGATACCGCCGTAGAAAATGCCCATCGCCAGAATAATAACGTCAAAGGCGAAGAAACCCGCGTTATGCAGGTTAAGCAGAATGGTGGTCATGCCAAAGCCCATCAGGCCCAGCGGTGCCGGATTAGCCAACTTAGTGTTGCCCATAATTCCTCAAAATCATCATTGATTGAATGGTGAAATAGTTTCCCCGAATAACGATCACTGTCTTCGGGGCGCGGCATGATAATCAGGGGAGAGCGGACTGTCTATGATCTAACAAAGGGAAAATGAATTATTTTCCCTGTGATGGACATCACGCTTGTGTGTTGTTGATCATTCTGCGCAGACAGGCGATTTGCAGCACCGCCGGAATCGTCACGCGATAGGCGCTGCCGCTCACCGCTTTAACCCCGTTTAAAGCCGCGCCGACCGGGCCGCCAAGCCCTGCGCCGCGTAGCAATCCATGCCCGATGACGCTAACTGCGGCATGGGTACGCAGGATCTGCGTGAGCTGACCGGAGAGCAAATGAGCAACGCCAGTCGCCAGATGGCGATCCTTCATTAATAGCGGCAGTAACTCTTCCAGTTCAGAGACTTTTGCCTCAACGGCCTGCAAAAATTCCTGCTTATGGTCCGCATCCATTTTTTGCCAGGCATTCCGTAGAAAGTGTTCCAGCAAATACTGTTCAATTTCATACGTGGGCATCGCTTTGTCGGCTTTAAGCTTCAGGCGCTTCGAAACATCCAGCAAAATCGCCCGATACAGTTTTCCATGGCCACGAAGTTTATTGGCAATGCTGTCGCCACCATAATGCTGAAGTTCGCCGGCGATCAGTTGCCAGTTGCGGCGGTGCTGTTCCGGGTGTCCTTCCATCGATTTAAATAATTCGTTGTGGCTCAGAACGCTCGACAGACGGGCTTTCCCTTTTTCATTATGCGTTAACAGGCGAGTAATCGTGGCGAGTTGTTCCTCACTGCAATGCTGCAGAAAGTCGAGGTCGTCGTCATGCAAATACGTGACATTCATGTTTTCTATGGCTTCTGAATAAAAGGGCGGAATTAGTCGTCGCCGATGACTTTAAGCGTCGCCATGTCAGAGGAGTTTACCGACTGGCCTGAAAAAGTGATTTTGGATACGCAGCGTTTATTGTCGTTGTCGCTATTAATATTGATCCAATTAGTGGTTTGTCCCTCTTTAATGGATGACGGGACGTTCAGGCTTTGGCTGGAGGTGCGCGCAGCTTTGAAGTAAACGGATGCGCCGTTAAGGTTAATATCGCCTCGATCGGCGGTGAGTTGAATACGCTTCACCACCCGACAAACGGGAATTTTGAGCGTGAGATCGTTAGTTGCGTTGCGGGGCATCGCAATCATCCCCAGAACTTTATGATCGTTAGCGTGAGCGGCGCTGCTCAACAGCAGGCCCATAAGCAGGGTGGCGGAAAGGGTTAAAACGGATTTCATGAAATTTCTCTTTGACGGCTGCAAAAGTGCGTGGCTTTGCGCTAGTTTACCGCCGACACAAAAACGATTCATTCACGTAATCTTTTCTTTTTATTACAATTTTTATGTGAATAACAGCGCTTTATTAATTGGCTTTATGAATTAATTTTGAATGGCGATTATTCATTTTTTGTAGTTTTGTGCCTTTTTTCGGCAAATTTATTGCTTCTGCGCTAAAAAAATTTTTCATGCCCCCCTTGATGAAGTGGGTTACGACCCCACTTAGTAGTCAACCGCAGTGGTGAGTCTGAAAAAAAACGATTCAGGGTAGTTGAAACCGCACGTTTCGCCCTTATTACAGATTCACAACCACATGATGACCGAATTTTTAGTGGAGACGTTTAGATGGGTAAAATTATTGGTATCGACCTGGGTACTACCAACTCTTGTGTAGCGATTATGGATGGCACTACTGCACGTGTGCTGGAGAACGCCGAGGGCGATCGCACCACGCCTTCTATCATTGCTTATACCCAGGATGGTGAAACTCTGGTTGGTCAGCCGGCTAAACGTCAGGCAGTGACAAACCCGCAAAACACCCTGTTTGCGATTAAACGCCTGATTGGCCGCCGCTTCCAGGACGAAGAAGTACAGCGTGATGAAGCCATCATGCCGTACAAAATCATCGGTGCTGACAACGGTGATGCCTGGATTGACGTAAAAGGTCAGAAAATGGCACCGCCGCAGATCTCTGCAGAAGTGCTGAAGAAAATGAAGAAAACGGCTGAAGATTACCTGGGTGAACCGGTAACTGAAGCGGTTATCACCGTACCTGCATACTTTAACGATGCTCAGCGTCAGGCAACCAAAGACGCCGGCCGTATCGCAGGTCTGGAAGTAAAACGTATCATCAACGAACCAACCGCAGCTGCACTGGCTTACGGTCTGGATAAAGAAGTCGGCAACCGCACTATCGCGGTATATGACCTCGGTGGTGGTACTTTCGATATCTCTATTATCGAAATCGACGAAGTTGACGGCGAAAAAACCTTCGAAGTTCTGGCAACCAACGGTGATACCCACCTGGGTGGTGAAGACTTCGACAGCCGTATGATCAACTACCTGGTTGACGAGTTTAAGAAAGATCAGGGTATCGACCTGCGTAATGACCCGCTGGCGATGCAGCGTCTGAAAGAAGCCGCTGAGAAAGCGAAGATCGAGCTGTCTTCCGCTCAACAGACCGACGTGAACCTGCCGTACATCACTGCAGACGCGACTGGTCCGAAACACATGAACATCAAAGTGACCCGTGCGAAACTGGAAAGCCTGGTTGAAGACCTGGTTAACCGTTCTATCGAGCCGCTGAAAGTTGCTCTGCAGGACGCTGGCCTGTCTGTTTCTGATATCAACGACGTTATTCTCGTTGGTGGTCAGACGCGTATGCCGATGGTGCAGAAGAAAGTTGCTGAATTCTTCGGTAAAGAGCCGCGTAAAGACGTTAACCCGGACGAAGCCGTGGCAATCGGTGCTGCCGTTCAGGGTGGTGTATTGACGGGTGATGTGAAAGACGTACTGCTGCTGGACGTTACCCCGCTGTCTCTGGGTATCGAAACCATGGGCGGCGTGATGACGCCACTGATCGCGAAAAACACCACCATCCCGACCAAGCACAGCCAGGTGTTCTCTACCGCTGAAGACAACCAGTCTGCGGTAACCATCCATGTGCTGCAGGGTGAACGTAAACGTGCTGCCGATAACAAAGATCTGGGTCAGTTTAACCTGGATGGTATCAGCCCGGCTCCGCGCGGTATGCCGCAGATCGAAGTTACCTTTGATATCGATGCCGACGGTATCCTGCACGTTTCCGCGAAAGACAAAAACAGCGGTAAAGAGCAGAAGATCACCATCAAGGCTTCTTCTGGTCTGAACGAAGAAGAAATCCAGAAAATGGTTCGCGAAGCAGAAGCGAACGCAGAATCTGACCGTAAGTTCGAAGAGCTGGTTCAGACTCGTAACCAGGGCGACCATCTGCTGCACAGCACTCGTAAGCAGGTTGAAGAAGCAGGCGACAAGCTGCCGGCTGACGACAAAACTGCCATTGAGTCTGCACTGACCGCGCTGGAAACGTCTCTGAAAGGCGAAGACAAAGCGGATATCGAAGCGAAAATGCAGGCGCTGGCTCAGGTTTCCCAGAAACTGATGGAAATCGCTCAGCAGCAGCACGCACAGCAGCAGGCTGGTGCAGCAGGCGCTGATGCTTCTGCAAACAATGCGAAAGATGACGACGTTGTCGACGCTGAGTTTGAAGAAGTGAAAGACAAAAAATAATCGCCCTGATGCAGGGTAGTTAATCGGCACGGGCGTAGAGGTTTCCTCTTCGCCCGTGCTTGTATGTTAAGGGGCTTAAAAAAACCAATGGCAAAGCAAGACTATTACGAGATTTTAGGCGTTTCCAAATCAGCGGAAGAGCGTGAAATCAAAAAGGCCTACAAGCGCCTGGCCATGAAATATCACCCGGATCGCAACCAGGGTGATAAAGAGGCTGAAGCCAAGTTTAAAGAGATCAAAGAAGCGTACGAGATCCTGACCGATGCGCAAAAACGCGCGGCTTACGATCAGTACGGTCATGCCGCGTTTGAGCAAGGCGGCATGGGCGGCGGCGGTTTTGGCGGCGGGGCTGACTTCAGCGATATCTTTGGTGACGTGTTTGGCGATATCTTTGGCGGCGGTCGTGGTCGTCAGCGCGCCTCACGTGGTGCTGATTTACGTTACAACATGGATCTCACTCTGGAAGAAGCCGTGCGTGGCGTCACCAAAGAGATCCGTATTCCGACGCTGGAAGAGTGTGACGTCTGCCATGGCAGCGGCGCGAAGTCAGGTACTCAGCCGCAAACCTGTCCAACCTGTCACGGTTCCGGCCAGGTGCAGATGCGCCAGGGCTTTTTTGCCGTACAGCAGACCTGTCCACATTGTCAGGGGCGCGGTACGCTGATCAAAGATCCGTGCAACAAATGTCACGGTCATGGTCGCGTTGAGAAAAGCAAAACGCTGTCCGTCAAAATCCCGGCAGGCGTTGATACCGGCGACCGTATTCGTTTAGCAGGTGAAGGTGAAGCCGGTGAGCATGGCGCGCCAGCAGGCGATTTATACGTTCAGGTGCAGGTAAAACAGCACCCAATTTTTGAGCGTGAAGGCAATAACCTGTACTGCGAAGTACCGATTAACTTTGCGATGGCAGCGCTGGGCGGCGAGATTGAAGTCCCGACGCTGGACGGTCGCGTGAAGTTGAAGATTCCGGGCGAGACGCAGACCGGCAAACTGTTCCGCATGCGTGGAAAGGGCGTCAAGTCTGTACGCGGTGGCGCTCAGGGCGATCTGCTGTGTCGTGTCGTTGTTGAAACCCCAGTGGGTCTGAACGACAAGCAGAAGCAGTTGCTGAAAGACCTGCAGGACAGTTTTGGCGGCCCGACCGGCGAGCAAAACAGCCCGCGCTCCAAAAGCTTCTTCGACGGCGTGAAGAAGTTCTTTGACGATTTGACGCGCTGATTCTCTCGACTCAATATTTGATAAAAAGCCTGGGACTGAAAAGTTTCAGGCTTTTTTATTTCTGTTTTCCGTTCGGAAAATCTTTTTTAATTTCAGTCTGTTTGTTCGTAAAAACCGATCTATCTATCATGAATAATCTAATTTTAACGAGCTTTTTGAGGGTGTAAGATAGTATTTACGAAGTATTCACCCAATAGAGAGAATAAAAGTGAAACATCTGCATCGTTTTTTTAGTAGTGACGCCTCGGGGGGCATCATCCTGATCATCGCAGCCGTCATCGCTATGTTGATGGCAAATATCGGGGTCACCAGTGGATGGTACCATGCCTTTCTGGAAACGCCCGTTCAACTGCGGGTTGGCGCGCTTGAGATCAACAAAAATATGCTGCTGTGGATCAACGACGCGTTGATGGCGGTGTTCTTCTTGTTGATTGGTCTGGAGGTAAAACGCGAGTTAATGCAAGGCTCGCTGGCCAGTCTGCGTCAGGCGGCATTTCCGATCATTGCCGCTATCGGGGGGATGATTGTCCCGGCGCTGCTGTATCTGGCATTCAACTATGCTGACCCTATTACCCGTGAAGGGTGGGCGATCCCGGCTGCAACGGATATCGCTTTTGCATTAGGCGTGCTGGCACTGTTGGGCAGTCGTGTTCCATTGGCGCTGAAAATCTTCCTCATGGCGTTGGCGATTATCGATGATCTTGGCGCTATCGTGATCATCGCGCTGTTCTACACCAGCGATCTCTCGCTGCTGTCGCTGGGCGTTGCCGCGTGTGCCATTCTCGTCCTGGCGGCCTTGAATCTGTGTGGCGTGAGACGTACCGGGATTTATATTCTGGTGGGTGTGGTGCTGTGGACGGCAGTCCTGAAGTCCGGCGTGCATGCGACGCTGGCGGGCGTGATCGTCGGTTTCTTCATTCCGTTAAAGGAAAAACACGGAAGTTCACCGGCAAAGCGTCTGGAGCATGTTTTGCATCCGTGGGTGGCATACCTGATCCTGCCGCTGTTTGCCTTCGCTAACGCGGGTGTTTCACTGCAGGGTGTCACCATTGATGGGCTGACCTCCGTATTACCGCTGGGGATTATTGCAGGTCTGTTGATCGGTAAACCGCTGGGTATCAGCCTGTTTTGCTGGCTGGCGTTACGCTTAAAGCTGGCGCAATTACCTGAAGGAACGAATTTCCAGCAGATCATGGCGGTCGGGATTCTGTGCGGTATTGGCTTTACGATGTCGATTTTCATCGCCAGCCTGGCGTTTGGTAATGTCGATCCTGAGCTGATTAACTGGGCGAAACTGGGGATCCTGATTGGCTCCTTGCTGTCGGCGGTAATTGGTTATTGCTGGTTACGCACCCGGTTAAACGCATCCGCCTGACAGGATAACCCTTTCGTGACAATTTTCAGGGAGAGAGTATGTCTCATATAAATTACAACCACCTGTATTACTTTTGGCATGTCTATAAAGAAGGTTCGGTGGTTGGTGCAGCAGAAGCGCTTTATCTGACACCGCAGACCATTACCGGGCAGATCAAAGCGCTTGAAGAACGTTTACAAGGAAAGTTGTTCAAGCGGAAGGGGCGTGGGCTGGAGCCAAGCGAGTTAGGCGAGTTAGTCTTTCGTTATGCGGATAAAATGTTCACGTTAAGCCAGGAAATGCTGGATATCGTGAACTACCGCAAAGAGTCTAACTTGCTGTTTGATGTCGGCGTGGCGGATGCGCTATCCAAACAGTTGGTCAGCCGTGTGTTGAATGCCGCGGTGGTGGAAGATGAACAAATCCATCTGCGCTGTTTTGAATCAACGCACGAGATGCTGCTGGATCAACTCAGTCAGCATAAGCTGGATATGATTATCTCTGACTGTCCGATTGATTCTACGCAACAGGAAGGGTTGTTCTCGGTGCGCATAGGCGAATGCGGCGTAAGTTTTTGGTGCACCCAGCCTTTGCCTGAGAAGCCGTTTCCGGCCTGTCTGGAAGAGCGCAGATTGCTGATCCCTGGACGTCGTTCGATGCTCGGTCGTAAGCTGTTGAACTGGATTAACTCACAAGGCTTGAATGTTGAAATCCTCGGCGAATTTGATGACGCAGCACTGATGAAAGCTTTTGGTGCAACGCATAACGCTATTTTCGTTGCTCCGACGCTCTATTCGAACAATTTCTATGCCGACGATTCAATTGTGGAGATTGGGCGCGTGGAGAATGTGATGGAGGAATATCACGCTATATTTGCGGAAAGAATGATCCAGCATCCGGCGGTGCAGCGTATTTGTAATGCGGACTACTCGGCGCTCTTTACGCCAATGAACAAATGACAGCCATAAAAAAACCCGCTTGCGCGGGTTTTTTCACAAAGCGACAACAAGCAGGCGATTAAGCCAGTTTGTTGATCTGTGCAGTCAGGTTTGCTTTATGACGTGCAGCTTTGTTTTTGTGGATCAGACCTTTAGCAGCCTGACGGTCCACGAGTGGTTGCATTTCGTTAAATGCTTTCAGTGCAGTAGCTTTGTCGCCAGCTTCGATAGCTGCGTATACTTTCTTGATGAAAGTACGCATCATAGAGCGACGGCTAGCGTTGTGCTTGCGGGCCTTTTCAGACTGAACGGCGCGCTTCTTAGCTGATTTGATATTAGCCAAGGTCCAACTCCCAAATGTGTTCTATATGGACAATTCAAAGGCCGAGGAATATGCCCTTTTAGCCTTCTTTTGTCAATGGATTTGTGCAAATAAGCGCCGTTTAAATTGCAGCACTCGTTGCGTAGTGATGGCGCAGGATTCTACCAGCTTGCGTGGCGTGAATACAGCTTTTCCACGAGAAAAATTGCATTGGATTGCCCGTTAAGGTCTGCAATTTGTTTCATAACAATGAAAACCATCCTCTTTCTGTTTCGGAGAAACAATCGCCGGTTAACCTTGACCGCGGTACAGGGTATACTTTCACGATTTTCACTGTTTTGAGCCAGACATGAAGCTGATACGAGGCATACATAATCTCAGCCAGGCCCCGCATGGGTGTGTGCTGACTATTGGTAATTTCGACGGCGTGCACCGTGGTCACCGTGCGTTGCTGCAGGGCTTACGGGAAGAAGGGCGCAAACGCAATTTGCCGGTGATGGTGATGATTTTCGAGCCACAGCCATTAGAGCTGTTTGCAACGGACAAATCACCTGCGCGCCTTACTCGCCTGCGAGAAAAACTGCGTTATCTGGCGGAGTGTGGCGTAGATTACGTATTGTGCGTGCGTTTTGACAGGCGCTTCGCGGCATTAACGGCGCAGACTTTTATCAGCGATCTGCTGGTTAAGCGCCTTGGTGTACAATTTCTTGCCGTGGGCGATGATTTCCGCTTTGGCGCTAGCCGTGCGGGCGATTTCTTGTTATTACAGGAAGCGGGCGCTGAGTATGGTTTTGATATCACCAGTACCCAAACCTTCTGTGAAGGCGGTGTTCGTATCAGCAGCACCGCGGTACGTCAGGCGCTGGCTGAAGATAACCTGCAGTTGGCCGAAAGCCTGCTTGGGCACCCTTTTACCATCTCAGGACGGGTGGTGCATGGTGACGAGTTAGGACGCACCATTGGCTTTCCGACGGCAAACTTACCGCTTCGTCGCCAGGTTTCTCCGGTGAAAGGGGTTTATGCGGTTGAAGTTATGGGGCTGGGTGACAAACCTTTTCCCGGTGTTGCCAACATCGGCACTCGCCCGACGGTAGCCGGCGTACGTCAGCAGTTGGAAGTGCATCTACTGGACGTTGTAATGGACCTCTATGGTCGCCATATAGATGTAGTGCTGCGTAAAAAAATTCGCAGCGAGCAGCGATTTGCTTCGCTGGATGAACTAAAAGCGCAGATTGCGCGTGATGAGTTGACTGCCCGCGATTTTTTTGGGCTAACAAAACCGGCTTAATGCCTATACGAGTTTTAAATACGGAACCGAGAATCTGATGAGTGACTATAAATCAACCCTGAATTTGCCGGAAACAGGGTTCCCGATGCGCGGCGATCTCGCCAAGCGTGAACCGGGAATGCTGGCGCGTTGGACTGATGATGACCTGTACGGCATCATTCGTGCGGCCAAAAAAGGCAAAAAAACCTTCATTCTGCATGATGGCCCTCCTTATGCGAATGGCAGCATTCATATTGGTCACTCGGTTAACAAGATTCTGAAAGACATTATCGTGAAGTCCAAAGGACTCACGGGCTATGACTCGCCTTACGTTCCGGGCTGGGACTGCCACGGTCTGCCGATCGAGTTGAAAGTAGAGCAGGAATATGGCAAACCGGGCGAGAAGTTCACCGCCGCTGAGTTCCGCGCTAAATGCCGTGAATACGCTGCTACACAGGTTGACGGTCAGCGTAAAGACTTTATCCGTCTTGGCGTGCTGGGCGACTGGTCGCATCCGTACCTGACCATGGACTTCAAAACCGAAGCCAACATCATTCGCGCGCTGGGTAAAATCATCGGCAACGGTCACCTGCATAAGGGTGCGAAGCCGGTGCACTGGTGCGTTGACTGCCGTTCCGCGCTGGCGGAAGCGGAAGTTGAGTATTATGACAAAACCTCCCCGTCCATCGACGTGGCGTTCCACGCCGCCGATCAGGACGCGGTGAAAGCGAAATTTGCCGTTTCTGACGTTAACGGCCCGATCTCGCTGGTTATCTGGACCACCACCCCGTGGACGTTGCCGGCGAACCGCGCGATCTCCCTGGCGCCTGATTTTGACTATGCGCTGGTGCAGATCGACGGCCAGGCCGTGATTCTGGCGAAAGATCTGGTTGAAAGCGTCATGCAGCGCATTGGCGCGGCTGACTACACCATTCTGGGCACCGTTAAAGGCGCAGAGCTGGAACTGTTGCGCTTTACCCACCCGTTTATGGGTTTTGACGTACCGGCGATTCTGGGCGATCACGTCACGTTGGATGCGGGTACCGGGGCGGTACATACCGCGCCTGGCCACGGCCCGGACGACTATGTCATCGGTCAAAAATACGGCCTGGAAGTGGCGAACCCGGTGGGTCCGGACGGCGCTTATCTGGCGGGCACCTACCCGACCCTGGACGGTGTGAACGTCTTTAAAGCCAACGATATTGTTGTCGCTCTGCTGAGCGAAAAAGGCGCGTTGCTGCACGTCGAGAAGATGCAGCATAGCTATCCGTGCTGCTGGCGCCACAAAACGCCGATCATCTTCCGGGCGACCCCGCAGTGGTTCGTGAGCATGGATCAGAAAGGCCTGCGCGCGCAGTCCCTGAAAGAGATCAAAGGCGTGCAGTGGATCCCTGACTGGGGCCAGGCGCGTATCGAATCCATGGTTGCCAACCGTCCTGACTGGTGTATCTCCCGTCAGCGTACGTGGGGTGTGCCGATGTCTCTGTTCGTTCACAAAGACACCGAAGAGTTGCATCCGCGCGCTATCGAACTGATGGAAGAAGTGGCTAAACGCGTTGAAATTGACGGCATCCAGGCGTGGTGGGATCTCGATCCGAAAGATATCCTCGGCGACGAAGCTGACCAATATGTCAAAGTCCCGGATACGCTGGACGTTTGGTTTGACTCTGGTTCCACCCACTCATCTGTCGTAGACGTGCGTCCTGAATTTGCCGGTCACGCAGCGGATATGTATCTGGAAGGCTCTGACCAGCACCGTGGCTGGTTCATGTCATCTCTGATGATCTCCACCGCGATGAAAGGCAAAGCGCCGTATCGCCAGGTACTGACTCACGGTTTCACCGTGGATGGTCAGGGCCGTAAGATGTCCAAGTCTATCGGTAACACCGTTTCTCCGCAGGACGTGATGAACAAACTCGGCGCGGATATTTTGCGTCTGTGGGTGGCGTCTACCGACTACACTGGTGAAATGGCGGTTTCTGACGAAATTCTGAAACGTGCTGCCGACAGCTATCGTCGTATCCGTAACACCGCGCGCTTCCTGCTGGCGAACCTGAACGGGTTCGATCCGGTAAAAGACATGGTGAAACCGGAAGAGATGGTGGTGCTGGACAGGTGGGCTGTTGGCTGTGCGCAAGCGGCACAGGAAGAGATCCTGAAAGCTTACGAAGCCTATGACTTCCACGAAGTAGTGCAGCGCCTGATGCGTTTCTGCTCCGTCGAAATGGGTTCGTTCTACCTCGACATCATCAAAGACCGCCAGTACACCGCGAAAGCGGAAAGCCGGGCGCGTCGTAGCTGCCAGACTGCGCTGTTCCATATCGCAGAAGCGCTGGTTCGCTGGATGGCGCCGATCATGTCCTTCACCGCGGATGAAATCTGGGGTTACCTGCCGGGCGAACGTGAAAAATACGTCTTTACCGGTGAATGGTACGAAGGCCTGTTTGGCTTAGGTGAAACCGAAGCGATGAACGATACCTTCTGGGACGAGCTGCTGAAAGTACGCGGCGAAGTGAACAAGGTCATCGAGCAGGCGCGTGCGGATAAGAAAGTCGGTGGTTCTCTGGAAGCGGCAGTCACCCTGTACGCTGAACCCGAACTGGCGGCGAAATTGACCGCGCTCGGCGAAGAGTTGCGCTTTGTGCTGCTGACCTCTGGTGCGAGCGTTGCGGAGTTTGCTGAGGCGCCAGCTGATGCTCAGCAGAGCGAATTGCTTAAAGGTCTGAAAATCGTACTGAGCAAAGCCGAAGGTGAGAAGTGCCCGCGCTGCTGGCATTACACTACCGACGTCGGCCAGGTGGCGGAACATGCAGATATCTGCGGACGCTGTGTCAGCAACATCGCCGGTGATGGCGAACAACGTAAGTTTGCCTGATGAGTAAGCCTCTTTGTTCAACAGGACTACGCTGGCTATGGCTGGTGGTAGTCGTGCTGATTATCGATTTAGGCAGCAAGTACCTGATCCTCCAGAATTTTGCTCTGGGGGATACGGTATCGCTGTTCCCGTCGCTTAATCTGCACTACGCGCGAAACTATGGCGCGGCGTTTAGCTTCTTAGCCGACAGCGGCGGCTGGCAACGTTGGTTTTTTGCCGGTATCGCTATTGGTATCTGCGTCATCCTGATGGTGATGATGTATCGCTCGAAGGCGACGCAGAAGCTGAACAACATCGCGTATGCGTTAATCATTGGCGGTGCGCTGGGCAATCTGTTCGATCGCCTGTGGCACGGCTTCGTGGTTGATATGATTGACTTTTACGTTGGCGACTGGCATTTCGCGACATTCAACCTGGCTGATACGGCAATCTGTATCGGCGCGGCATTGATTGTTCTCGAAGGCTTCTTACCGTCGAAAGAGAAAAAAGCCGCATAAAAAAATGCCGGATGGCGCTATGCTGATCCGGCTTACAATCTATCGCGAACCTTGTAGGCCCGGTAAGCGTAGCGCCACCGGGCAAACAGGCGACAGCAATTTTAAAGAGCAACCTGCATGTCTAAATCAGTACAGAGTAACAGTGCGGTGCTGGTGCACTTCACCCTTAAGCTCGACGATGGCTCCACCGCAGAGTCAACCCGCAATAACGGCAAGCCTGCGCTGTTTCGCCTGGGCGATGGTTCTCTGTCTGAAGGACTGGAACAACACCTGCTGGGGCTAAAAGAGGGTGATAAAACCACTTTTTCCCTGGAGCCGGATGCCGCCTTTGGCGTGCCAAGCCCGGACTTGATTCAGTATTTCTCGCGTCGGGAATTTATGGACGCGGGCGAGCCAGAAATTGGCGCTATCATGCTCTTTACCGCAATGGACGGCAGTGAGATGCCTGGCGTGATTCGTGAAATCAACGGTGACTCGATCACGGTTGATTTCAACCATCCGCTGGCCGGGCATACCGTTCATTTTGATATTGAAGTGCTGGAAGTCGAACCAGTACTGGAGGCGTAAAATGCAGATCCTGTTGGCTAACCCGCGCGGTTTTTGCGCTGGCGTAGACCGCGCTATCAGCATTGTAGAAAACGCGCTGGCTATTTATGGCGCGCCGATTTATGTCCGTCATGAGGTGGTGCATAACCGCTATGTGGTGGATAGCCTGCGCGAGCGCGGCGCTATTTTTATTGAGCAAATCAGTGAAGTGCCTGACGGCGCGATCCTGATCTTCTCCGCCCACGGTGTCTCTCAGGCGGTACGTAACGAAGCCAAAGGTCGTGATCTCACGGTTTTCGACGCCACCTGTCCGTTAGTCACCAAAGTGCATATGGAAGTGGCGCGCGCCAGCCGTCGCGGTGAAGAGTCAATTCTGATTGGTCACGCCGGGCACCCGGAAGTCGAAGGCACGATGGGCCAGTACAGTAACCCACAGGGGGGGATGTATCTGGTTGAATCACCGGAAGATGTACTGAAACTGACTGTGAAGAATGAAGGTAAATTGTCCTTCATGACACAGACCACGCTTTCCGTTGACGACACTTCTGACGTCATTGACGCGCTGCGCCAACGCTTCCCGAAAATTGTCGGGCCGCGCAAAGACGATATCTGTTATGCCACCACCAACCGTCAGGAAGCGGTTCGCGCGCTGGCGGAACAGGCTGATGTGGTGCTGGTGGTCGGCTCGAAAAACTCCTCTAACTCTAACCGTCTGGCTGAACTGGCCCAGCGAATGGGGAAAGCGGCGTATTTGATTGACGATGCGACCGACATCCAGGAAGCGTGGGTAAAAGACGCTAAGTGCGTAGGCGTGACGGCCGGAGCCTCGGCGCCGGATATCCTGGTGCAAAACGTGATCGCTCGTCTGCAGGAACTTGGCGGTGGAGAGGCTATCCCACTGGAAGGCCGTGAAGAAAATATTGTTTTCGAAGTGCCTAAAGAGCTGCGTGTGGATGTTCGTGAAGTAGAGTAAGTCTTTCACGATACGATTATGAGAAGATGCCAGACTTAACGTCTGGCATTTTTTATGGAGAAACCATGCGCTTACCGATCATTCTTGATACCGATCCCGGCATTGATGATGCCGCCGCTATTGCCGCCGCGCTGTTTGCCCCTGAGCTGGATCTGCAACTCATGACCACGGTAGCAGGCAATGTTTCGGTGGAAAAAACCACCCGCAATGCGTTGCAACTGCTGCACTTCTGGAGCGCGGATATTCCGCTGGCGCAGGGGGCATCCATGCCGCTGGTGCGACCGCTGCGTGACGCCGCTTCCGTCCACGGTGAGTCCGGTATGGAGGGGTATGAATTTGTCGAACATGACCGTCAGGTAATGGCAAAACCTGCCTTCCAGGCGATTCGCGATGCGCTGATGCATGCCCCACAGCCCGTGACGCTGGTGGCGATTGGTCCGCTGACCAACATTGCGCTGCTGCTGACCCATTATCCTGAATGCATATTCAATATTCACCGTCTGGTGATTATGGGCGGCTCAGCCGGGCGCGGGAACTTTACGCCAAATGCCGAATTTAATATTGCTATCGATCCCGAGGCCGCCGCGAAAGTTTTCCAGAGCGGGCTGGAGATCGTGATGTGTGGGCTGGATGTCACTAATCAGGCCATGCTGACGCCGGAGTATCTGGCGACGCTTCCCGCGCTCAATAAGACCGGCAGCATGCTGCACGCACTATTTAGCCATTACCGCAGCGGCAGTATGAATACAGGACTGCGGATGCATGATCTGTGCGCGATTGCCTGGCTGGTGCGCCCGGAACTCTTTACCCTGCAGCCGTGCTTCGTGGCGGTGGAAACTCAGGGGGAATATACCTCGGGTACCACGGTGGTGGATATTGAAGGGCGTTTGGGGCATCCGGCAAATGCCCAGGTTGCACTGGATCTTGACGTTGAGGGGTTCCAGCAGTGGGTGGCAGAGGTGCTGGCGCTGGCGCCTTGAGGCTGTGATCCGGCCCGCAATATGCAGACAGAATTAGCAGGTTAATCGATTAATCTGCTAATCTTATTCTGTTGTTCTCCTCGGGCCGGAGACACATATGAACCTTTCTTTTATCCAGCCACCGCAGGTGGCGTGGGCAAGCGGCGCATTAGCCGATGGCCCATTATTGCGTAAATCCACCCGCATTCAGGATCTTACTGACGTTTTTGCCGATGAAAAGGCCCGCCAGCAACTGTCAGGCGAGCAGGTCGTATATGACGTTGAGATGCTGGATTCGTCCCCCGCAGAAGGCGAACTCTACACCGGCGTTACCCATCTTTATCCTGGCCGGATCGGCTGCGAGTATTTTATGACCCGTGGGCATTTCCATGCGCGTCGCGAACAGGGTGAGGTTTATTTTGGTCTGCGCGGCACGGGTTTACTGCTGTTGCAACCTGAGCAGGGCGAGGCGCGACTGGAAAAGGTATTTGCCGGATCCGTCCACATTATCCCCGGCTTTACCGCACACCGGTTAATTAATACTGGGGAAGAAATTCTGTCGGCGCTCGCCGTATGGCCTGGGATTGCAGGCCATGATTATGCGGCGCTGTCCAGGGGGTTCAGAATAAGAGTCTTTGAGGAAAATAAGACGATTCAGGCGAAGGAGGTACAGAATGGCTGATTTAGCACATTCTTACGGCCTGGATATGAGGGTTCATCACCATCCGCTTGGCTTTAGCTATGGGGATGAGGTCACAGGGCCGATGCCGGAGATTCGCCGACTCGATCACATTCGCCCCTCACTGCGCGATCCGCATTGTGACGGGCCGGAAGAAGTGTATGCCATTGCAATGGATGTGGCACGAATGCAGGATCGCGAAGAGCTGAAAAAGCGGATGTTGTTGTTTGGCGTGGTGACTTATGCGGCGGGGCAGTTGGGGGAAGAGCCGGTGCGTAGCCAGGGGCATATTCATCGTATCAGCCAGCACAGCGGCTGGTCCCCGCCGGAGCTTTACGAAATCTGGCAGGGAAAAGCGATAATCTATATGCAGGAGTATGTCGAGGACGATCCCGGGCGTTGTTTTGCTGTGATTGCCGGCCCCGGTGAAAAAGTGCTGGTTCCGCCCGGTTGGGGGCATGCGACTATATCCGCAGACCCGAATGTACCGTTAACTTTTGGCGCGTGGTGCGATCGTGAATATGGTTTTGAGTACGAGGCCGTTCGTGCGCATAAAGGGTTGGCGTGGTACCCGTTATTACAGGGCAACCATGTTATCTGGCAGCATAATTCGCGGTACATTCCCGGAAGATTACACGCCGTTACGCCCCGACAATATACGGAATTCTCGATTACTTCCGCCCCTGTTTACCAGCAATTTATCGAGGACCCGGCGCGTTTTCAATTTATCTCACGCCCGGATAAATGTGCTGAGTTGTGGCAAAACTTCCATCCATAAAGAGCCGGGGCCATAGCCCCGGTACTGGTTTTGCCTGGCCTACAAACTGAAAAACTCGGTACAGTGCAGTAGGCCGGATAAGCGTATGCGCCATCCGGCAAATGACAGGCACTACCCTGCAAACAGGCCTGTCGCAACGCCGAGCGCCGCCAGTATCAACAGTAAAATCATCGCTTTTACTGGCGACACACCACGCTTGGCCATCAGATACCAGGTGCCCAATACAACAATCAGCGGCAATAGCTGCGGGAAGATTCCGTCCAGCATCTGTTGCACATGAATATTTACCCCATCCTTGGTGATAAATTCCAGCCCGGTGCCAAGTTTAACGTAGCTCGCCGCTACGCCACCCATAACAAACACACCCAACAATGATAACGCTTCACGCAGGCGGGCAGATTTACTGCTCACCAGCATTTCCACCGAACCGGACCCCATTTTGTAGCCTTTGAGGAACAAAAACCATGAGCCAGGAATAATGATTGCCAGCCAGGCGACGGTATAAAACAGCGGTCCCAGAATGTTACCGCCAGCCGCCAGGGCCATACCGATACTGAGCAGGATTGGGATCAGCATGCCCGGGATCATCGAATCGCCGATCCCGGCTATAGGGCCCATCAGTCCAACCTTCAGGGTATTGATCGTTTCCCCATCGATCGGCTCACCGTTCGCTTTTTTCTCTTCCAGCCCCAGCACCATGCCATTTACGATCGCGCCTATCTGCGGCTCCGTATTATAAAACGAGGCGTGACGGCGCAGCATTTCAGTACGTTGGGCGGCGTCGGGATAGAGCTTTTTCGCCACCGGGAGCATACTCAGGCAAAAGCCAAAAGATTCCAGACGTTCAAAGCTCATGGATGACAAGTTGTGCATCATCCATGCACGCCAGCAGCGGCGAAGATCTTTACGCGTAAGTGTACGTTCTTCCATCAGAATTCATCCTCATCATCAACGACCGACTGTGCATGCGTAGTCTGTGGCGGTTCTGGTTTGTAGTTGTAATGGATCAACGCCAACAGCGAACCGACGATCACCAGCGCGACCATGTTGAGTTTTAAAAAGACGATGCAGACAAAACCGACGAGAAAGTAGATCAGCATGGTGTAGTTTTTGATGATCTGCTTAAGCAAAATTGCGATCCCGACGGCGGGTAAAATGCCGCCCAGTACGTTCATCGTCGACAGGACAATTTTCGGTAAACTGTCCATGAAACCGCTGATGTACTGCGCTCCAAAGTAGACCGCAATGAAGGTTGGTACAAAACGCAGGACAAAGTTTGTCACCTGCGGCCAGATAGCGCTGTTCAGGTAAATGCCGCGTTCATCGCCCCGTTCCAGCGCCACGTCGGCCCGGTGATTCCAGAAGGAGTTCAGTACCATCATCGCGTTAAATAAAATGGTCCCGGCAATACCGATGGTTGCCGCCAGCGCGACCGCCACCTCTGGGCCTTTTCCCGAAAGGATCCCTAAAGCAATTGCCGGGTAAGCAACAAAGTTGAGGTCAGCCGGCATGGAGCCGCCGGGCGTTACCATCGCGATATAGACCGCCTGAACCGCGACGCCAATCATGATCCCGGTTTTAATGTCGCCAAGGATAATCCCGACCAACATTCCGGAAATCAGCGGACGGGTGATCAGATACCAGCCGCCAGTCAGTCCCAGCATCCAGGGGCTGCTGAGGGCGCCGAGATAGCAAAGTATGCCAATCAACGTAGCTTCGATAATCATCGTGCGCTCCTTATTTCAGCTTCTGACGTGCGTCCTGCCAGCTGTAGCAACTGGCGTCAGGGACCAGGCGAAACTCTACCAGGTGCCCATGTTGCGTCAACCAGTCAAAGGCGGCTATTTCCTCGCCATTCACCGACTGATTCGGGCCGATGGTAGTGGTATCGGCACGGGCGCTCATCGGACCTACATTAATCTTGCCGTTGGCATTTTTCAGGCTGATGCCAGCTTCTTCAATGCGTTTTAGCGTGACGGGCGATTTACCAATGACGAAATAACGCTTCTCGCTGGCAATGACTTTCGGCAGTTTTTCAATCGCCGTGGCGGTATCAAACAACCAGACTTTGGTGTCCTGCACGGCGCCTTTCATCACCGAAGAGAGCAGAGGGTCGGCCGCGACGGCGTCGTCTATCGCGACAATCCCGTCACAGGGCAGCTCTTTGGCCCAACGTGTCACGAGCTGCCCATGGATTACGCGGTCATCGATACGTACAAAAGAAATACTCATAGTGGTTTCCTTTAAAAATCGTCGGACTGAACGGATAAAACCGGGGCGGCTTTAATCAGCGTAGGTACCGTCAGCGCCAACAGCTCGACGGCTGCGGCGTGAACATCCGTTAAATGGCAGATCTCCTCGCTTTGTAACAGCATCGGGAAGTTGACACCCGCGACAACGGCAACGGGAGGAACCGTTTGTGCAGAAAACGCATGGTGGCAGGCGACATTCCACGGCGTACCGCTTTGCATGTCACATAGCACCAGAACGCCGTCAGCGTCTTTCCCGGCACTTGCGAGAACATGAGAGAACGTCTGTTTAAACCCTTCGATACCCGCCTGTTCACTCAGCGTGACGGGGTAAACATGCGGTAATTCTCCGTAAACCATACGACCGCTGGCGAGAAGCGCTTCTGCCAGGGGACCATGGGTGGCAACAATAACGTTAATCATGCGCTTATCCTCTAACCCAGGCTTTAATCGTGGCAAGCTGTTGGCCGATACCCTTGCCAAACGGCGAAATGCGGTACTCTCCAACGGCGGCCGGGATAATAAAGGTTTCTGCATAGTTGACGACAAACGGGGCAAATGCGCCGCTCGGGCTTTCAACAACGGCCTGCGCACCTTCGACCAGGTTCAGGACGTTTACGCCGCCATGGGTATGGTGTGTGACCGGTGCCGTAAACCAATGGCGGCGCGTTTCAATAAACTCGCGCTCGTGCATTCCGGTTCTTTCTTCCCGCCAACCTTCCCCTTCGGCGATAGGTTCAATACGGTTGACCAGGTTGTCATGTACCCATTGCGTGTCGCGCTGCCAGTCAATCACCTGCTGACCGTGATCCAGATGGACCGGGCGCGGTAAGCCGTCTAACCCTAAACGTCCCCAATCCCACAGTTTAAAGGTGAAGATATAGGGCGTTGCGCTGATCTCCAGCACCATGGTTCCTGCACCCGAGCAGTGGACGGTTCCTGCGGGGATCAGAAAGTGATCGTGTTTATGCGCAGGGATCTGATTAACGAACCGCGTATCATCAAAGGTTTTTTCACCACGGCCCGCGGCTCGGAGATCGTCGAGCATGTCCTGTGGCGCGATCCCGGTTTTAGTGCCGAGATACACCACGGCGTCCGGCTCGGCTTCGAGAATGTAATAGCTCTCGTCCTGGGTATAGTGCATACCAAACTGTTGCTGAATGTACTCAGTGAGCGGATGAACCTGAAAGCTCAAATTCTGGCCGCCAATGGTATCGAGGAAGTCAAAACGAATCGGGAATTCCGCACCAAAACGTGCGTGAACTTTCTCGCCCAGCAGGGGGCGGGGATAGGTTAGCACCAGATCCTGAGAGGGGATCTCGATCCGCACGTTGCCAAAACGCAGTAACAGGCTGTTTTCCTCGGGCACGCAATCAAAACACCACGCGTAATTGGGGGCTGAGGGATCGAGATCGAAGTGTTGTTTCATCCATTGCCCACCCCAAACGCCTGGGTCGAAGAAAGGGGCAACGCGAAACGGTTGTTTAGTCGTTTGTTGCAAACCGGCGCGCAACGCGTCGCCGCTGACCATTGCGGGATGATTTTCTACCGTGGTATCAAGCAAATAATCGGCGCGTTTGAGTAACGGCGTTTTGTGCCGGTCGAAGACTCGCCATTCAATGAAGAAAGCGCGTTTGTACCGACGAAGAATATCTTCATCCTGGTTTTTCGCCCCCCAGTTCCCCAACCCGTCATGGCGCATACGCTGTTGAATTTCCCAACGCGGAAGATCGGCATAAACCAGTACGTCACCCGGGTGTGCCAGCGTCGCGCCGGGTCCGTACACCACGACCAGACCTTCGGCAACGGCATCAATCTGTTGGCGGAGCTGACTGAGCTTGTCACTATCAAAAAACTCATTCAGGTGATGGCAGGAAAGGACGCCGAATACGCGATCGTCGGTAAGGTTTCGCGCCAGTAACTCATGCAGAGCCTGCTCATCTCTGCGGGCGGATTCAATATTCAGCACCAGCGCGGTATCTAACGTCGTGACAAGCTGTTGTTCCAGTTCTTCAAGCCGCACGCCCGGATAGCAATCCACGATCAATACGGTTTTGGCTGCTGCAGAAACCCTGGTGTTAAGCACAGAATGGATCGCCGCCCAACCCTGCCAGGCGTGCTCGTCGTAGCCCTGAACGTTAACCTCAGGGAATTTATTATAGGTTGTCGTCATTTTCTTTCTCCGTGTTGGCTAATTTAAGATTAATCGATTAACCTTATTTTCATAGTGTGGTTAACGCGATTAACCCGGCATATTCAGAATCAAAAGCGGTGAAAAGCGCGTTAGCGTGATGTGAATCACATGTATAAAAGCAATATTTCGGTTATTCGATTAACCTTCGATAAAAATCAGGAGCAGGTATGACCACAGTCACGTTGGCGCAGGTAGCTGAGCGCGCGGGAGTCTCCACGGCGACCGTGTCGATGGTATTGCGTAACCGGGGGCGAATTTCTCAGGCTACACGCGAACGGGTGCTTAAAGCGCTGGATGATGCTGGCTATGTATATAATCAAACCGCCGCTAATCTGCGTAACCGGAGCAGTAATCAGGTTGGATTGTTGCTCCACGATATCACCAACCCTTTTTACGGCGAGATGACGGCAGGGCTAAGCCATGAGATGGAACGGCATGACCTGTTGTTGTTTCTGGCAAATAGCGAAGAGTCAGGAGAACGGCAGCAAAAATTTGTCGACTCGTTGATGCGCAATAATGCTTGCGGCATGGTGCTCTGCGCGGCGCGCGAGACGCCGTCATCCTTCTTTGAAGCGCTGAAAAGGCGCAATATTCCCGCCATTATGGTCGTCCGTCCCCTAAGCGATCCTGATTTTGATTTTGTCGGAACCGATAACTTTCTCGGTACGCAAATGGCCACCACCCATTTAGTCAAAATGGGGCACAAGAATATTGCGTTTATTGGGGGGACGCCTGGTTCCGGCAGTCGGACACAGCGTATCGGTGGTTTCACCAGCACATTGCTGGAGCACGGAATATCGCCGAGTCCAGAATGGATTGTGGCTACGCAGGCCAGCCAAATTGATGGCGCAAAAGTAGCGGAGTCTCTTCTTCTGCGTTACCCGCAAATTACCGCCGCCGTATGTTATCAGGATATTGTTGCGCTTGGGGTCATGCAGGCGCTACGTAAAATGGGGCGGGAACCTGGGCGGGATTTTGCGCTGGTGGGGTTTGATGACATCACCGAAGCGGCGCTGGTACAACCTGCGCTTACCACCGTGTCGGTGGCGGCAAAAGAGATCGGTCGTAAGGCCGGAGAGCTGCTCTATAGCCGTATTCAGGGAAATGACGAACCGCCGAAACGTATTATCCTGCCGCCGGCGCTGGTAGTCAGAGAATCATGTGGTTTTTGCTGATCGTCATGCCTTTTACTGATATCTCTGCCTGTTTATCATTAAATTCTAATTATCGACGTTTTCGGCTGGCGGCGCAGCGATGCGCTGGTTACTCTGAAAACGATTTACGCAAAATTAACAAAAGAGAATAGCTATGCATGATGCACAAATCCGCGTTGCCATCGCGGGAGCCGGAGGACGCATGGGGCGTCAGTTGATTCAGGCCACACTTGGCATGGATGGCGTACAGCTTGGCGCGGCGCTGGAGCGCGAAGGCTCTTCCTTACTGGGAAGCGATGCCGGAGAGTTAGCGGGAGCCGGGAAAACGGGGGTTACCGTACAAAGCAGCCTTGAGGCGGTGAAAGATGATTTCGATGTTTTCATCGATTTCACGCGACCGGAAGGTACGCTGACGCATCTGGCGTTTTGCCGCCAGCACGGTAAGGGAATGGTGATTGGTACCACCGGGTTCGATGATGCCGGTAAACAGGCTATTCGCGATGCCGCGCAGGAGATTGCTATCGTCTTCGCTGCGAATTTTAGCGTCGGCGTTAACGTCATGCTGAAACTGCTTGAGAAAGCAGCAAAAGTGATGGGGGACTATACCGATATTGAGATTATCGAAGCGCATCACCGCCACAAAGTGGACGCCCCATCGGGGACCGCGCTGGCGATGGGTGAGGCGATCGCCGGGGCGTTGGATAAAGATCTGAAAGACTGCGCTGTCTACTCGCGCGAAGGTTATACCGGCGAGCGTGTGCCGGGCACTATTGGTTTTGCGACCGTACGCGCCGGTGACATTGTCGGCGAACATACCGCGATGTTTGCCGATATTGGCGAGCGTATTGAAATCACCCATAAAGCGTCCAGCCGCATGACTTTTGCCAATGGCGCAGTGCGATCGGCGGTTTGGCTGAAATCTAAGTCAAATGGTCTTTTTGATATGAAAGATGTACTTGATTTACGCAGTTTATAGATTTTATTACCCTTCGCGATGTGGTTATGGTAATCATAATTATTTGATTACATGGGGCAATATTTTATTGCCCTTTAATTTTTTGGCTTTTGGTTTTATTTTTTATCTAAGCTGGTTTTTATATATGTTTTTATGCTTCATTCTGTTATCTGAATGTAAATTTTGACCAAGTGGTCCACTTTTTTCTCTCGCTGCTCCCCTTTTTACACTCTTTATCTACCGCAAGCGTTTTCCACCCTGAGTTAGCTGATCTTTTTGCCTGTTAAATCGAGTGATTTATCCCAGTGGCGTAAAATAATAATAAAAATTGCCCTTTTGGGTAGACTTTTACGTGGGCTATCTCTAGAATGCCGCCGTTTGCCAGAAATCCATAGGTAAGCAAATTTGCATTGATTCATGAGGTGTTAATGAATTAATATGCAAATAAAGTGAGTGAATATTCTCTGGAGGGTGTTTTGATTAAGTCAGCGCTATTGGTTCTGGAAGACGGAACCCAGTTTCACGGTCGGGCCATAGGGGCAACAGGTTCGGCGGTTGGGGAAGTCGTTTTCAATACTTCAATGACCGGTTATCAAGAAATCCTCACTGATCCTTCCTATTCCCGCCAAATCGTCACTCTTACTTATCCTCATATCGGTAATGTCGGCACCAATGAAGCCGATGCAGAATCTTCTCAGGTACATGCGCAAGGCCTGGTCATCCGCGACCTGCCGCTGATTGCCAGCAACTACCGCAACACCGAAGACCTCTCTTCTTACCTCAAGCGCCATAATATTGTGGCGATTGCCGATATCGATACCCGTAAGCTGACGCGACTGCTGCGCGAGAAGGGCGCTCAGAACGGCTGCATCATTGCAGGTGATAATCTGGATGCTGCGCTGGCCTTAGAAAAAGCCAAAGCGTTCCCGGGCTTAAATGGGATGGACCTGGCAAAAGAAGTGACCACCGCTGAATCCTACAGCTGGACCCAGGGTAGCTGGACGCTTTCGGGTGACCTGCCGGAAGCGAAGTCTGCAGAAGAGCTACCGTTTCACGTGGTGGCCTACGATTTTGGCGCCAAGCGCAACATTCTGCGTATGCTGGTGGATCGCGGCTGCCGCCTGACGGTGGTACCGGCGAAAACCTCTGCGGAAGACGTTCTGAAGATGAATCCGGACGGTATCTTCCTGTCTAACGGCCCAGGTGACCCGGCCCCATGCGACTACGCCATCGAAGCCATTGAGAAATTCCTCCAGACCGATATTCCGGTATTTGGCATCTGCCTCGGCCATCAACTGTTGGCGCTGGCGAGCGGTGCGAAGACCATCAAGATGAAGTTTGGTCACCACGGTGGTAACCACCCGGTGAAAGACATGGATAAGAATGTGGTGATGATTACCGCGCAGAACCACGGCTTTGCGGTGGATGAAGACTCGCTGCCAGCCAACCTGCGCGTGACCCACAAGTCCCTGTTCGACGGTACCCTGCAAGGGATTCACCGTACCGATAAACCGGCGTTCAGCTTCCAGGGCCACCCGGAGGCGAGCCCAGGCCCGCATGATGCGGCGCCGCTGTTCGACCACTTTATCGAGCTTATTGAGCAATACCGTCAGTCCGCGAAATAATCAGGAGTAATAAGAGCCATGCCAAAACGTACAGACATAAAAAGTATCCTGATTCTGGGCGCGGGCCCGATTGTTATCGGTCAGGCGTGTGAGTTTGACTACTCCGGTGCCCAGGCGTGTAAAGCGCTGCGCGAAGAGGGTTACCGCGTTATTCTGGTGAACTCTAACCCGGCAACCATTATGACCGACCCGGAAATGGCCGATGCGACCTACATCGAGCCGATCAACTGGGAAGTGGTACGCAAAATCATCGAAAAAGAGCGTCCGGATGCGGTTCTGCCAACCATGGGCGGCCAGACCGCGCTGAACTGCGCGCTGGAGCTGGAGCGTCAGGGCGTGCTGGAAGAGTTCGGTGTAACCATGATTGGTGCGACCGCTGATGCGATTGATAAAGCAGAAGACCGCCGTCGTTTCGACGTGGCGATGAAGAAAATCGGCCTCGACACCGCGCGTTCCGGTATCGCGCACACCATGGAAGAAGCGCTGGCGGTTGCCGCTGACGTGGGCTTCCCGTGCATCATACGTCCATCTTTCACCATGGGCGGCACCGGCGGCGGTATCGCCTACAACCGTGAAGAGTTCGAAGAAATCTGCGAACGCGGCCTGGACCTCTCGCCAACCAACGAGCTGCTGATTGATGAATCCCTGATCGGCTGGAAAGAGTACGAGATGGAAGTGGTGCGTGATAAGAACGACAACTGCATCATCGTCTGCTCTATCGAAAACTTCGATGCGATGGGCATTCACACCGGTGACTCGATCACTGTTGCTCCGGCGCAGACCCTGACCGACAAAGAATACCAAATCATGCGTAACGCCTCGATGGCGGTACTGCGTGAAATCGGCGTAGAAACCGGCGGTTCCAACGTTCAGTTCTCGGTGAACCCGAAAGATGGTCGCCTGATCGTTATCGAAATGAACCCGCGCGTCTCCCGCTCTTCGGCGCTGGCGTCGAAAGCCACCGGCTTCCCGATTGCCAAAGTGGCGGCCAAACTGGCGGTGGGTTACACCCTCGACGAACTGATGAACGACATCACCGGTGGCCGTACTCCGGCCTCCTTCGAGCCGTCTATCGACTACGTTGTCACCAAGATTCCTCGCTTCAACTTCGAGAAATTCGCCGGTGCAAACGACCGTCTGACCACCCAGATGAAATCCGTCGGCGAAGTGATGGCGATTGGTCGCACGCAGCAGGAATCCCTGCAGAAAGCGCTGCGCGGCCTGGAAGTAGGCGCCACCGGTTTCGACCCGAAAGTGAGCCTCGACGACCCGGAAGCGCTGACCAAAATCCGCCGCGAGCTGAAAGACGCGGGCGCCGAGCGCATCTGGTATATCGCCGATGCCTTCCGCGCGGGCCTCTCCGTCGACGGCGTGTTCAACCTGACCAACATCGACCGCTGGTTCCTGGTACAGATTGAAGAGCTGGTACGTCTGGAAGAGAAAGTGGCGGAAGTGGGCATCAACGGCCTCGACGCTGACTTCCTGCGTCACCTGAAGCGCAAAGGCTTCGCCGATGCGCGTCTGGCAAAACTGGCGGGTGTGCGCGAAGCGGAAATCCGCAAGCTGCGCGACCAGTACAACCTGCACCCGGTCTACAAGCGCGTGGATACCTGCGCGGCGGAATTCGCCACCGATACCGCTTACATGTACTCCACCTATGAAGAAGAGTGCGAATCTAACCCGTCCGTTGACCGCGACAAAATTATGGTCCTCGGCGGCGGCCCGAACCGTATCGGCCAGGGTATCGAATTTGACTACTGCTGCGTCCATGCCTCGCTGGCGCTGCGCGAAGACGGTTACGAGACCATCATGGTCAACTGTAACCCGGAAACTGTCTCTACCGACTACGACACCTCCGACCGTCTGTACTTCGAGCCGGTAACGCTGGAGGACGTACTGGAAATCGTGCGCATCGAGAAGCCGAAAGGCGTCATCGTGCAGTACGGCGGCCAGACCCCGCTGAAACTGGCGCGTGAACTGGAAGCCGCAGGCGTACCGGTTATCGGTACCAGCCCGGACGCGATTGACCGCGCGGAAGACCGTGAACGCTTCCAGCATGCGGTTGACCGTCTGAAGCTGAAACAGCCAGCCAACGCCACCGTGACCGCCATTGAACAAGCGGTTGAGAAGGCGAAAGAAATTGGCTACCCGCTGGTGGTGCGCCCGTCCTACGTACTGGGCGGCCGCGCGATGGAAATCGTCTACGACGAAGCCGACCTGCGTCGCTACTTCCAGACCGCGGTTAGCGTCTCCAACGACGCGCCGGTGCTGCTGGACCGCTTCCTCGACGATGCCATCGAAGTGGACGTTGACGCCATCTGCGACGGCGAAATGGTGCTGATTGGCGGCATCATGGAGCACATCGAGCAGGCGGGCGTACACTCCGGCGACTCCGCCTGTTCTCTGCCAGCCTACACTCTGAGCAAGGAAATTCAGGATGTGATGCGCCAGCAGGTGCAGAAGCTGGCCTTCGAACTGCAGGTGCGCGGCCTGATGAACGTGCAGTTTGCGGTGAAAGACAACGAAGTCTACCTGATTGAAGTCAACCCGCGTGCGGCGCGTACCGTACCGTTCGTCTCCAAAGCCACCGGCGTACCGCTGGCGAAAGTGGCGGCGCGCGTGATGGCCGGCAAATCGCTGACCGAGCAGGGCGTGACCAAAGAAATTATCCCGCCGTACTACTCGGTGAAAGAAGTGGTGCTGCCGTTCAACAAATTCCCGGGCGTTGACCCGCTGTTAGGGCCAGAAATGCGCTCTACCGGGGAAGTGATGGGCGTGGGCCGTACTTTCGCGGAAGCGTTCGCCAAGGCACAGCTGGGCAGTAACTCCACGATGAAGAAACAGGGCCGTGCGCTGCTCTCGGTTCGCGAAGGCGACAAAGAGCGCGTGGTGGACCTGGCCGCTAAGCTGCTAAAACAGGGCTTCGAGCTGGATGCGACTCACGGTACCGCGATTGTGCTGGGTGAAGCCGGTATCAACCCGCGTCTGGTGAACAAGGTGCATGAAGGTCGTCCGCACATTCAGGACCGTATCAAGAATGGCGAATATACCTACATTATCAACACCACCGCAGGTCGTCAGGCGATTGAAGACTCCAAGCTGATTCGCCGCAGCGCCTTGCAGTACAAAGTGCATTACGACACCACCCTGAATGGCGGTTTCGCAACGGCTATGGCGCTGAATGCGGATGCCACCGAGAAGGTGACCTCGGTGCAGGAAATGCACGCGCAGATCAATAAATAATAAACAGAAGGTCCGGTGATATTTGCGTTAATCGGATCTGCAATATAAATTTGAAACGGTTCCTGAGAAGGAGCCGTTTTTTTTACCCTATCAGGTCATCCCTGGAGATGTCCGTTTCCTTAACCACATTTTCAATGTAATAAGCACGATATTGCTCACACTAATCAACATTCAAGTCGCATACTATCTTTATATCCACAATTTTAATATGGCTTAGTTTTTATTAATTTGGACAGGCCGTAGCCAGATTTTTAATTTGTGAAATGGTGTGCTTATGTGTGAAAAATATGTTGAAAGACCGCTTTATTTGTTAATTGCTGACTGGATGATGGCAGAGGACCGATGGATCACTGCCAAGGAGATTTCCCGTCAATTTGATATTGAACACTGCAAAGCAATTAATACGCTCTCCTATATTCTGTCAGAAGTTGGGGAAATTGTTTGTGAAGTGAAGATGATCCCTAACCAGATTGCAGGACGAGGCTGTCAGTGCCAGCGTCTGGTGAAAGTCGTGAGTATTGATTCTCATCTCTATCGCCGATTGAATCATAATTTACAGGAAAGAAAAGTGAGTGTGGCGAAAGCGCCACGATTGTCTGCCGTTCCCCCAACAGAGCTCAACCGTGAGCAGAAATGGCAGATGATGCTGTCAAAAAGTATGCGTCGCTAATGGTTAGTTTGCCTGATGGCAGCGTTAACGGGGATTGACGCGTAGGCCGGATAAGCGTCAGCGCATCCGGCATCAATTATTGGGCTGATTTTGGCTTCACGTCCGTCGTGCCTTTCAGGCGCGGCCGGTTTTTTTCGACCTGGGTTAACGGCTTCGTTTCAGATAGCCCCGTTCGACAGCGGACCGCAAGATCCTGATATTCTTTGGTGTTGAGGCGTTTCCAGTGCAGCTCCTGGTCTGTGACCTGGCGTAGTACTCGCGCAGGTGAACCCACCAGCAGTTGCCTTGCCTCACCCTGAAATCCGGCTTTGACGAAACTCATGGCGGCGACAATGCTCTCTTCGCCAATCACTGCGCCGTCCATAATCACGCTGTTCATGCCGACCAGGGCGTCCCGGCCCACCACGCAGCCATGCAAAATAGCGCCGTGGCCGATATGGCCGTTCTCATGCACGATGGTATCGGTATCGCAGTAGCCATGCATAATGCAGCCATCCTGCAGATTAGATCCTGCCTTAAGGATCAGGCGCCCATAATCCCCACGCAATGACGCGAGTGGGCCAATATAAACACCAGCACCCACGATGACATCGCCAATCAGCACGGCGCTGGGATGGACAAACGCGTCCGGGTGTACCACCGGGATCAGTCCTTCAAAGGCGTAATAGCTCATGGTTGTACCTCGGTTTTTTTGCCGGACGACGGCGTAAACACCTTATCCGGCATAGTCACATTAACGACCTTTCCACACCGGATCGCGTTTTTCGGCAAATGCCTGCGGTCCTTCGAGCGCATCTTCCGAATGCAGTACCGACGGATAATGCTTCAGTACGCCGCTGCGGATGTAGCGGTAGCCTTCTTCTACCGGCATTTCGCTGGTCGCACGATAAATCTCTTTCAGGGCCGCGATCGCCAGCGGGGCGCTATTAACCAGTTGTTGCGCCAGTTCGCGCGCGCTATCCATCAGTTCGCTCTGGCTGACAACGCGGTTCACGATCCCCCAACGCAGCGCTTCTTCGGCGCTCATTCGCCTACCGGTCATCACCATTTCGTTGACGATAGCCGGTGGCAATAGCTTAGGCAGGCGCAAAACGCCGCCGCTGTCAGGCACGATGCCGAGCTTGGCTTCCGGTAGCGCGAAGCTGGCGTTTTCCGCGCAGACAATAAAGTCCGCCGCCAGCGCCAGCTCAAAACCGCCGCCAAACGCATAGCCGTTTACCGCGGCGATGACCGGCTTATCCAGATCAAATATTTCAGTTAAACCGGCAAAGCCGCCGGGACCAAAATCGGCATCCGGCGCTTCACCTTCCGCTGCCGCTTTTAAGTCCCAGCCAGCAGAAAAGAATTTCTCCCCGCCGCCAGTAATGATTGCTACGCGTAATTCCGGATCGTCACGGAAATTAAGAAAAGCCTGGCCCATTGCAAAGCTGGTTTTGGCGTCAATGGCATTGGCTTTAGGTCGGTCGAGGGTAATTTCCAGGATCGGGCCATTACGGGTCAGATGTAATGATTCACTCATGGTTCATCTCCAGATAAATAGTTTCCCGGCGGGAGGGATTCCTGCCGGAAGGTTTATTTCAGATTTTTTTTGATTATTTTTCCTGAACAGTTGCGCGGCAGGTCGGTTCTGATCTCCATAAAAGAGGGAACCTTGAATTTCGCCATATTGTTTTCGCAGAAGCTGAAAAACTCGGCTTCGCTTAATGTTTCACCTTCATTAAGGACAATAAACGCTTTAATGGCTTCATCACGTATCGCGTCTTTAATACCAACAACCACAATGTCCTGAATTTTCGGATGCGCAGAAATAATATTTTCCAGCTCGACGCAGGAGACATTTTCCCCGCCGCGTTTAATCATGTTGCAGCGTCTGTCGACAAAATAGAAATACCCATCCTCATCCTGGTAACCCGAATCACCGGTATGTAACCAGCCCTCTGGTTCCAGCGCCCTGGCAGTTGCTTCCGGCTGCATGTAATACTCTTTGAAGATGGTCTTGCCGGGGACGCCTTTAATACAGATTTCGCCAATTTCTCCGGCGGGGAGCGGGCGATTTTGATCGTCGCGAATTTCAGCTTCATAGCTAAATCCCACGCGACCAATGGAAGGCCAGCGTCGTTTGTCTCCGGGACGGTCGCCAATTATTCCGACAATGGTTTCAGTCATACCATAAGAGGTCAGCAGCCTGACGCCAAAGCGTTCGATAAAGGCGTCTTTTTCCTGCGCGGATAGATTGAGATAGAACATCACTTCGCGCAGATGATGCTGCCTGTCCGTTGGCGCGGCGGGCTGGACCATCAGCGTGCGGATCATCATCGGGATGCACTCGGTCACCGTCGCCTGATATTTACGTACCTGATCCCAGAATGCCCGGGCGCTGTACTTCTCCAGGAGCACAAAGGTGCTGCCGGCGGAAAAGGCCGGCATTGCGGCGGTACACTGACAGTCGATATGAAAAGCGGGCATCACCGTCATGTATACGTCATCATCGCGCAGGGCGATTTGCCAGGCAGAGTAATAGCCCGCAAAGCGCAGGTTATAATGGGTAATCACCACCCCTTTTGGACGCGAGGTGGTACCGGAGGTAAACAGAATTTCCGCCGTATCGTCAGTGGATAACGCAGGCGTATAGCACAGGGTGGTCGACTGACGAGCCTGCAGTTGGGTAAAGTGGCTCACGCCATCGTCAGCCGGAAGCTGCTCGCCAATCAGACAGATATGATTAAGCGGAGTGCTATTTTCCTGGCGTATTTCACGGTACATAGGATAAAACTGGGCGCTGGTAACCAGCAGGCTCACCTGGCTGTTTTGCAGGATCCAGGCACTTTCTTCGCCCAGTAAGCGAGCATTGATCGGCACCATAATGGCGCCGATTTTTGCCAGTCCAAACCAGCAAAAGATGAATTCCGGACAGTTATCCAGATGCAGTGCGACCCTATCGCCCTTGCGGATCCCTAAGGAATGAAAAAGGTTCGCCGTGCGGTTAATCTCTTCATTGAGCGAGGCATAGCTAAATTGCCGAACGATTCCTTCACAGGATTCGAAAATTAACGCCGTTTTATTTCCGTACACCCCGGCCAGGTCGTCCCACATCTGACGTAAGTTTTGTCCGCCAACGATATCCATATTGCTTTATCCACTGAAATCAGGCGTGAGCGCTAACCCACGAGCGGGTTAGCGCGTCGCGTTTATTCCTCAACCCTGGCCAGGCCTTTGCCGACCAGCTCATTTATGTCTGCTTCGCTATAACCAATGTTTTTCAGAATGGCGGCGGTATCCATGCCGTGTGATGGCATGCCACGCCAGATTTTCCCCGGGTTGTTTTTAAATTTCGGCATGATGTTCGGCCCTTTGCAGGTGCGGCCGTCCATTGTTTGCCACTGAGTAATGGATTCGCGAGCAACGTACTGCGGATTGCCTTCCAGTTCCGGAATGGTTAGCACCTTCGCACAGGCGATGTTCAGCTCAGCAAAGCGCGCCTGGACTTCGGCGATGGTATGCGCTGCCAGCCAGGCGTCCAGTTTCTCTTCGACGAGCGGGCCGTAAGGGCATTCCACGCGATGGATTAGCTGCGTGCCTTCCGGAACTTCCGGCGTACCGAGAATGTGGGCCAGGCCTATATCTTTAAAACACTCGTTGATTTGCGTGATGCCGACCAACTCCATGACGATGTAACCATCGGCGCATTTATACAGGCCGCAACCGGCGTAGTAGGGATCTTTCCCTTTCGTCATACGTGGACAGATTTCGCCGCCGTTGAAGTAGTCCATCATGAAGTACTGACCCATGCGCAGCATCACTTCGTACATGGCGATATCGATGCTTTCACCTTTACCCGTTTCGCGCACTTTGTGCAGGGCCGCCAGCGCCGCTGTCGTTGCGGTCATTCCGGAGAAGTAATCCGCGGTATACGGGAAGGCTGGCATCGGTTGGTCAACGTCGCCGTTTTGGATCAGATAACCACTGAACGCCTGCGCGATGGTGTTATACGCCGGAAGATTGGTGTACTCCTCCGTACCAAACTGGCCAAAACCGGAAAGGTGGGCAATGACCAGTTTCGGGTTATGTTCCCACAGCACTTCATCAGTAATACCGCGGCGTGCAAAGGCCGGGCCTTTACTGGCTTCAATGAAAATATCGGTGGTTTCCATCAGTTTCAGAAACGCTTCCCGACCTTCATCTTTGAAAATATTGAGCGACAGGGCGTGCAGGTTGCGGCGTGAGAGCTGCGGGTAGTTAGGCTGTACGCGGATGGTATCGGCCCATGCGACGTTTTCAATCCAGATAACCTCGGCGCCCCATTCGGCGAACATCTGTCCGGCGAACGGACCGGCGATTTCGATCCCTGAAAAAACAACGCGTACTCCAGCAAGAGGGCCAAAGGTTGGCATTGGTAAATGATTCATAATTTTTCTCCTGGCATTTATGGGGGCCATGTAGGCCGGATGGCAACGCGAGCGTCTCATCAGGCCTACAGGTTGCGCCGTTCTATCGGTATTGCTTGAGTACCGCACGGCCTAACGTCAGGATCTGCATTTCATCAGAACCACCAGAAACGCGGTCAACACGCAGGTCACGCCAGAAACGCGTGATGCGGTGGTTGCCAGCGATACCAACACCTCCCAGTACCTGCATGGCGGTGTCTACCACTTCAAACGCGGCGTTGGCGCAGAAGTATTTGCACATTGCCGCGTCGCCGGAGGTAATAGTGCCGTTATCTGCTTTCCACGCGGCTTCCAGCAGCATGTTTTTCATGGAGTTCAGTTTGATCGCCATATGCGCAAACTTCTCCTGAATCAGCTGGAAACGGCCAATAGTTTCACCAAACTGCACGCGCTGATTAGCGTAACGCGCGGCATCTTCAAAAGCGCACATTGCGGTGCCGTAGTTGGTCAGCGCGACGAGGAAGCGCTCATGGTCAAACTCTTCTTTCACGCGGTTGAAGCCGTTACCTTCCCGACCGAACATGTCTTTTTCGTCCAGTTCAACGTCGTCAAAGGTGATTTCACAGCAGCTATCCATGCGCAGACCGAGTTTCTCCAGTTTGTTGACCTTGATACCCGCTTTGCTCATGTCGACAAACCATTCGGTGTAAACAGGCTTATCCGGCGATGCACCGTCTCTCGCCATGACCACGATGTACGGGGTATAGGCGCTACTGGTGATAAAGCACTTACTGCCATTAAGATAAACCTTACCATTTTTGCGTGTATAAGTGGTTTTCAGACTGCCGACATCCGATCCCGCTCCCGGTTCGGTGATAGCAGAGTTCCACATCTGCTTACCGGTACCCTGGAACGCCATGATTTTATCAATTTGCTCCTGAGTCCCTTCACGCAGGAAAGTGTTAAAACCTCCCGGCAATTGGTACAACACGTAAGTTGGTGCGCCAAGACGTCCCAGCTCCATCCAGACGGCGGCGACGGTAACAAAACCCGCTTCCAGACCGCCATGTTCTTCCGGGATCAGCAGGCTATCAATGCCCATATCCGCCAGCGCTTTTACAAAACGCTCAGGGTAGACGCTGTCACGATCGCACTCGGCAAAATAAGCTTCCCAGTTCTCACTGGCCATCAGTTCACGAATACCGGCGACAAACAGTTCCTGCTCGTCATTTAAGTTGAAATCCATCTTTCAGCCTCTTGATCAATTGGGTTAATAAGAATTACTTGTCTTTCCAGTGCACTTTGGCGTCTTTAATAAAGGACAGCGTCACCATAATGTTGACGAAGAACAGCGGGCATCCTCCGGCGATAATTGCGGTCTGAATCGGCTTCAACCCACCCAGCGCCAGCAGAACGATACCGATGATGCCGACCAGCACCGACCAGCCGATACGCACTAACAGAGGCGGTTCTTCACCATCGCGAACTTCGCGACAGGTGGACATCGCCAGGGTGTAAGAGCAGGCGTTAATCAGCGTTACGGTGGCGATAAAGCAGAGGATAAAGAAACCCCACATGGTGGCGGTGCTGAGCGGTAAGGCGGCCCAGGTTTCGATAATGGCGCGCGCCACGCCGTGTTGTTCAATCAACTGCGGAATGTTGAGGATGTTTTTATCCATCAGCAGCAGCGTGTTGCTGCCAAGGACAGTCCACAGGATCCAGGTAGACGCGGTCAGACCCAGTACCATCCCGAAGCACAGTTCGCGTACGGTGCGACCACGAGAAATACGGGCCAGGAAGATACTCATCTGGATGGCGTAAATTACCCACCACGCCCAGTAGAAAACGGTCCAGCCCTGCGGGAAGCCGCCTTTACCAATGGCATCGGTATAGAACAGCATCCGTGGCAGATGCATCAGCAACATCCCGACGGAGTCGGTGAAGTAGTTCATGATGAAGCTGGCACCGCTGACGATAAACACCCAGCCGAGCATCAGGAAGCTCAGATAACTACGTACGTCACTGGCGATCTTGACCCCTTTTTGCAGGCCACAGGCCACGCAAATGGCGTTCAGAATGATCCAGCAGGTAATGATGATGGCGTCGAGTTGCAGCGTATGTGGAATACCGAACAGGTACTGCATACACTCGGTGACCAGCGGGGTAGCCAGACCGAGGCTGGTGCCCATTGCGAAGATCAGCGCCACCAGGTAGAAGTTATCAACGATGGTACCGAACAACCCTTTCGCATGTTTCTCACCGACGAGCGGTACCAGCGTGGAGCTGGGACGGATGACATCCATCTTACGTACAAAGAAGAAGTAGGCGAAGGCTACAGAAAGGAAGCTATAGGTTGCCCACGGCAGCGGCCCCCAGTGGAACAGGCTGTACGCCAGACCTATCTCTTTCGCGCCCGTGGAATTTGGTTCCAGGCCGAACGGCGGGGTGGAGATATAGTAGTAGATCTCAATAGAGCCCCAGAACAGCACCGCAGCGGATGTACAGGACGCGAACATCATAAAAATCCAGCTGGCGGTGCTAAACTCCGGTTTTTCGTCACCTAATCTCTTTTTAGCATAGGGGCCAAAAACCAGCCAGAACCAGCCGAATAACATGATGACCATATACCATTCAAATGCCCATCCCCAGACGTTGGTGACATAACTGAATACCGCATTAATAACGACGTTAGCGGCATCAAGATCTCTTACTGTTAGCCAGCAAAGTATTCCGACAATTATTAATGGCGGAAAAAAAACCTTCGGTTCAATTCCCGATTTTCTCTTTTCATTTTTCATAAGTGAATTCCAGTGTGAAAACGAAATTTATTTAGCGTGCCCGTTTTTGAACGTTTGTTTATTTATTATTAATGGTTTGTTGATAACTTATTAACCTCTGGGACACCTCAACGAGTAACTCATAATGGGTATTCATTTCGCGTGATTCTGTTACTTGTGTCACACTTTTTTGTGCTGGTTATTTTGTCTTGAAATGTCTGTTTTTTATTTATAAATCATATAGTTGGTATTGGTTTTTTAACTTTTTTAAGTGTCTGGCGTTCAATATTGTTGAACCAGCAAGCAATATTGAAAATTTTCATATTTGACGTGTTTCTTTCAATATTGGTGAGGCATGTAACACTATTGAAAGTTACGAATTTCAATGTGTGACATTTTCAATATTGGTGATTAAGGTTTTATTTCCGAATTAAAGAGCGTGATATCTGTATTTAACACCGCCGATATAAATACGTTTCCTTCATGATTTCTGGAGATGCAATGAAGATAATTACTTGCTACAAATGCGTACCTGATGAACAGGATATTGCGATTAATAATGCTGATGGTTCACTCGATTTCAGCAAAGCGGATGGCAAAATCAGCCAATATGATCTGAATGCAATTGAAGCTGCTTGCCAGTTAAAACAGCAGGTGGGAGACGCTCAGGTTGTCGCCATGAGCGTTGGCGGCAAAGCGCTGACTAATGCAAAAGGGCGCAAAGATGTTCTTTCTCGTGGCCCTGATGAACTGATTGTGGTGATTGACGATCAATTTGAGCAGGCGCTGCCGCAACACACCGCTACCGCGCTGGCCGCCGCGGCGCAAAAATCAGGTTTCGATCTGCTTATTTGCGGCGACGGTTCTTCCGATCTTTATGCTCAGCAGGTTGGTTTGCTGGTAGGCGAAGCGCTGAACGTTCCGGCGATTAACGGCGTGAGTAAGATCCTCTCTCTTACTGACAGTACGCTGACGGTAGAACGCGAACTGGAAGATGAAGTTGAAACGCTGAGCATCCCGCTCCCGGCGGTGATCGCGGTTTCCACCGACATCAACACTCCACAAATCCCTTCGATGAAAGCCATTCTTGGCGCGGCGAAAAAACCGGTTCAGGTCTGGTCGCCTGCGGATATCGGGCTGAACAGCGTACCCGCGTATTCCGTACAACAGGTTGCCGCACCGAAGCAGCGCGAGCGTCAGCGTGTGGTGATTGAAGGTGACGGTGAAGAACAAATCGCCGCGTTTGTCGAGAATCTGCGCAAAATCATTTAATTATCAGGGGATGTTATGAACAAATTTTCCAGTGTCTGGGTATTCAGCGATACCCCTTCTCGTCTGCCCGAACTGATGAGTGGCGCGCAGGCTGTAGGTGAAAAAGTTAACGCGTTCGTACTGAACGAAGCGGATAGCGCGACAGCATGTCATTTGGGCGCGGATCATGTCTGGCTGCTCAGCGGCAAACCAGAAGACCGCATGATCGAAGACTACGCTGATGTGATGGCTGAGACTGTTCGTCAGCATAGCGAGGGCGGCGCGGTACTGCTGCCGAATACGCGCCGGGGCAAACTGTTGGCGGCAAAGCTGGGCTTTCGCTTGTCGGCTGCGGTTTCCAACGACGCCAGCGAAGTCGCCCTGCAGGATGGAAAAGCGGCGGTTAAGCATATGGTCTACGGCGGTCTGGCGATAGGGGCAGAAACCATTGCTTCGCCGTTTGCCGTGATCACGCTCAGCAGCGGAACGTTTGACGCACAAGACCCGGACACTTCTCGCAGCGGTGAGATGCACACCGTGCAGTGGCAGGCTCCGGCCAATGCTGTGACCCGCACCGCAACCCAGGCACGTCAGAGCAACAGCGTCGATCTCGATAAAGCGCGTCTGGTGGTCAGTGTGGGACGCGGTATAGGCAGCAAAGAGAATATCTCGCTGGCCGAAGCGCTGTGCCAGACGATTGGCGCTGAGCTGGCCTGTTCTCGCCCGGTAGCGGAAAACGAGAAGTGGATGGAGCACGAGCGCTACGTCGGTATCTCCAACCTGATGCTCAAGCCTGAACTGTATCTGGCGGTGGGGATCTCCGGGCAGATCCAACACATGGTCGGCGCCAACGGCGCGCAGACGATTTTCGCCATCAATAAAGATAAAAATGCGCCGATCTTCCAGTATGCGGATTTTGGCATCGTTGGCGATGCGCTGAAGATCCTGCCTGCGCTGACGGCTGCCTTAGCGCGATAAATCATTTCGGGCAGGATGCGAAGGTGTCCTGCCGCTGACAGGAGTACGTATGTCCGAAGATATCTTTGATGCCATCATCGTGGGTGCAGGTCTGGCCGGTTCGGTTGCGGCGCTGGTGCTTGCTCGCGAAGGTGCACAGGTGCTGGTTATCGAGCGCGGCAATTCTGCTGGCGCGAAGAATGTCACCGGTGGGCGTCTGTATGCGCATAGCCTGGAACGCATCATTCCCGGCTTTGCGGATCTGGCCCCCATTGAACGCATGATTACCCACGAAAAACTCGCCTTTATGACCGACAACGGGGCGATGACTATCGACTACTGCAATGGTGAGGAGGCCGCCGCGTCGCAGGTTTCTTATTCCGTCTTGCGCAGTAAATTTGACGCCTGGCTGATGGAGCAGGCCGAAGAGGCGGGGGCGCAACTGATCACCGGTATTCGCGTCGATAACGTCGTTCAGCGCGAGGGTAAAGTCGTGGGCGTGGAAGCCGATGGCGATATTCTGGAAGCCAAAGTCGTGATCCTCGCCGACGGGGTGAATTCTCTGCTGGCTGAAAAGCTGGGGATGGCCAAGCGTGTTGAGGCATCGCATGTTGCCGTCGGCGTGAAGGAACTGATCGAATTGCCGAAGTCGGTGATTGAAGATCGTTTCCAGCTACAGGGCAACGAAGGCGCCGCCTGTCTGTTTGCCGGGGCGCCAACCGATGGTCTGATGGGCGGTGGCTTTCTGTATACGAATGAAACAACCCTTTCTTTGGGGCTGGTCTGCGGTCTTCATCATCTGAAAGACGCGAAAAAATCGGTCCCGCAAATGCTGGAAGATTTCAAACAGCATCCGGCAGTCGCTCCGCTGATCGCTGGTGGCAAGCTGGTGGAATATGCCGCGCACGTTGTACCCGAGGCGGGAATGAATATGCAGCCTGAACTGGTGGGCGATGGCGTACTGATTGCCGGAGACGCTGCCGGCATGTGTATGAACCTCGGTTTTACCATCCGTGGTATGGATCTCGCCATATCCGCAGGCGAAGCGGCGGCGAAGACGGTGCTTTCGGCGATGAAGCGCGACGATTTTAGCAAGCAGTCGCTGGGTGAATACCGTCAGCATCTGGACGAAGGTCCGATGCGCGATATGCGCATGTATCAGAAACTGCCGGCTTTTCTTGATAATCCCCGCATGTTTACCGCTTATCCCGAAATGGCGGTCAGTATCGCGCGCGACCTGTTCACCGTGGATGGCTCCGCTCCGGTGCCAATGCGTAAAAAAATCCTGCGCCATGCGAAGAAAGTGGGCTTCATCAACCTGATGAAAGATGGCCTGAAAGGAGTGACCGTATTATGACATCTCCCGTCAATGTGGACGTCAAACTGGGCGTCAATAAGTTCAATGTGGATGAAGATAGCCCACACATCATTCTCAAAGCCGATCCTGATAAACAGGCGCTGGAGGTGCTGATTAAGGCCTGTCCGGCGGGACTGTATAAAAAGCAGGACGACGGTAGCGTTCGTTTTGATTACGCCGGGTGCCTGGAGTGTGGAACGTGCCGGATCCTCGGCCTTGATACGGCGCTGGAAAAATGGGAATACCCACGCGGGACGTTTGGCGTGGAGTTCCGCTACGGCTAATAAGTACGAGGTTGTGCACCCGTAGGCCGGATAAGATGCGGTAGCATCGCCATCCGGCAATCATGTGGTGCCAATGCCGGATGGCGGCGTAAACGCCTTATCCGGCCTACAGATGACGCTTTGCCCGTGTTGAAACAGGACATCACCATGCAGCAGCCCAGGAACTTTGATGACATCAAATTTACCTCTATTCACCGCAGGATAATGCTATGGGGAAGCGGTGGGCCGTTTCTGGATGGTTATGTGCTGGTAATGATTGGCGTGGCGCTGGAACAACTCACGCCAGCATTGAAACTGGATGCTCAGTGGATTGGCTTGCTGGGTGCGGGCACGCTGGCCGGACTGTTTGTTGGTACGTCGTTGTTTGGCTACATTTCCGATAAGGTCGGGCGGCGAAAAATGTTTATTATCGATATCATCGCCATTGGCGTGATATCGGCAGCGACCATGTTTGTTACCTCGCCCGTTGAACTCCTGGTGATGCGTGTGTTGATCGGCATTGTGATTGGCGCCGATTACCCGATCGCCACCTCGATGATTACCGAATTTTCCAATACCCGCCAGCGTGCCTTCTCTATCGGTTTTATCGCGGCTATGTGGTATGTCGGCGCAACCTGTGCCGATCTGGTCGGTTACTGTTTGTATGATGTTGAGGGTGGATGGCGCTGGATGCTAGGTAGCGCGGTGATCCCCTGTATTTTGATCCTGATTGGACGCTTCGACCTGCCTGAATCGCCACGCTGGCTGCTGCGTAAGGGGCGGGTGAAAGAGTGCGAGGCGATGATGATCAAGCTGTTCGGCGAACCGGTGGTGTTCGACGAAGAAGCGCCGCAGGAGACGCGTTTTCTCCAGCTGTTTAATCGTCGTCATTTCCCGTTTGTGCTGTTTGTTGCCGCCATCTGGACCTGTCAGGTGATCCCGATGTTCGCCATCTATACCTTTGGCCCGCAGATTGTTGGGCTACTGGGACTGGGTGCCGGGAAAAGCGCCGCGTTGGGCAACGTGGTGATTAGCTTGTGCTTTATGCTGGGGTGTATTCCGCCGATGTTTTGGCTCAATAGCGCGGGGCGGCGACCGCTGTTGATTGGCAGCTTTATTATGATGACGCTGGCGCTGGCCGTACTGGGGTTAATTCCTGATATGGGGGCGTGGCTGGTGGTGCTGGCCTTTGCCGTATACGCATTTTTCTCTGGTGGTCCGGGGAATCTGCAGTGGCTATATCCCAACGAACTGTTTCCTACCGATATTCGCGCGTCTGCCGTCGGGGTGATTATGTCGTTAAGCCGCATCGGGACCATTGTTTCCACCTGGGCGCTACCGGTGTTCATTAGCAAATACGGCATCAGTAATGTCATGCTGATGGGGGCCGGGATTTCGCTGATTGGCCTGCTCGTGTCCATTGCTTTTGCACCAGAAACACGCGGCCTGACGTTGTCTCAAACCAGTCAGATGACGATTCGCAGTAAGCCCGTGACCAGGGCAGGCTATTAGGAGTGTTCTGTATTTTCCCTGTAACTCAGTCAGTTAGCCTACAGTTAATCTATATTTCACTGAAAACGACTGAAAAGCAGGGAGAACACCATGCAAAAACATATCCTGATCACCTCTATTTTTACCGCAGCAGCACTGTTTACCGTCGCCGGTTGTTCCTCAAACCAGGCGGTGAAAACCACCGACGGCAAAACCATCGTTACCGACGGCAAACCGCAAGTGGATGATGATACTGGCCTGGTGTCATATAAAAATGCGCAAACAGGTAAGACGGAGCAGATTAACCGCGACCAGGTTAAAGATATGAGTGAGCTGGACAACTAACTCAGATTTTTCCATTTATCTACTCAATAATATTGACTGTTAGCCTGTGGATTAACTGACTAAACTCACTGTTATTACAATAATGCAGTGACACAGGCTAATCATGATTCTCATCATTTATGCGCATCCCTATCCGCAGCATTCGCATGCGAATAAGCGGATGCTTGATCAGGCAAGGACGCTGGAGGGCGTGGAGATCCGCTCGCTCTACCAGCTCTACCCCGATTTCAATATCGATATTGCCGCTGAACAGGATGCGTTGGCACGCGCTGATTTAATTATCTGGCAGCATCCTATGCAGTGGTATAGCACGCCTCCGTTACTCAAATTGTGGATGGATAAAGTCCTCTCTCACGGCTGGGCCTATGGCCATGGCGGAACAGCGCTGCACGGTAAACATCTGCTGTGGGCTGTGACGACCGGCGGCGGTGAAAACCACTTTGATATCGGCTCCCATCCTGGCTTTGATGTACTTTCTCAGCCCCTACAGGCAACGGCTTTATATTGCGGCCTCAAATGGCTGCCGCCGTTTGCGATGCACTGTACGTTTATTTGTGATGATGAAACGCTGCAGGCGCAGGCGCGCCACTATAAGCAGCGTCTGCTGGAGTGGCAGGAGGTGCATCATGGATAGTCATACGCTAATACAGGCGCTGATTTACCTCGGTTCGGCGGCGCTGATTGTCCCCATCGCCGTACGGCTGGGCTTAGGGTCAGTGCTGGGCTATCTCATCGCCGGGTGCATCATCGGTCCTTGGGGCTTGAGGCTGGTGACAGATGCCGAATCAATCCTCCATTTTGCCGAGATCGGCGTGGTATTGATGCTGTTTGTCATCGGCCTGGAACTGGATCCGCAACGTTTGTGGAAGCTGCGAGCCTCGGTGTTTGGCGGTGGTGCATTACAAATGGTGGTTTGCGGGGGGCTGATCGGTCTGTTCTGTATGTTCCTCGGCCTGCGCTGGCAGGTAGCGGAACTGATCGGCATGACGCTGGCGCTTTCCTCAACGGCCATCGCTATGCAGGCGATGAATGAACGTAACCTGATGGTGTCGCAACTCGGACGCAGCACATTTGCCGTGCTGCTGTTCCAGGATATCGCCGCTATTCCACTGGTCGCGATGATCCCATTACTCGCGGCGAGCGGCGCATCGACAACGCTTGGGGCATTTGCGCTCTCTGCGCTTAAGGTGGCGGGGGCACTGGTGCTGGTGGTGCTGTTAGGTCGCTATGTGACGCGTCCCGCCTTACGTTTTGTTGCCCGTTCAGGCCTGCGGGAAGTGTTTAGCGCCGTCGCGCTATTCCTCGTTTTTGGCTTCGGTCTGCTGTTGGAAGAGGTCGGACTGTCGATGGCGATGGGGGCGTTCCTGGCCGGTGTGCTGCTGGCCAGTTCTGAGTATCGCCACGCGCTGGAAAGCGATATTGAACCGTTCAAAGGACTGTTGCTGGGACTGTTCTTCATCGGCGTGGGGATGTCTATCGATTTTGGCACGCTGGTAGATAACCCATTACGCATCGTTATTCTACTGGTCGGTTTCCTGGTTATCAAAACCGTCATGCTGTGGCTGATAGCGAAACCGTTGCAGGTGCCGAATAAGCAACGTCGCTGGTTTGCCGTATTATTAGGGCAGGGGAGTGAATTTGCCTTCGTGGTGTTTGGCGCGGCGCAAATGGCAGACGTGCTTGATCCTGATTGGGCGAAATCGCTGACCCTGGCTGTCGCGTTGTCGATGGCGGCGACGCCGATTTTACTGGTGATTTTGACACGACTGGAAAAATCAGCGACCGGTGAAGAGCGGGAAGCGGATGAAATCGACGAAGAACAACCGCGAGTGATCATCGCCGGGTTTGGGCGATTTGGTCAGATTACCGGTCGTTTGCTGTTGTCGAGCGGCGTCAAAATGGTGGTTCTTGATCATGACCCGGACCATATCGAAACGCTACGAAAATTCGGCATGAAGGTTTTCTATGGCGATGCGACCCGGATGGATCTGCTGGAGTCTGCAGGGGCGGCTAAAGCTGAAGTCATTATTAACGCCATTGACGATCCGCAAACCAGCCTGCAATTAACCGAAATGGTGAAGGAGCATTTCCCTCATCTGCAAATTATTGCCCGCGCGCGCGATGTGGATCATTACATTCGCCTGCGCCAGGCAGGGGTGGAAATGCCGGAACGTGAAACCTTTGAAGGCGCGCTGAAGACCGGGCGTCTGGCGCTGGAAGGTCTTGGGCTTGGTCGCTATGAAGCGCGTGAGCGGGCCGACGTATTCCGCCGCTTCAATATGCTCATGGTTGAGGAGATGGTGAAAGGGGAAAATGACGCGATTTCCCGCGCAGCGGTTTATAAACGCACCAGCGCAATGCTGAGTGAAATTATTGCGGAAGATCGCCAACACTTATCGTTAATTCAACGCCATGGCTGGCAAGGCACGGATGAAGGTAAACATACGGGCGACGTCGCCGATGAGCCGGAAGTGAAACCGTCAGCATAGAGTAAAAAATGTGATGTTCTGCAAACTTTACTGCTAATTGGCTGTTTTTGAACTACTGTAATGCTGGCGTACCACCTTAAATAGGTCGGTTCGCCAGCAGAACGGAAAATTTTCATGCTCATCCTCTTTCCGCCAGTCGACGAAAGATTGCGCTTTCCGTATAGTGGCGACAATTTTTTTGTATCCGGGAAACATTCAATGATCAGTCTGATTGCGGCGTTAGCGGTAGATCGCGTCATCGGTATGGAAAACGCCATGCCATGGAACCTACCTGCCGATCTCGCCTGGTTTAAACGTAATACCTTAAACAAGCCGGTTGTCATGGGACGCCATACCTGGGAATCCATTGGGCGACCGTTGCCAGGGCGTAAAAATATTGTCATCAGCAGCAAGCCAGGCACCGACGATCGCGTGCAGTGGGTGAAGTCTGTTGATGAAGCAATAGCGGCCTGCGGCGATGAACCTGAAATTATGGTGATTGGCGGTGGACGCGTGTATGAGCAGTTCCTGCCGAAAGCGCAAAAACTGTATCTGACACACATTGATGCGGAAGTTGAAGGGGATACGCATTTCCCGGACTACGAACTGGACGACTGGGAATCGGTGTTTAGCGAATTTCACGATGCCGACGCACAAAACTCCCACAGCTACTGCTTCGAGATTCTGGAACGTCGTTAATACCGTAAGCGCCGGATGGCGGCGAAACGCCTTATCATCCAGCTAATGTAGGCCGGATAAGGTGCGAGCACCGCATCCGGCAAACGACTATCAGGCGTTGACCGCCTCGCCGGGATCCAGATTCAGATGGCGATTTGATGGCTGTACAAAGTACCGTTTGTCTTCCCAGCGCAGACAGGTGAGGTCTCCCCCCCAGCAACATCCCGTATCCAGCGCGTAGATACCTTCAGGCGTGCCTTTCCCCTCCAGCGATGCCCAGTGCCCGAAAGCAATGCTATAGGCTTCACTGACAGGTCCGGGAATGGCAAACCAGGGCTTCAGTGGGGCTGGCGCATCTTCTGGCGACTCTTTGCTGTACATATCCAACTGACCGTTGGGGAAGCAGTAGCGCATGCGGGTAAATGCGTTGGTAATAAAACGCAGGCGCGCCAGTCCCGTGAGTTCCGGTGTCCAGTTGTTTGGCATGTCGCCATACATGGCGTCGAGGAAGAAGGGATAAGAGTCGCTCGACAATACGGCTTCAACATCGCGGGCGCAATTCCTCGCTGTCTGCAGATCCCATTGTGGGGTAATACCGGCATGCGCCATCACCAGCTTCTTCTCTTCATCAATCTGCAAGAGCGGCTGGCGGCGTAGCCAATTAAGTAACTCATCCGCGTCCGGTGCTTCGAGCAGCGGTGTGAGCCGGTCTTTCGGTTTGTTACGACTGATACCGGCAAATACGGCCAGCAGGTGCAAATCGTGATTGCCAAGGACTAACCGCACGCTATCGCCCAGCGATTTCACGTAGCGTAAAACGTCCAGAGAGCCCGGCCCACGCGCGACCAGATCGCCAGTGAGCCATAGGGTGTCTTGTTCGGGGTTGAAGTCTACCTGGTGCAGCAAGGCGATCAGTTCATCGTAACAACCGTGAACGTCGCCAATAAGGTATGTCGCCATAGTTATTGTTTTAGTGAATGAGTGTTGGAACGGCGAGCCGAAACACGGGAATGTCGATGGTAAAGGCGATGCCTTGTTCATCGATCATTTCGTAATGACCCTGCATGGTGCCCAGCGGTGTTTCAATTACCGCTCCGCTGGTGTACTGATACTCTTCGCCAGGTGCGATGTGGGGCTGAACGCCAACCACACCTTCGCCCTGAACTTCGGTTTCGCGGCCATGACCATTAGTGATCAACCAATAACGCCCCAACAGCTGCACAGGCGCTCGCCCCAAATTGCGGATAGTCACGGTATAAGCAAAAACGTAACGTTCATCATCAGGTGAGGATTGCGCCTCAATGTAGACGCTTTGTACCTGAATGCACACTCGGGGCGAATTGATCATCTTTAACTCTCCTTCGATGGCGCGTTTTCTGACAGATAGTTAGCCATCCGGCAGTATTGCGCGACAGAGATATTTTCCGCTCGCATCGCCGGATCAATACCCAGCTCGGTCAGGACCTCAACGCTAAACAGGTTGCCGAGGCTGTTACGTACCGTTTTACGGCGCTGATTAAACGCTTCGGTGGTAATACGGCTCAGCACGCGGACATCTTTAACCGGGTACGGCATCGTCGCATGAGGAACCAGACGCACAACGGCGGAATCGACTTTAGGCGCAGGCGTGAATGCGGATGGCGGTACTTCGAGTACCGGGATCACATTGCAATAATATTGCGCCATGACGCTTAATCGACCATACGCTTTACTGTTTGGCCCTGCAACCAGACGATTGACCACCTCTTTTTGCAACATGAAATGCATGTCGGCAATGGCATCAGTATAGGTAAAAAGATGGAACATCAGTGGCGTAGAGATGTTGTACGGCAGGTTGCCGAAAACGCGCAGCGGCTGGCCCATCGTTTGTGCGAGTTCGCCGAAGTTCATCGTCATGGCATCTTGCTGATAAATCGTCAGCTTTGGCCCTAAAAACGGGTGAGTTTGCAGGCGCGCGGCAAGGTCCCGGTCCAGTTCAATGACCGTGAGCTTGTCCAGACGTTCGCCTACTGGCTCGGTCAATGCTGCCAGGCCCGGGCCGATTTCGACCATTGCCTGACCCTTCTGCGGATTGATAGCAGAGACAATACTTTCGATCACAAACTGATCGTTAAGGAAGTTTTGCCCGAAACGTTTACGGGCTAAGTGGCCCTGATGGACTCGATTATTCATTAGTATTAACAATCATTTTGATGGCGAGATTAAGCGCCGTAATAAAACTGCCGACATCTGCTTGCCCACGACCCGCAAGTTCAAGCGCGGTGCCGTGATCGACAGATGTGCGAATAAAGGGCAGGCCCAGCGTGATATTCACCCCGCGACCAAATCCCTGGTATTTTAGCACGGGGAGGCCCTGATCGTGGTACATTGCCAATACGGCATCCGCATGGTCGAGATATTTGGGCTGAAACAGCGTATCTGCTGGCAGTGGGCCGTTTAGTTTCATCCCCTGCGTACGCAGTGCATCGAGGACGGGAATGATGGTGTCTATCTCTTCCGTCCCCATATGTCCGCCTTCACCAGCATGCGGGTTAAGACCACACACCAGAATATGCGGATCGGCAATGCCGAACCTGGTGCGTAAATCATGATGCAGAATGCCGATCACTTCCTGCAACAGGGCGGGCGTAATGGCGTCGGCAACGGCTCTGAGCGGCAAATGCGTGGTGGCCAGCGCCACGCGCAGCTCCTCCGTCGCCAGCATCATCACCACTTTCTTCGCCTGTGAGCGCTCTTCAAAAAACTCGGTATGCCCGGTAAACGGCACGCCAGCGTCATTGATTACGCCCTTGTGGACCGGACCGGTAATCAGCGCCGCGAATTCACCTTGCAGACAACCATCACAGGCGCGAGCCAGCGTATCCACGACATATTGCCCATTTTCTACCGCCAACTGACCTGCGACTACAGGTGCTCGTAGCGCAATCGGTAACAGCGTCAACGTACCTGCTGATTGCGGTCTGGCTGGAGTATCTGAAGAGTAGGGGAGGAGTGAAAGCGGTAAACCGAGCATCGCTGCCCGGTCACTGAGAAGAGCGGCATCCGCACAGACGACGAGTTCTACGGGCCACTCACGCTGTGCGAGCTGAACCACGAGGTCTGGGCCAATCCCGGCGGGTTCGCCGGGAGTGATGACAACGCGTTGAATACGAGTCATTAGTTGCTCAGAATTTTAACGTATGCGCTGGCGCGCTGTTCCTGCATCCAGGTCGCTGCTTCTTCCGAGAATTTACGGTTCATCAGCATACGGTAGGCACGGTCTTTCTGCGCTGCGTCAGTTTTATCGACATTACGCGTGTCCAGCAGTTCGATCAGATGCCAACCGAAAGAGGAATGCACCGGGGCGCTCATCTGGCCTTTGTTAAGTTTGGTCAGCGCATCGCGGAAAGCAGGATCGAAAATATCCGCTGCAGCCCAGCCCAGATCGCCGCCCTGGTTGGCAGAACCGGGATCCTGAGAAAACTCTTTTGCTGCTGCCGCGAAGGTGGTTTTACCACTCTTAATATCTGCCGCGATTTGTTCCAGCTTCAGACGCGCCTGTTGATCGGTCATGATCGGCGATGGCTTCAGCAGAATATGGCGGGCGTGCACTTCAGTCACGGAGATGCTCTGGCTTTGACCACGCATGTCGTTGACTTTCAGGATGTGGAAACCCACGCCTGAACGAATAGGGCCGATGATATCGCCTTTCTTCGCGGTGCTTAACGCCTGAGCAAAGATGCCCGGCAGTTCCTGAATACGTCCCCAACCCATCTGGCCGCCTTTCAGCGCCTGCTGATCGGCGGAGTAAGTGATGGCCAGTTTGCCGAAATCGCTACCGTTACGCGCTTCATCAACAACAGAGCGTGCCTGGCTTTCAGCCGCGTTTACCTGCTCTGACGTTGGGTTTTCCGGTAATGGGATCAGAATGTGGCTCAGGTTCAGCTCGGTGCTGGCATCGTTTTGGTTGCCAACCTGCTGCGCCAGGGCATCCACTTCCTGCGGCAGAATGGTGACGCGACGGCGAACTTCGTTGTTACGCACTTCGGAGATGGTCATCTCTTTGCGGATCTGGCTACGATAGGTCGAATAGCTCAAGCCATCCTGTGCCAGACGGCTGCGCATCTGATCCAGCGTCATGTTGTTCTGCTTGGCGATGTTGGCGATAGCCTGATCCAACTGCTCGTCAGAAATTTTCACCCCCATCTTCTGACCCATCTGCAGGATGATTTGATCCATGATCAAACGTTCCAGGATCTGATGACGCAGCGTGGCGTCGTCTGGTAACTGCTGACCAGCTTGACCCGCATTAAGTTTTACTGACTGCATTAAGCCATCGACGTCGCTTTCCAGAACGACGCCGTTATTGACGACGGCTGCGACTTTATCGACTACCTGTGGGGCAGCGAAACTGGTATTCGCGATCATGGCGATACCGAGAAGCAGCGTTTTCCAGTTCTTCATACTTTTTCCATTTCAATTAACCGCAATGCGGATTACGTGTAAATTAATCAGATCACAAAGAGCTTTGATACGGCAAAATGTTCGAACGCAACATTTGGTTGGTGCCGAGACCGTAGTTGGAGCTCAGGCCGCGGAGTTCGATATTAAAGCCGATCGTGTTGTCATAAACTGCGTGTTTCTGGGTGTCATCCCAACCGTTCAGCTTACGTTCGTAGCCGAAGCGAATGGCGTAACAGCAGGAGTTGTACTGTAAGCCCAGCATGGAGTCTGCTTCTTTGTTCACGTTGGTATCGAAGTAGTAAGCACCGACAATCGACCAGCGATCGGCGATCGGGAAGCTTGCCACTGCGCCCACCTGCGAAATCCCGTTCTTATACTGATCGGCCGTCGAGTAGTAAGAAGGCAGGGTTGCCTGGATATACTCTGAACTGGCATAACGGTAGTTCAACTGCAGCATACGGTTTTCGTCGCGGCGGTATTCGATACTGCTGCTGCTGGTGGCGATGCTATCCAGACGCGTGTCGTACTGAATCCCACTACGCAAACCCCAGCGATCGGAGATGCGCCAGTAGGTGTCTCCCGCCCAGACCAGCGAACCCGTTTTGTCGTCATTCTCCCATTTAATGTTGTCATCGCCAGTGCGAGACTCAGTGAAATAGTAGATTTGACCCACAGAAATATTAAAACGTTCAACGGCCGCGTCATCATAAACGCGAGATGTGACCCCGGTCGTTACCTGGTTAGCGGAGGCAATACGGTCCAGACCGCCATAAGTACGGTCGCGGAACAGGCCGCTGTAGTCAGATTGCAGCAGGGATGAGTCATAGTTATAGATATGGCTTTGGTCGCGATACGGAACGTACAGGTACTGGGCGCGCGGCTCCAGCGTCTGGGTATATCCCGGCGCCAGCATTTGCATATCACGCTCGAATACCATCTTGCCGTCAACTTTAAACTGCGGCATGACGCGGTTGGCGGAATCATCCAGCTTGGTGTTTTGCGGGTTACTGTTGTACCAATCCAGATTGGTCTGCTGATAGTGCGTAGCCAGCAGTTTCGCTTCGGTATTGATACTGCCCCAGTTATTCGACAACGGCAGGTTGATGGTCGGTTCAAGGTGAACACGCGTTGCTTCTGGCATGTTGTCATTGGTGTTAACGAAATGGACCGCCTGGCCATAAATACGGGTATCAAACGGACCGACGTCATTCTGGTAATAGTTGACGTCTAACTGCGGCTGCGCAGAGTAACTGTTACTGTTTGCGGAATCGAAGACCTGGAACTGCTTGGTCGAAACCGTGGCGTCAAAGTTCTGTACCGCATAGCCGACGCTGAATTTCTGCGTGGCGTAGCCGTCGGTACTGGAGCCGTATTTGTTATCAAAATCATTAAAGTAACTGGTGTCGCTGACCTTGGTGTAGTCGACGTTGAAACGCCACACCTGGTCCATGACGCCAGAGTGCTGCCAGTAGAACAGCCAGCGGCGTGAGTTGCTGTCCTTCGGATTATCATCTTCGTACACTTTATCGGAGTTCAGATAGTCGAACTCCATCAGGCCTGCGCCCGCCTGGGTGAGGTAGCGGAATTCGTTCTCCCACATGATGCCGCCACGACGGTGCATATAATGCGGCGTGATGGTGGCGTCCATATTGGGCGCAATGTTCCAGTAGTACGGGAGATAGAACTCAAAATAGTTATTAGTAGAGTATTTTGCGTTCGGGATCAGGAAACCGGAACGGCGCTTATCGCCGACGGGCAACTGTAAATAGGGGCTGTAAAAGACCGGAACCGGACCCAGTTTAAACCGGGCGTTCCAGATTTCCGCGACCTGTTCTTCACGATCGTGGATGACTTCGCTACCGACGACGCTCCAGGTATCGGAACCGGGCAGACAGGAGGTAAAGCTACCGTTTTCCAGAATGGTATAACGGTTTTCCCCACGCTGTTTCATCAGATCGGCTTTCCCGCGTCCCTGACGACCTACCATCTGGTAATCCCCCTCCCAGATGTTGGTATCTTTGGTATTCAGATTAGACCAGCCCTTCGGTCCCTTCAGAATCACCTGATTGTCATCGTAATGAACATTACCCAACGCATCGACGGTTCGTACTGGCTCCGGCTGGCCTTCTGCTTGCTTCTGGTGAAGCTGAACTTCGTCGGCCTGCAGGCGGCTATTACCCTGCGCAATATCCACGTTGCCGGTAAACACCGCGTCATCCGGGTAATTCCCTTTCGCGTTGTCGGCATTAATGGTGACGGGTAATTCATTGGTTTCGCCCTTCACCAGAGGACGGTTATAGCTCGGCACGCCCAGCATACACTGTGAGGCGAGATCGGCTGCCAGGCCCTGTTGGCTATAAAGGGCGCTGGCAATCATGGTGGCCAGAAGAGTGGGAATACGTTTTTTCATACGTTGTATTTATTGTTCCATCATCGGTAGCGTCGCGCGTGACAAACGGTCACAGCCTAACTTATCTCATCTTCACTGCGCTAGTGTTAATCCTGCCCATTTAGGCATCCGTGGTGTTAGGCACGGCATTGAATGACAGGTATGATAATGCAAATTATAGGCGATGTCCCACAATTGACCGCAGCCGTAAAACGGTAAAAGCAGCTTATATTGTGGGACATAGCCTGGCTGAGAGCACAAAGATTTGGGGAGTCTATGCAGTATTGGGGAAAGATAATTGGTGTAGCCGTGGCTTTAATGATGGGCGGCGGCTTCTGGGGTGTGGTTCTGGGCCTGTTAGTCGGCCACATGTTCGACAAAGCCCGCATGCGCAAAATGGCGTGGTTTGCCAACCAACGTGAACGCCAGGCGCTTTTTTTTGCCACCACTTTTGAGGTGATGGGTCATCTGACAAAATCCAAAGGTCGCGTCACGGAAGCCGATATTCATATCGCCAGCCAGTTGATGGATCGGATGAATTTGCACGGTGATTCCCGTACTGCCGCGCAACACGCCTTCCGGGTGGGAAAATCAGACAATTACCCGTTACGTGAAAAGATGCGTCAGTTTCGCAGCGTCTGTTTTGGTCGATTCGATCTGATCCGCATGTTTCTGGAGATTCAGATCCAGGCGGCATTTGCCGACGGGTCATTGCACCCTAACGAGCGTGAAGTGCTGTATGTGATTGCTGAAGAGTTGGGGATTTCGCGCACCCAGTTTGATCAGTTTCTGCGCATGATGCAGGGCGGGGCACAGTTCGGCGGCGGATATCAGCAGCAGTCCGGCGGTGGCGGCTGGCAGCAGGCGCAACGAGGCCCGACGCTGGAAGACGCCTGTAATGTTCTCGGTGTTAAAACAACCGACGATGCGACCACCATTAAGCGTGCTTATCGTAAACTGATGAGCGAACACCATCCGGACAAACTGGTGGCGAAAGGGCTGCCGCCAGAAATGATGGAGATGGCTAAGCAGAAGGCGCAGGAAATTCAGAAGGCGTATGAGCTAATCAAAGAACAGAAAGGCTTCAAGTAAATATACACGGCATCCTTCAAGCTGCCTCTTTGTTGGCTGCACTGTGAAACCCCAGTCACATAGTTATCTATGCTCCTGGGGATTTCTTCGTTTGCCGCCTCGATGCATCTCGAATGATTTGTGTCTATAAATAAAGACACAAAGCAAAAACGAAATGCGTCCCCAGCAACGTTTTAAAAATCCGCTGGGACTTTAAACGTCATGCTGTTGCCGTATGCGGGATGGGTGATGGTTAACATCTCTGCGTGCAGCAGCAGGCGTGGCGCTAACGCCAGGGCTTCTGGCGGAGCGTAGAAGCGGTCGCCGAGGATCGGATGCCCTAATGCCAGCATATGCACACGCAACTGGTGGGAGCGTCCGGTTATGGGTTTGAGCACCACCCGGGCGGTGTTATCCGCCGCGAACTCGACCACTTCATACTCGGTCTGCGCGGATTTCCCGGTCTCATAACACACTTTCTGCTTTGGTCGGTTCGGCCAGTCGCAAATCAGCGGTAAATCAACCAGTCCCTCGGCAGGCGCCGGATGTCCCCATACGCGTGCGGCATACTGCTTTTTCGGTTCGCGCTCGCGAAACTGGCGTTTGAGTTCACGCTCTGCCGCTTTGGTTAGCGCGACTACAATCACGCCGCTGGTTGCCATATCCAGACGATGTACGGATTCAGCCTGTGGGTAGTCGCGTTGAATACGCGTCATCACGCTGTCTTTGTGCTCATCCAGACGACCCGGCACGGACAATAAGCCGCTCGGCTTGTTGACCACTATAATGTGCTCATCCTGATACAGGATAACCAGCCAGGGTTCCTGCGGCGGATTGTAGTTTTCCATCCCCATGTATGGCTCCGTTACTGGTGCGTCACGACGATCAGACGCAGGGCATCCAGACGCCAGCCCGCCTGCTCCAGGCTTTCCAACACCTGCTGGCGGTTGCTTTCAATGGCGCTCAGTTCGTCATCACGGATGTTCGGGTTAACGGCACGTAGGGCTTCCAGACGCGACAGTTCTGCTGTCAGCTTCTCATCCGCTTCTTTGCGCGCCGCGTCGATCAGCGCACGGGCGGATTTTTCCACCTGCGCCTCACCCAACTGCAGGATGGCATGAACATCCTGCTGCACGGCGTTGACCAGTTTGCTGCCGGTGTGGCGGTTAACGGCGCTGAGCTGACGGTTAAAGGTTTCGAATTCAACCTGCGCGGCAAGGTTATTGCCGTTTTTATCCAGCAGCATGCGTACCGGCGTTGGCGGCAGGAAGCGGTTCAACTGCAGCTGTTTCGGCGCTTGCGCCTCTACAACGTAAACCAGTTCAACCAGCAGAGTGCCGACCGGTAACGCTTTGTTTTTCAATAAAGAAATAGTACTGCTTCCGGTGTCGCCGGACAGGATCAGATCCAGACCATTGCGGATCAGCGGATGCTCCCAGGTAATAAACTGCGCGTCTTCACGCGACAGGGCGACATCACGTTCAAACGTAATGGTGCAGCCATCTTCCGGCAGGCCAGGGAAATCCGGTACCAGCATATGATCGGACGGCGTCAGCACGATTAAATTGTCGCCGCGGTCATCCTGATTAATACCGACGATATCAAACAGGTTCATGGCAAAGGCGATCAGGCTGGTGTCGTCATCCTGCTCTTCAATACTTTCGGTAAGTTGCTGAGCTTTTTCACCGCCATTGGAGTGAATTTCCAGCAGGCGATCGCGGCCTTGCTCCAGTTGGGCTTTCAGCGCCTCGTGCTGCTCACGGCAGGTTTTGATCAGGTCATCAAAGCCATCGGTATTTTCCGGCTCAGCCAGGAAGCCGATCAGATTGTTGTATACCGTGTCATAGATAGTACGTCCGGTTGGGCAAGTGTGTTCGAACGCATCCAGACCTTCGTGGTACCAGCGCACCAGCACGGATTGCGCGGTTTTTTCCAGGAACGGTACGTGGATCTGAATATCATGAGCCTGGCCGATACGATCCAGACGACCAATACGCTGTTCCAGCAGGTCCGGGTTGAACGGCAGGTCGAACATCACCAGGTTGCTGGCGAACTGGAAGTTACGCCCTTCTGAGCCGATTTCAGAACACAGCATCACCTGGGCGCCGCTATCTTCTTCGCTAAACCAGGCCGCCGCGCGGTCACGTTCAATAATCGACATTCCTTCATGGAACACGGCGGCGCGGATCCCTTCGCGTTCGCGCAGGACCTGCTCCAGTTGCAGCGCGGTGGTCGCTTTCGCGCAGATAACCAGCACTTTTTGCGAACGGTGGCTGGTCAGGTAGCCCATCAGCCATTCCACGCGCGGATCAAAGTTCCACCAGGTGCCGGTGTCGCCTTCGAATTCCTGATAAATCTGTTCCGGGTAGAGCATGTCGCGAGCCCGGTCTTCCGCACTCTTACGCGCGCCCATAATGCCGGAGACTTTTATCGCGGTCTGGTATTGGGTCGGCAACGGTAATTTGATGGTATGCAGTTCGCGTTTCGGGAAGCCTTTCACACCGTTACGGGTGTTACGGAACAGCACACGGCTGGTGCCATGGCGGTCCATCAGCATCGAAACCAGTTCCTGACGCGCGCTCTGGGCGTCTTCGCTGTCGCTGTTTGCTGCCTGCAATAATGGCTCAATATCCTGCTCGCCAATCATGTCGCCTAACATGTTCAGCTCATCGTTACTCAGCTTATTGCCAGCCAGTAGCATGGCGACGGCATCAGCGACCGGACGGTAATTTTTTTGCTCTTCAACAAACTGGGCGAAATCGTGGAAACGGCTTGGATCCAGCAGGCGCAGACGTGCAAAGTGGCTTTCCATACCCAGTTGTTCTGGCGTAGCGGTCAGCAGCAGGATACCCGGTACGCGTTCAGCCAACTGTTCAATGGCCATATATTCGCGGCTGGGCGCATCTTCGCTCCACACCAGGTGATGGGCTTCATCGACAATCAGCAGATCCCATTCGGCGTCACACAGGTGCTCCAGACGCTGTTTACTGCGACGGGCAAAGTCCAGCGAACAGATAACTAACTGTTCGGTTTCAAACGGGTTGTAGGCGTCGTGTTGCGCTTCTGCATAACGCTCATCATCGAACAGCGCAAAACGCAGGTTGAAACGGCGCAGCATTTCGACCAGCCACTGGTGCTGTAGCGTCTCCGGGACGATGATCAGTACGCGTTCAGCGGCGCCGGAAAGCAGTTGCTGATGCAGGATCATCCCGGCCTCAATGGTTTTACCTAAACCCACTTCGTCAGCCAGCAAAACGCGCGGGGCGTGACGACGACCAACATCATGAGCAATGTTGAGCTGGTGGGGGATCAGGCTGGTACGTTGGCCGCGCAAACCACTCCATGGCATACGGTACTGTTCGCTCTGAAATTTACGCGCGCGATAGCGCAGCGCAAAGCGGTCCATACGGTCAATCTGACCGGCAAACAGGCGATCCTGTGGTTTGCTGAATACCAGTTTACTGTCGAGCAACACTTCACGCAGCGTTACACCGGTTTCTTCGGTATCAAGGCGGGTTCCGATATAGGCAAGCAGGCCGTTTTCTTCTTTTACTTCATCGACATGCAGTTGCCAGCCTTCATGGCTCGTTATCGTATCGCCAGGATTGAACATCACGCGGGTCACGGGAGAATCACTGCGCGCATACAGACGGTTTTCGCCCGTCGATGAGAAAAGTAAAGTGACGGTTCGCGCATCCATGGCGACAACAGTACCAAGTCCCAGTTCGCTTTCTGTATCGCTGATCCAGCGTTGACCAAGTGTAAAAGGCATATATGTTCGGCTCTATATCTTTAATTGCAGGCAATACTCGTCATTTTCCGGGCTAACCCGGTTTTTGAGAGCATACGACCCCGCTACCAGGCTAATAAATCAGTGGTAGTGGTGTTAAATGGGTCCAGGAATGGAAAGGGCGCTATGGTACTGGATGGCGGCGGTTTCGTCACGCGTCAAAATAACCCCAGTTGCCCTGTGAGTAGTGTAGCAAAGTTATCATCGATAAAGGGAAGTATTCCCTCGGCAACCGGTTGTATCTGACGGGTCAGATAGTGCTCATAATCGAGAGCAGATTGCTGATAATCCACAGGTTCAGGGCCGTTTACTGTCCAGACATATTTAATGGTGCCACGGTTTTGGTACTGTGGCGCGCGACCTCGTTTTATATTCTGTTCATCAGCCAGTCGTGCCGCGCGGACGTGTGGCGGAACATTACGCTGGTATTCACTTAACGGGCGGCGCAGGCGTTTGCGGTACACCAGTTGTGCATCCAGTTCACCTGCCATCAGACGGTCGATGGTCTCGCGGACAAACTCCTGATACGGCTCGTTACGAAAAATTCGCAGGTACAGCTCCTGCTGGAATTGTTGCGCCAGCGGTGTCCAGTCGGTGCGAACCGTTTCCAGCCCCTTAAACACCATGCGTTGTTCAGCCCCTTCCAGAATCATCCCGGCGTAACGCTTTTTACTACCGGTATCCGCTCCGCGAATAGTCGGCATCAGAAAGCGACAAAAGTGGGTTTCAAACTCCAGCTCCAGAGCGCTGGTCAGATTTTGTTGCTTTAGCGATTGCGCCCACCACGAGTTGACATGGCATACCAGTTCTCGGCCAATCCGGGCGGCATCATCTTCTGAGTGCGCCTTTTTAAGCCAGACAAAGGTCGAGTCGGTATCACCATAGATGACGTCGTAACCCTGAGCCTCAATTAATGCTTTGGTCTGGCGCATGATCGCATGGCCGCGCATCGTGATTGATGAGGCCAGTCTCGGGTCGAAAAAGCGACAGGCGGTAGTACCCAGTACGCCGTAAAACGCATTCATGATAATTTTCAGCGCCTGCGAGAGCGGTTTATTCCCGTGGCGTTTTGCTTCTTCACGCCCGTGCCAGATCTGAGTAACGATCTCCGGCAGGCAGTGTTTTTCGCGTGAGAACCAGGCGTCAAGAAAACCTTCGGTGCTGTGCTCCCGATCCGGGTACGCCATCCCTTCGATAAGCCCCACCGGATCGATCAAAAATGTACGAATAATTGAGGGGTACAGGCTTTTGTAATCCAGCACCAGAACGGAGTCGTACAATCCCGGGCGCGAGTCCATCACATAGCCGCCGGGGCTGGCGTGCGCGGGAACTTCCCCCAGATTTGGCGCCACGTAACCCGCCCGGTGCATGCGCGGAAGGTAAAGGTGGCCGAAGGCGGCAACCGAACCACCGTGACGGTCGACCGGCAGACCGTTGACCGTCGAGCGCTCCAGCAGAAAAGGCATGATCTCGGTTTTATGAAAAATGCGCGTGACCAGCTCACAGTCTTTGAGATTGTAGGTGGCGAGCGCGGGTTTATCCTGGGCAAACCGACGGTCAATTTCGTCCATTCGGTCCCACGGGTTATCAATCGATTTTCCTTCGCCCAGCAATTCTTGCGACACCGTTTCCAGCGAGAATGACGAGAAATTCCAGAATGCGGATTTGAGCGCTTCAATGCCGTCTATGATCAGTCGACCTTTGGCCTGCGCGAAGAACACGCCGTTTTTGAAGCCATGCTCGCGCCACTCCAGTTCGCTATTATCACGACCAAATCGCAGGGGAATGCGATAACGTTCGGCATGCTTTTGCAGGACGCGTAAATCGAATTGCACCACGTTCCAGCCAATGATGACATCGGGATCGTGACGGGCAATCCAGTCGTTGAGCTTTTCCAGCAACTGCGGTCGGCTAGCCACGTACTCAAGTTCAAAATCCAGCGCCGAGGCATCGCCGTTTGCCGGGCCGAGCATGTAGACAATACGCTGCCCGCAGCCTTCCAGACCGATGCAGTAGAGTTCACCATGCCGCGTGGTTTCGATATCCAGCGATACCCATTTTAGCGGCGGTCGATAGTCCGGGTTTGGCTTCAGGCGGGCATTAATCAGCGTGCCGTTATGTTTGTCGCCTTCGACCCAGATCGGGGACGTGATAAAGCGCTCCATCAGATATCGCTCTGGCGGGCGTACGTCAGCCTCATAAACGGTGATGTCGTTTTCGCGCAGGAGTTTTTCCAGCCGCATAAGCTGGCGGTGGGAGCGGCAATACAGACCCGAAACGGGCTGGCGGTGGAAATCTTGTAGCTGAAGCGGCGTCAGGCGATAGCCGTTCTCTGTACGTAATAATGATGTAACGCGCGGAACCTGACTGCCAGGTATAAACGCGACGGATTCCTGAGGCGCGAGCGTGACCAGCAGCGGCCCGTCGTCTGTCGCCAGCCAGAATGAGACCTCAGTTCCCTGCGGGGTGTCCCGCCAGTGCCGGGTTAAAATAAAGCCTGCCTGCGCCACGCTGTGTATCCATTAAAAAACCAAGCATGATTATAGCCTGGATTGCACGATTGTACTGTTATTTTGTACAGTTGTAAGATAAAAGTCGCGGTAAGATGCAGTCGCAGTGACAGTAAAATTCTTTTCGGGGACAAATTTTCAGTGTCGAACTATTTAATTTATGAATACAGTTTCTGGTTATACTTCCGTAAATTATTTGATTAGTCTGTTTTGATTATTTATTTAAATTACTACTTTTTGATTATGTGTTTTCCATAAATTGATAGTCTGCTTCAGGAGTTTTTTCACATTTTCAGAATAGTGCTCAACCCATTCTGCTACTTACCCCTCGGTTCAGAAAAAATTACACTTTTTTTAATTTGTTTTTATTCATGGTTAGTGTAACTATTTTAATTGAAGCATTCGGGTTGTCAGGTTGAATATAATATATATTATTGGATTACTATTGTCTGGATAAAAACAGATTTTCGGTACGATTTCGTCGGGAATATCTCTCTGCATAATTTGATTTTTATCTCCTGATGTAATTTTTATTCATCTGGCGGCTCGGGTGTTTTATATCAATAGCTTGGGTGTGTTGTGAAATGGAGAGGTGTTATGAATGTTTATACTCAGGCGTTACAGGTAGGATATGACCACTATTTATTTGTTAATACTCAGCTATCTAACCCGACTATTAAGTCGGTAAGTCAATACATTGAGTATAGAACATGGTCAGGTCAAATCTGGCGCTCTGAGATTATTGATCGTGGGAATGCCTTCTTTCACTGGCAAGGACAGGACAGAATAAATGGGCATCGTGATACGGTTATTAATTATCTGTTGAACGGCCAACGCTGGCAGTCAACAATTGCAGATTATATTTTCTTTCATTCTCTGGATGGCGAAGAGGCGCTGGGACATTATGATAATGTGATTAAATACGTTTGTGCTAATAATTGTGTGTATCGAAGTACGTTTGCGGAATATATAACTCAATAATAAGAAGGCGCGTCATTGTTTCCGGACGCGCCTGGCGTCATTTCACTGACCGTAATAGGCTTTTGCGCCATGCTTACGCAGGTAGTGTTTATCCAGCAGGGTTTGTTGCATATCCGGCAACTGCGGCGCGAGTTGGCGGCAGAATATCCCCATATAGGCGACTTCTTCCAGCACGATGGCGTTATGCACCGCATCTTCGGCATTTTTTCCCCAGGCGAACGGACCGTGAGAGTGCACCAGTACGCCTGGCATCTGCGCTGCGTCAATCCCTTGTTTCTCAAAGGTTTCGACGATCACATTCCCGGTTTCCCACTCGTATTCCCCGTTAATCTCGCTGTCGGTCATTTTACGTGTGCAGGGAATGGCGCCGTAGAAATAGTCCGCATGGGTGGTACCCGTGGCCGGGATCGACTGACCCGCCTGCGCCCAGATTGTCGCGTGGCGCGAGTGGGTATGAACAATGCCGCCAATGGTCGGGAATGCCTGATATAACAAACGGTGCGTTGGGGTATCGGAGGAGGGCTTTTTCGTGCCTTCAACGACTTCCCCAGTGGCGATACTGACAACAACCATATCGTCTGCGGTCATGACGCTGTAATCGACACCGGAAGGTTTAATCACAAACACGCCGCGTTCGCGATCGACGGCGCTAACGTTTCCCCAGGTCAGCGTCACCAGGTTGTGCTTGGGCAGTGCCAGATTCGCTTCCAGTACCTGACGTTTAAGATCTTCTAGCATGTAAACTCCTGAATGCCGGATGGCGTTTCGCTTATCCGGCCTACGGTGATTTGTAGGCCCGGTAAATGAAATGCCACCGGGCAAACCGTTTCACCAATTAACGTTTGAACCCGTAATACACTTCGTTCCAGCGCAGCGCGTCCTTAAAGGCCGGCAGACGGGTCTCGTTATCGATTACTGCGATCTCGATATCGTGCATTTCAGCGAACTGGCGCATATCGTTCAGATCCAGCGCATGGCTGAAGACGGTGTGGTGCGCGCCACCGGCAAGGATCCAGGCCTCGGATGCGGTTGGTAGATCCGGCTGGGCCTTCCACAATGCGTTCGCCACCGGCAGTTTCGGCAGGTCGTGCGGCGTTTGCACCGTGTCGATGCAGTTAACCAGCAGGCGATAACGATCGCCGAGATCGATCAGGCTGGCGACCACTGCCGGGCCGGTTTTGGTGTTGAAGATCAGACGGGCAGGATCGTCTTTACCGCCAATACCGAGGTGCTGAACGTCGAGGATCGGTTTCTCTTCCACAGCGATTGACGGGCACACTTCCAGCATGTGTGAGCCGAGCACCAGATCGTTGCCTTTCTCGAAGTGGTAGGTGTAATCCTCCATAAATGAGGTGCCGCCCTGCAGACCGGTTGACATCACCTTCATGATGCGAAGCAGAGCGGCGGTTTTCCAGTCGCCTTCGCCCGCAAAGCCGTAGCCTTGCTGCATCAGACGCTGTACGGCCAGACCCGGAAGTTGTTTCAGGCCGTGCAAATCTTCAAATGTCGTCGTGAAGGCGTGGAATCCGCCCTGCTCAAGGAAGCGCTTCATTCCCAGTTCAATTCGGGCGGCTTCCAGTACGTTCTGACGTTTCTCACCATGGACTTGTGTGGCCGCCGTCATGGTGTAGGTGCTTTCATACTCGTCGATCAGCGCGTTGATTTCGCCGTCACTAATTGCGTTTACTACCTGCACCAGGTCGCCCACGGCCCAGGTATTTACCGAGAAGCCGAATTTGATCTGTGCGGCAACCTTATCGCCGTCAGTGACCGCTACTTCACGCATGTTGTCGCCAAAACGGCAGACTTTCAGATGGCGGGTATCCTGTTTGGACACCGCCTGGCGCATCCAGGAGCCAATACGCTCGTGCGCCTGCTTATCCTGCCAATGGCCGGTGACCACGGCGTGCTGCTGACGCATACGCGCACCGATGAAGCCGAATTCGCGACCGCCGTGTGCGGTCTGGTTCAGGTTCATAAAGTCCATATCAATGCTGTCCCACGGCAGGGCGGCGTTGAATTGGGTGTGGAACTGCATCAGCGGCTTATTGAGGATAGTCAGACCGTTAATCCACATTTTGGCTGGAGAGAAGGTGTGCAGCCAGACCACCAGACCTGCGCAGCGATCGTCATAGTTGGCATCACGACAGATAGCGGTAATTTCGTCAGGTGAAGTACCCAGCGGTTTTAACACCAGTTTGCAGGGCAGGTTAGCTTCCGTATTCAGTGCGTTAACAACGTGCTCGGCATGTTGGGTTACCTGACGCAGGGTTTCCGGGCCATACAAGTGCTGGCTACCAATCACAAACCACACTTCATAGTTATTAAAAATTGTCATTGTCGTGTCCTTAATGAGTCAGGGTTGCCAGGTCTACCGGGGCTTGTTGCGCCGGAGCGGCAGTCGGAAGGTATTGTTGTTCAGCGCTTACCGCCCACTGCTGGTAGCGGCGGTAAAGTTGTTCAAAACGTTGAGCCTGTTCTGGACGAGGTTGCATCGTCTTTTCTACTGCGCTCGCCATGTGTTGCTGGGCGGCTGGAATGTCTGCATGGACCTGCGCGGCAACGGCGGCGAAGATAGCCGCACCGAGCGCGCAGCACTGGTCTGAAGCGACAATCTGCAGCGGACGGTTTAGCACGTCGCAGCAGGCCTGCATGATGACCGGGTTTTTACGCGCGATACCGCCGAGCGCCATGACGTTGTTAACCGCAATGCCTTGTTCGGTGAAGCATTCCATGATGGCGCGCGCGCCAAAGGCCGTGGCGGCGATCAGACCACCGAACAGCGCTGGCGCATCGGTTGCCAGATTCAGGTCGGTAATGACGCCTTTCAGACGCTGGTTGGCATTCGGCGTACGACGACCATTAAACCAGTCGAGCACCACCGGCAGGTGATCCAGCGACGGATTTTTCGCCCAGGCTTCGGTGAGCGCTGGCAGCAGCTGTTTTTGGCTGGCTTTAATCTGGGTTTTCAGTTCCGGGTGCTGCGCGGCAAGCTGTTCCAGCGGCCAGCTCAACACGCGGCTAAACCAGGCATAGATGTCGCCGAAAGCAGATTGCCCCGCTTCCAGACCGATAAAATGCGGCACCACGCTGCCATCAACCTGCCCGCAAATGCCTTTCACCGCGCGTTCGCCAACGCTGTGTTTATCGGCAATCAGAATGTCGCAGGTAGAGGTGCCGATGACTTTCACCAGCGTATTGGGCTGTGCGCCTGCGCCGACCGCGCCCATATGGCAGTCAAAAGCGCCGCCTGAAATCACCACGCTTTCCGATAGACCCAGGCGCTGCGCCCACTCGGCACACAGAGTGCCAACCGGCAGGTCCGCCGTGAAGGTGTCGCTAAACATTGGGTATTGCAGATGGCGGTTGAGGATGGGGTCGAGTTCGTCAAAGAAACTGGCTGGCGGCAGCCCCCCCCAGCTTTCATGCCACAGGGATTTATGCCCGGCGCTGCAGCGACCGCGACGAATATCCTGGGGGCGCACAGTATTGGAGAGCAGGGCCGGAACCCAGTCACACAGCTCAATCCATGAGACCGCCGCCTCGGCGACCGCGTGGTCCTGGCGAGTCACGTGCAGGATTTTTGCCCAGAACCATTCGCTGGAATAAATACCGCCAATATAGCGGGAGTAATCGATCTTGCCTGGCGTGTGGCACAGGCGAGTAATTTCTTCGGCTTCTTCTACCGCAGTGTGATCTTTCCACAGAACAAACATCGCATTCGGGTTTTCCGCGAACTCCGGGCGCAGCGCCAGTACGTTGCCGTCGGCATCGATAGGCGCCGGGGTTGAGCCGGTACTGTCAACGCCAATCCCGACCACTTCTGCGCGTTGTTCCGCGCTCAGTTCGGCGAGTACGGTTTTCAGCGCCGCTTCCATGGATTCAATGTAGTCGCGCGGATGATGGCGAAACTGGTTGTTTGGGCCGTCGCAAAACTGCCCTTCCTGCCAACGTGGGTACCACTCAACGCTGGTGGCGATTTCTTCACCAGTGGCACATTCCACCGCCAAAGCGCGTACCGAATCACTACCAAAATCGAGGCCAATTGCAATCGCCATCGTCTTACTCCATCCAAAAATACGGGTATGGATAAACAGTAGTGACCAGGGATAAAAACCGTCAGGCAGGATTCGCTAATCTTATGGACTAAAATGCTGTGGCATCACAAAGTGTGACGCCGTGCAAATAATCAATGTGGACATTTCTGCCGTAGTTATAGACACTTTTGTTAGCCGATTTTGACGTTGTCGTGGTACATGTTTTTTACAAATTGCTTTTCACAAGCGGGGTTGATGGTCCATTACCGCAAACAACTGTGGCCCGCCGGGACGACGGCGATGATGTCTGGCGTAATATGGACAAATTGTTTCTTAGCAGAACCCAGGGAGTATTGAAATTATGGCTGAAACGCAAAACGATCCCCTCCTGCCGGGCTATTCGTTTAACGCACATTTGGTGGCTGGATTGACCCCCATTGAGGCGAACGGATACCTGGATTTTTTTATCGACAGGCCGCTGGGGATGAAAGGCTATATCCTCAATCTCACTATTCGTGGGGAAGGGGTCATTAATAATCAGGGCAAGCAGTTTGTCTGCCGACCTGGCGATATTTTGCTGTTTCCGCCTGGCGAAATTCACCACTACGGACGCCACCCGGACGCCAGCGAGTGGTATCACCAGTGGGTCTACTTCCGGCCACGCGCTTACTGGCAGGAGTGGCTGGCCTGGCCGGCCATTTTTGCCCAGACCGGTTTCTTTCGCCCTGATGAAGCGCATCAACCGCATTTCAACGAACTGTTTGGGCAGATCATCAATGCCGGGCAGGGAGAGGGACGCTATTCCGAACTGCTGGCGATTAATTTGCTGGAGCAATTGTTACTCCGACGTATGGAAGCCATTAATGAGTCGCTGCACCCGCCAATGGACAACCGCGTTCGTGATGCCTGTCAGTACATTAGCGATCATCTGGCGGACAGCAATTTTGATATTGCCAGCGTCGCACAGCATGTCTGCCTGTCGCCTTCCCGTTTGTCACACCTGTTCCGCCAGCAATTGGGCATCAGCGTATTAAGCTGGCGTGAGGATCAGCGAATCAGTCAGGCGAAGCTACTGCTGAGTACCACACGAATGCCTATCGCCACGGTGGGTCGCAACGTCGGCTTTGATGACCAGCTCTATTTCTCTCGCGTTTTCAAAAAATGTACCGGCGCCAGTCCGAGCGAGTTCCGTGCTGGATGTGAATAAAAAGTGAATGATGTGTCCTGAAAGTTGTCATAACTGGCAATCTATTCAGACAATTGATGGCTTGACGAAGTTGAGAAGGGTTATCAAAATCCCTGCTTCGTAAATCTGACGGACACATTATGCAAGCATTGCTGGAACACTTTATCCTCCAGTCCGCCCTGTACTCTCTGATCGCCGTACTTTTGGTGGCTTTTCTGGAGTCGCTGGCGCTGGTTGGTCTGATTCTGCCTGGCACCGTGATGATGGCGGGGCTGGGGGCGCTGATTGGCAGTGGCGAACTGAATTTCTGGCATGCCTGGCTTGCGGGCATCGTCGGTTGCCTGTTGGGGGATTGGATCTCCTTTTGGTTGGGCTGGCGCTTTAAAAAGCCGCTGCACCGTTGGTCGTTCATGAAAAAGAACAAGGCGCTGCTGGATAAAACCGAGCATGCGCTGCATCAGCACAGCATGTTTACCATTCTGGTGGGCCGTTTTGTCGGCCCAACGCGTCCGCTGGTGCCGATGGTGGCGGGTATGCTGGATCTGCCTGTCGCAAAATTTATAGTCCCGAATATTATTGGCTGCGTGCTGTGGCCGCCGTTCTATTTCCTGCCGGGTATTTTGGCGGGCGCGGCAATCGATATTCCTTCCGATATGCAGAGCGGAGATTTCAAATGGCTGCTGCTGGCGACGGCGTTGCTGCTGTGGGTTGGAGGCTGGTTATGCTGGCGGCTGTGGCGCAGCGGCAAAGCGGCAGTCGATCGTTTAACCGCGTATTTCCCCCGCAGCCGTTTACTGTATCTGGCGCCGTTGACGCTCGGGATCGGCGTGGTCGCGCTGGCGGCGCTGTTGCGTCACCCGCTGATGCCGGTGTATATCGATATTCTGCGCAAAGTTGTGGGTTACTAACGATTCCCTTGCCGGATGACGGCTTCGCCTTATCCGGCCTACGAAATATGAGGCTTGATGCCTAACAGCGCTGAGGCGCTGGCTTGACCGCTTAGTAGCTCGTCTGTTTTGCCTTGCCACGCAATGCGTCCGTCGGCGACCACGATTGACCGGGGCGCAATTCGCGCCGCATCTTCGACGCTGTGGGAAACCATCAGCAGCGTAAGCTGCTTATCACGGCAGACCTCGGCGACCAGGGTTAACATCTCCTGACGCAGCGCGGGATCGAGCGCAGAGAACGGTTCATCGAGCAGCAAAATGGGTTGCTCGCGCACCAGACAACGCGCCAGCGCCACACGTTGTCGCTGGCCGCCGGAAAGCTCACCGGGGAGTCGCTCCAGCAGTGAATCGAGCCCCATTTGCCGGGCGATGTGGCGCATTTTTTCCCGCTGCGATGCGTTCAGTTTCAACCCCGGATTAAGACCCAGACCGATGTTTTGCCACACGCTCAGATGGCTGAACAGGTTGTTTTCCTGAAACAGCATGGAGACGGGACGACGCGAAGGGGGGGTTGCGGTGTGATCTTCACCTTCAATCATCATTGTGCCGCTGGCAGGCGCAAGAAAGCCGGCAATCAGATTCAATAGCGTACTTTTCCCGGCGCCGCTGGGCCCGAGTATTGCGACCTGCTCACCGCGCGAGACCGACAGCGTAAAGCGCATGGGCAAATGGTGATAAAGCCATGTGATATCAATCAGTTTTAACATTTCTACCCGGCAATTTCTCAATAACGGTAAACAGCGTAAAACACAGGATCAGCAGCAAGAGCGCCGTAACCGCGCCATCCTGACTGCGATAAGATCCAATCTGCTGATATAGATAAAACGGCAAGGTGCGGAAATCCTCATTGCCAAATAACGCCACCACGCCAAAATCGCCAATCGACAGTACGCAGGCAAAAGCCATAGCCTGCGCCAGCGGACGTTTCAGTGCCCGCAGTTCAACCACTTTCAGCCGCGACCATCCCTCAATTCCCAACGACTGGCACAACATACTGTAGCGTGCGGTCACGTCACGCATTGGGTTTTCCAGTACCTTCAGCGCGTAAGGGATCGCCATCAGCGCGTTGGTGAAAATCACAATGCCGTCGGCGGATTCGGGGAGACCAACGGTGTTATTGAGCAGCAGAAAGAAGCCGGTTGCCAACACGATGCCCGGCATGGCGAGGATCATCATGCCGCTAAGCTCCAGTACCTGGCCTGCCAGCACCTGCTGTCGGGCGCGCAGTTCGCGACTGCTCCATAACAGCATCATGGTGAGTATCACGCACAATGCCCCTGCCGCCAGCGCGATGCGCAGTGAAGTTCCCAACGCCTGCCACAGAACCGGCTGCATAAGCACATCCAGAACCTGGCGGTTAAGACCATCGACAATCACTGCCAACAGCGGCGGCAGCAACAACAACAGGGCCAGGAAAATCAGCAACGAGTCTGCCAGACGGCTGTGCAGACGATCGTCGGGATCGCGCCAGCCCTGAACCAGCGTGGTGCCGGGCGCAATAGCGCGGCTCAGGCGTTGACTGAGGAGCACCAGCGCTAAACAACACAGCATCTGGATCAACGCCAGCATAGCGGCACGGGCGGGATCGTAATCGAAATTCAGCGCCTGATAGATAGCCAGCTCAATGGTGGTGGCCTGCGGCCCGCCACCCAGCGACAAAACGGTGGCGAAGCTGGCGAAGCACAGCATAAAGATGAGCGCGGCGACGGGAAGGATCTGACGGCGTAACCATGGCCATTCGACAAAGCGGAAGAAATGCCAGCCGCGAATACCCAACTGAGCGGCTAACTGTCGCTGTTCACCGGGAATATTTTCCAGCGACTGCAACAGCAGACGGCTGGCCATCGGCAGATTGAAAAAAACGTGCGCCAGCAGAATACCCTGCAAACCGTACGGCGAAAACGTCCACTCCGGCCCGAATATCTGCCAGAGTGAGGCTAACCAGCCCTGACGGCCATACACGCTGAGAATGCCAAAGACCGCGACCAACACCGGCAGGATTAACGTCATCGCGCACAGGCGTAGCAGCGCCAGACGTCCGGGGAAACGGCGGCGATAAAGTGCTCTGGCAAGGAAAATTGCCGGGACAACCGACAACACTGCGGATAAAAAAGCCTGCCAGAAAGAAAAACGCACCACGTGCCACAGGTAGTCGTCTCGCCACAGCGAGAGCCATTCTCCTTGTGGGGCGTTAAACCATAGCGCCAGAAACGCGGCCAGGGCTACTGCGACCATCAGCGTGGCGGCAGAAAGCCCTGGAACCAGCCAGCCGGGAATTAACGGCTGACGGCGCGTTGCCATTCGCTAATCCATGTCTGACGCTGAGCCGCAACCTGCTGCGGGGTAAATTCCAGCGCGGTGGCCGGTTTCTTCAGTTGCTCAAATCCTGATGGGAGAGCAACCTGCGTCACCGGATACATCCAGTTGCCGGTCGGAATGGCATTCTGGAATGCCGGAGAAACCATAAACTTGAGGAACTTTTCAGCCAGTTCCGGCTGCTTGCTGGCCGCGGTGCGGGCGGCGACTTCCACCTGCAAATAGTGACCTTCACTAAAGTTGGCGGCGGCGTAGTTATCTTTTTTCTCGTCAATGATGTGATAGGCCGGAGAGGTGGTGTAGCTCAGTACCAGATCGCTTTCACCTTTCAGGAACAGGCCGTAGGCTTCGCTCCAGCCCTTGGTGACGGTGACGGTTTTGGCTGCCAGTTTCTGCCACGCCTCCGGTGCTTTGTCGCCATAGACTTTTTGCATCCATAACAGCAGGCCCAGCCCTGGCGTGCTGGTGCGTGGATCCTGATAAATGACGCGCCATTTCTGATCGCTTTCGACCAGTTCTTTCAGGCTCTTTGGCGGATTTTTCAGCTTGTTTTTATCATAGACAAAAGCGAAGTAGCCGTAATCAAACGGGACAAAGGTGTCATTTTTCCAGCCGCCGGGTACGTCAACGGCGTCGTTTGCGACATTGCTCTTGGCGAACAGTTTGGTTTGCGTGGCGGCTTCCAGCAGGTTGTTATCCAGTCCCAGCACGACGTCGGCTTTGCTGTTTTTTCCTTCCATGCGCAGGCGGTTAAGCAGCGAGACGCCATCTTCCAACGCGACCAGCTTCAGTTCGCAGTTGCAGTCAGCTTCAAAGGCTTTTTTGATTGTCGGGCCAGGCCCCCAGTCCGCAGCGAACGAATCGTAGGTATAGACGGTCAGCACCGGTTTGGCGAAGGCAGGCGCTGCGCACAGCAGCAAAAGCGGAAGACATTTTTTAAACACTTTGCACCTCAAGAGTTGGGTGGCAAAGGACTTGAGATAAGCCTCAAATCCCTTCGCCGGCATTATCCGGATCAGGTTCGACGGGTATCTCTCAGCCCATACACTTCATCATTCACGCTGCCTCTGTGTGGGCTGCGCTCACTCACCCCAGTCACATAGTTATCTATGCTCCTGGGGATTCACTCGCTTGCCGCCTTGAGGCATCATGAATGATTTTGTGTATGTTTTTTATTTAGCACCCCGTTGAGAACGGCGTTAGTGTAGTGATTTTGTTGCCGGGCAGCAATTAAGAGCTGGCTCTTAGGGATCCGGCGGCGCAAACCATGCCGATTTAAAATCAAACCAGCCGAGGGTATTCATGCGTAGCCCGCGCATACTACGCTGGCCCTGAATGATCAGCCAGTGGTGGATCAACGGCACAATGGCCTTTGTGGCGAGCAGCTGTTGGCACCATGCCGCCAGGCTCATTTCACCGGTTCGCCAGCGGGCCGCATCGTTTTCCCAGTCGCGCGAGATACAGTTTTGCAGCAGCGGGACTTCGCACAAATGAGCGAACAGCGAGAAATCCAGCGGGAGGGTAAAGTTGGCGCTGTTGAGCCAGATATCACTGACTATTTCACCTGCATGCCACTGATCGTAGTCGATCTCCTGAATGTTTAGCTGTACCTGATGCTGCGCCAGCAACGTTTTCATGATCTGCGCGATAATCCGATGTTCGATGTGATCGCGATAGTAGGTGAGCGTTAGCGTTTCCAGCCCGGCCGGTTTTTCACCATGCCCGGGTTTGGCGTGGTGCCAGCGGGGGAGTAACCCATAGGCGGGAAACCACAGTCTCTGGTACTGTTCGTCGGCGTGACAGATTAAATTGGTTGGCGAGAGAACGCGGCTTGCCCACTCGCGAACCTCCTGATTAGCACCACGGTGGGCGCGTGTATCAAATAACAGGTAGTAGCAGCCTTCTTCCAGTCGACTTTCAATCGCCTTTTCATCCTCCGTGGGACCTTTTAGCGTCAACCCGCCGCCCGGCTCTTCGCCGATGTCAGGTAATACCCAAACGTTAACTTCATCGATCAGCGCCCGGTAGCCGAAGTAATCATCAAATGCGCGAATTTTCAGTTGGTTATTAGTATTGCGCATCACGGCATATGGGCCGGTGCCAATCGGATGGCTGGAAAAGTTATTTAGCGTTTCCCATTCTCGCGGCAGAATCATGGCGGGGACTTGCCCCAGTAGCCAGGGAAGCCAGCGGTCCGGTTGGGCAAGATGGATATCCAGCGTCCAGGCGGTGGGCGAGACGATTTGCGTAATGTGCGAGTACAGCGGCAGCGCGTTGATGCGCTGTAGCGAGGTAATGACATCCTCCATTTCCAGCTCACGGCCATGATGAAAATGGATCCCCGGGCGCAGGAAGAATCGCCAGTGTAAAGGCGAAATCTGCTGCCAATGATGCGCAATGTCGGCTTCCAGTTCCCCATTTTCCTCATTTACCAGAATTAAGGAACTGAAGATTTGTCGGGCAATATGGGTTTCGGAGCGGCGTAACGCCGTGCCGGGGAGCAGATTGCGCATAGGGCGATAATAGAGGACGCGCATGATGTGCCGCCCCTGGCGAAAACTGCGTCCCAGGTGGGAAACCAGCATTTGTCTGACGGCCGTTTTATCACCGACCAGTTGCACCAGTTGATCGATACGATCCTGTTCCAGCAGGTCTTCTGCCCGCTGCTGCTGAAGCGCCAGCCCGGTATAGAGAAATGTCAGGCGCGAGCGTTTACCCCGCCCAACTTCGGCTTCCCACGTTAACCAGCCGCGATCCTGCATGGTATTAAGCAGGGTGCGCATATGACGGCGCGAGCAGCTCAGCAGCTCCGCCAGTTCGTTTAGCGTCGTGTCTTGCGTTTTGCCGTCACAGCATTGCCACAGACGGATGAACTGTTGTTGCAAACGACCAGAAGACATAAAAGGGGAACTCCTGCGGAAAACTCAGCAATTTTATTATCCCTATATTAAGCCAATAATAGATTCCGATGAAGCGATGAGACAACGAAGGGGTCATCTATGCGTCAGTTCTGGTTGAAGTACTTTACTGCGACGGAAAAATCGTCCTGGTTGGCTTGCCTGAGCGCACCGCAGCGCTTAAAGATGCTTGAAGAACTGATGCAGTGGGAGGTGACAGCCTGACCTCCGAATTGCGAGTTGCAGACATCATGTGTGACTGAGTATTGGTGTTAATCGCCGCGCCAGCAGGTATTATCTGCTGGCTTTTTTCGTTTCAGCTGCGCTTAAAAGGAAAGATATGCTCTGGATTATGACCATGGGACGGCGCCTTAACGGCGTTTACGCGGCATTTATGCTGGTCGCTTTTATGATGGGTGTGGCCGGGGCGTTGCAGGCACCCACGCTGAGCCTGTTTCTGAGCCGTGAAGTCGGGGCGCAGCCATTTTGGGTCGGGCTGTTTTATACCGTCAACGCTATTGCCGGGATCGGGGTCAGCCTTGGTCTGGCGAAACGATCCGATAGTCAGGGCGATCGGCGAAAACTGATCATGTTCTGTTGTCTGATGGCAATCGGCAACGCGCTGCTGTTTGCCTTTAATCGCCACTATCTCACGCTGATCACCTGCGGTGTGCTGCTGGCTTCGCTGGCAAATACCGCCATGCCGCAGCTGTTTGCGCTGGCGCGGGAATATGCCGATAGCTCGGCGCGTGAAGTGGTGATGTTTAGCTCGGTGATGCGTGCGCAGCTTTCGTTGGCGTGGGTGATTGGGCCGCCGCTGGCTTTTATGCTGGCGCTGAATTACGGCTTCACGGCGATGTTTTCCATTGCCGCAGGCATTTTTGCCATTAGCCTGGTGCTGATCGCGCTGATACTGCCATCTGTGGCTCGGGTGGAGCAACCTGTCGATGTGCCGCTGGAACAGGCCAGCGGTTGGCAGGACAAAAATGTACGCATGCTGTTTATTGCCTCTACGCTGATGTGGACCTGCAATACCATGTACATCATCGATATGCCGCTGTGGATTAGCCTTGAGCTAGGCTTGCCGGACAAGCTGGCCGGGATCCTGATGGGCACCGCGGCCGGGCTGGAAATTCCGGCGATGATTCTGGCGGGCTACTACGTGAAACGCTTTGGTAAGCGGCGCATGATGATCGCGGCCGTGGCGGCGGGTGTACTGTTTTATCTTGGTCTGATCTTCTTTCACAGCCGCACGGCGCTGCTGGTCCTGCAACTGTTTAACGCGGTATTTATCGGCATTATCGCCGGAATAGGAATGCTGTGGTTTCAGGATCTGATGCCGGGGCGTGCGGGATCGGCGACCACATTGTTTACCAACAGTATTTCAACGGGCGTGATTCTGGCGGGAGTGATTCAGGGAGCGGTGGCGCAGAGCTACGGGCATTTTGCCGTTTACTGGGTGATTGCGGCGATTTCGGTGGTCACGCTGGTGATGACCGGGCGGGTGAAGGACGTCTAATCATGTTGCCGGATGCGCAACGCATCCGGCGTCACAATGACTAGCGCATAAACGCGGGTTGCCTGTCTTCGTATTCGGTGATGGCGGCTTCGTGCTGCAGCGTCAGCCCGATGCTGTCCAGACCGTTCAGCATGCAGTGGCGGCGGAAGTCATCGATCTTAAAGCTGTAGGACTTATCGCCCGCTTTGACGACCTGCGCTACCAGATCCACTTCAAATGTAATCCCCGGATTGGCTTTCACCAGGGTAAACATTTCATCGACCTGCGCGTCGCTCAGGGTTACCGGCAGCAGTTGGTTGTTGAAACTGTTGCCGTAGAAGATGTCGGCGAAGCTTGGCGCGATCACTACTTTAAAGCCGTAGTCGGTCAGCGCCCACGGCGCATGTTCACGTGAAGAGCCGCAGCCAAAGTTTTCCCGCGCCAGCAGAATCGACGCGCCTTTATATTCCGGAAAGTTCAGCACAAACTCTGGATTTGGCTGTTGACCCTTTTCGTCCAGGAAACGCCAGTCGTTAAACAGATGGGCGCCAAAACCGGTGCGTGTGACCTTCTGCAAAAACTGTTTCGGGATAATTGCATCGGTATCGACGTTGGCGGCATCCAGTGGGACAACCAGGCCGGTATGCTGGGTAAATTTCTCTGCCATGGTAGTTTCCTTATTTGATGCTGCGAATGTCGGCGAAGTGGCCGGTAACGGCGGCGGCGGCGGCCATCGCCGGGCTGACTAAATGCGTGCGGCCACCGCGGCCCTGACGACCTTCAAAGTTACGGTTGCTGGTGGATGCGCAGCGCTCGCCTGGGTTCAGGCGGTCATTATTCATGGCCAGGCACATGGAACAGCCCGGTAAGCGCCATTCAAATCCTGCTTCGATAAAGATCTTGTCCAGACCTTCCGCTTCCGCCTGCGCTTTCACCGGACCAGAACCCGGCACCACCAGTGCCTGTACGCCCGGCGCGACTTTGCGCCCTTTGGCGATTTCCGCCGCGGCGCGTAAATCTTCAATGCGCGAGTTGGTGCAGGAACCGATAAACACTTTATCGATAGCCACTTCTGTTAACGGAATGCCCGGTTTCAGCCCCATATACGCCAGCGCTTTTTCCGCCGATGCGCGCTCAACGGGATCGGTAAATGATGCCGGATCGGGAATATAATCGTTCACCGAGATCACCTGACCCGGATTCGTTCCCCAGGTTACCTGCGGCGCGATCTCTTCTGCTTGCAAGGTGACGACGGTATCAAACGTTGCGCCGTCGTCGGTTTGCAGCGTTTTCCAGTACTCAACCGCGTGGGCAAAATCCTCGCCCTTCGGTGCGTGTAAACGACCTTGCACATAGTTAAAGGTGGTTTCATCCGGTGCGACCAGACCCGCTTTGGCCCCCATTTCAATGGCCATGTTACACAGGGTCATGCGGCCTTCCATGCTCAGCGCACGGATGGCTTCGCCGCAAAATTCAACCACGTGCCCGGTACCGCCCGCGCTACCGGTTTTACCGATAATCGCCAGCACGATATCTTTCGCCGTGATGCCCGGCGCGGCCTGGCCGTTGACTTCAATCTTCATGGTTTTGGCGCGACCCTGTTTCAGGGTTTGCGTTGCCAGCACGTGTTCAACTTCTGAAGTGCCAATACCGAACGCCAGCGCGCCGAATGCGCCGTGGGTGGCGGTGTGGGAGTCGCCACAGACGATGGTCATTCCCGGCAAGGTCACGCCTTGCTCAGGCCCCATCACGTGGACAATACCCTGATACGGGTGATTCAGGTCGTACAGTTCAACGCCAAATTCATTGCAGTTTTTGATCAGTTCCTGCATCTGAATACGCGCCATTTCGCCGGAGGCGTTAATGTCTTTGGTCTGCGTTGAGACGTTGTGGTCCATGGTGGCGAAGGTTTTACCCGGCTGGCGCACCTGACGGCCATGCGCGCGCAGACCATCAAACGCCTGCGGGGAGGTGACTTCATGCACCAGATGGCGGTCGATATACAGCAGCGGGGTTTCGTTTTGCGCCTCAAAGACTACGTGCGCATCAAATAATTTTTCGTATAACGTTTTGGCCATGATTACACCCCTTCTGCGACGTAACGGGCAATGATGTCGCCCATTTCATCGGTACCGACTGCGGCAGCGCCACGGGCCAAATCACCAGTGCGAATGCCTTCTTCTAATGCGCGGTTAATGGCGCTCTCAATTGCGGTTGCCGCATCGTTGGCATCCAGGCTGTAGCGCAGCAGCAGCGCCAGCGACAGGATCTGGGCGATAGGGTTAGCAATGTTTTTCCCGGCGATATCCGGGGCGGAGCCGCCAGCAGGCTCGTACAGACCAAAACCTTGCTCGTTCAGGCTGGCGGATGGCAACATCCCCATTGAACCGGTGATCATGGCGCACTCGTCAGACAGAATGTCGCCAAACAGGTTGGAGCACAGCAGGACGTCGAACTGGGAAGGATCTTTGATCAACTGCATTGTCGCGTTGTCGATGTACATATGCGCCAGTTCAACGTCCGGGTATTCATTGGCAATTTCATTGACGATTTCACGCCACAGAATAGAGGTTTGCAGCACGTTAGCTTTATCAATCGACGTGACTTTACGGCGACGCTGGCGAGCTGACTCAAACGCGATACGGGCAATACGTTCGATCTCGAAACGGTGATATACCTCGGTATCAAATGCTTTTTCATGTTGCCCGCTGCCTTCGCGGCCTTTTGGCTGACCGAAGTAGATCCCGCCGGTCAGTTCACGCACGCACAGGATGTCGAAACCGTTAGCGGCGATATCGGCGCGCAGAGGACAAAACGCTTCCAGCCCCTGATACAGCTTTGCCGGACGCAGGTTGCTGAATAATTTGAAGTGCTTACGCAATGGCAGCAGCGCACCGCGTTCAGGCTGCTGGTTTGGCGGCAGGTTTTCCCATTTCGGACCGCCAACGGAGCCAAACAGAATGGCGTCAGCTTGCTCACAGCCTTCAACCGTAGCCGGCGGCAGCGGCTGACCGTGGTTATCAATGGCGGCGCCACCCACGTCGTAGTGGCTGGTGGTAATGCGCATGTTAAAACGGTGGCGAATTGCGTCCAGTACTTTCAAGGCTTGCGCCATCACTTCCGGGCCAATACCGTCACCCGGCAAAACAGCAATATGGTAATTCTTCGACATCACACGGTTTCCTTGTTGTTCTCGTTGTTCTGAGCTTTGCGTTGCAATTCTTTTTCGACTTCTTCGGCGCGCCAGATATTGTTCAGCACATGGACCATCGCTTTGGCGGAAGACTCGACGATATCCGTTGCCAGACCGACGCCGTGGAAGCGGCGACCGTTATAGTTGGCGACGATATCCACCTGACCCAGCGCATCTTTACCGTGCCCTTTGGCGGTCAGGCTGTATTTCACCAGTTCAACGTTGTATTCCGTCACGCGGTTGATGGCCTGATAAATGGCATCAACCGGGCCGTTACCGTTCGCCGCTTCGGCTTTGACGTCTTCACCGCAGGCCAGCTTGACGGAGGCAGTAGCAATGTCATTTGAGCCGGATTGCACGCTGAAGTAATCCAGACGGTAATGTTCTGGCTCCTCCTGCTGTTTGTTAATAAAGGCCAGCGCTTCCAGGTCATAATCAAATACCTGACCTTTTTTATCCGCCAGCTTCAGGAAAGCGTCGTACAGGTTGTCCAGATTATATTCACTCTCTTTATAGCCCATCTCATCCATACGGTGTTTCACCGCGGCGCGTCCGGAACGGGAGGTCAGGTTCAACTGTACCTGATTCAGGCCGATGGATTCAGGCGTCATGATTTCGTAGTTTTCACGATTTTTCAGTACGCCGTCCTGATGAATGCCGGAGGAGTGAGCAAAGGCGCCGCTACCGACAATCGCTTTGTTAGCCGGAATGGGCATGTTACAGATTTGGCTCACTAACTGGCTGGTACGCCAGATCTCCTGATGATTAATGCGGGTCTGTACGTTCAGGATATCTTTGCGCACTTTGATCGCCATGATCACTTCTTCCAGGGAGCAGTTACCAGCGCGTTCGCCGATACCGTTCATCGCGCCTTCCACCTGGCGCGCTCCGGCGTGAACGGCAGCCAGCGCGTTGCCGACGCCCAGGCCTAAATCATCATGGGTGTGTACGGAGATGATGGCTTTATCGATATTCGGTACGCGTTCATACAGACCGGAAATGATTGCGCCAAATTCGAAAGGCATGGTGTAACCGACGGTATCGGGAATATTAATGGTTTTGGCACCCGCATTAATGGCGGCTTCTACTACGCGAGCCAGGTCTGCGATAGGAGTACGGCCAGCGTCTTCGCAGGAGAATTCCACGTCATCCGTGTAATTACGCGCTCGCTTAACCATATAGACAGCTCGCTCGATCACCTCATCCAGCGTGCTGCGTAATTTTGTTGCGATATGCATCGGCGAGGTGGCGATAAACGTATGAATGCGGAAAGCTTCAGCGACCTTCAGGGATTCAGCTGCAACATCGATATCTTTTTCAACGCAGCGCGCTAAGGCGCAAACACGGCTGTTCTTAACCTGACGAGCAATGGTCTGTACTGATTCAAAGTCACCTGGTGAAGAGACCGGGAAACCCACTTCCATCACGTCAACGCCCATGCGCTCAAGGGCCAGCGCAATCTGCAGTTTTTCTTTCACACTCAGGCTTGCCTGTAACGCCTGTTCTCCGTCGCGTAAGGTGGTATCGAAAATAATGACTTGCTGGCTCATGGTTTAGGTCCTTGGTCTTTAGGGCGCCTTGCTTCGAGCATAAAAAAACCCGCGCAACGGCGCGGGTTTCTGTCTTAACTGGAGCTGACTTAATGCTGAATGTCGTCCACCAGTCTACCGCGCAACGAAGATGCGTTTAGTAGTAGTAGACCGTTGAAACGAGCAATGTAAGTCATCAATTAAGCTCCAGGCGAATGCGATATGCTTTTAGTGGTACTGGATATGAACTCCGATGTCAACCCCATCCCTTGTAAATGCCCCTGTAGCAGATAAAAGTTTAGGCAAAACTTAAGCGAATTGTGCTGAATTTGTTGGCGTATATAAAATTAATCTGCTGATGCTTGTACATAATTTTCATGGTTTGACATATTTAAGCATATTTATTCGCATTTATTGTAACGGTTCGTTGAAGTCGATGGCGCGATTAAGATTTTATATCTTTATGATTTGTCTGTTTTTATAGCAATACTGAATAGATCGGGGCACAGCGGAAGGACATGATTGATAAATTAATGTTAACTTTTAATGTATTAATAATATAAACATTTAATTAAAACTTAAATATACATTCATGATGTGTATGATTGTATATTCGCCATGCTTATGGTTATATTGTTTTTGAAATTTAAACATATGAATCATCGTGCAGTGACCTCTGCCACACTGCGCTCGCATTGCTGTTTTGTTCATTTAGGTTTGTACCTTTATGTTTTCCTAATTTTAATGTTTTTCCTTTTTCTTATTTTATATGCATGGTAAATCATATTAGCGGAGGTTATTTCTTTACTCCGTCTGGGAAAAGGGAGTTTAGAGTGACAGTGGAGTTAACTATGCCAGAAGTAAAAATAATAGATAAACCCAATCTTTTAGAGCCAGGAAAACCGCAACTTCGCATGGTTGACCTTAATCTTTTAACCGTTTTTGATGCGGTAATGCAGGAACAGAATATTACCCGCGCTGCGCATACCCTGGGGATGTCGCAACCAGCGGTCAGTAATGCGGTAGCGCGCCTCAAGGTCATGTTTAATGATGAGCTTTTTGTTCGTTATGGTCGGGGGATCCAGCCGACAGCAAGAGCTTTCCAGCTATTTGGTTCCATTCGTCAGGCATTGCAATTAGTGCAAAACGAACTGCCTGGATCGGGTTTTGAACCAGCCAGCAGTGAACGTGTTTTCAATCTCTGCGTATGCAGCCCATTAGATAATATCCTGACATCGTTGATTTATAATCGGGTTGAACAGGTCGCGCCAAACATTAATGTCATATTTAAATCTTCACTTAATCAAAATACCGAGCATCAGCTGCGTTATCAGGAAACAGAGTTTGTTATTAGCTATGAAGAATTCCGTCGTCCAGAATTCTCAAGTATTCCGTTATTCAATGATGAAATGGTATTAGTGGTAAGCAAAAAGCATCCGCGCATTAGTAGTCCATTATTGGAAAACGATGTTTATAATGAGCAACACGCGGTGGTTTCGCTGGATCGCTTCGCATCTTTCAGTCAGCCGTGGTATGACACGCCGGATAAACAATCCTGCGTCGCTTACCAGGGCATGGCATTAATTAGCGTTCTTAATATTGTGTCGCAAACGCATCTGGTCGCTATTGCGCCACGTTGGTTGGCAGAAGAGTTCGCTGATTCTTTAGAACTTCAGATATTACCTTTACCTTTAAAATTGAACAGCCGTACATGTTATCTTTCCTGGCATGAAGCTGCAGGCCGGGATAAAGGACATCAATGGATGGAAGAGCTGTTAGTCTCCATCTGTAAGCAATAGCATTCAGCAGAACAAGCCGGATAATACATCTGGTTTGTTCTGCTTTTTTATTTGTATGTAAAATTTTATGCTGAAATCCACTTTCCAGGATTAGCTAACAGTGTAAAAAAATAGAGTAATAGCTGTAAGTCCCCCTTTTTAAGCGATTATTTATCATATCATTTACTTATCCTGGTTTAATTCTCCATTAAATCGACGCTTTCCTCCGTTTTATTCTTATTTGCTCTGAGGCTACTCCAGCGGAGTCAATTGCCATGCGTCATCGTCAGCGGTTAATGTGTTGTTAAACCGTTATTCATTATAAGAGTGAGGCAAGCCATGGAGATGTTGTCTGGAGCCGAGATGGTCGTCCGATCGCTCATCGATCAGGGTGTAAAGCAGGTATTCGGTTATCCCGGGGGGGCCGTCCTCGATATTTATGATGCGTTGCATACGGTCGGTGGTATTGATCATGTGCTGGTTCGTCATGAGCAGGCCGCGGTACACATGGCTGATGGCCTTGCGCGCGCCACGGGGGAGGTGGGCGTCGTATTAGTCACTTCAGGACCCGGCGCTACCAACGCGATTACCGGGATTGCAACGGCTTACATGGATTCCATTCCGCTGGTGATCCTCTCCGGGCAGGTCGCAACGTCGCTGATTGGCTACGATGCCTTCCAGGAGTGCGACATGGTGGGCATATCCCGCCCGGTGGTGAAGCACAGCTTCCTGGTCAAACAAACAGAAGACATCCCACAGGTGCTAAAAAAGGCCTTCTGGTTGGCGGCAAGCGGTCGTCCGGGGCCTGTTGTGGTCGATTTGCCGAAGGATATTCTGAATCCCGCCAGGAAACTGCCTTACAGCTGGCCGGAGTCGGTGAGTATGCGTTCGTATAATCCGACGACTACCGGACATAAAGGGCAGATAAAACGCGCTCTGCAGACGTTAGTCGCGGCTAAAAAACCGGTTGTGTACGTGGGTGGTGGCGCCGTTAATGCCGCCTGCCATGAGCAGTTGGGCCAGATCGCTGAAGCTCTTAATCTGCCCGTTGTTTCCTCGCTGATGGGGTTAGGCGCGTTTCCGGCAACACATCGCCAGGCGTTGGGAATGCTGGGCATGCATGGAACTTACGAAGCAAACATGACCATGCATCATTCCGATGTGATCTTTGCCGTCGGCGTGCGCTTTGACGATCGAACAACCAATAATCTGGCAAAATATTGTCCAAATGCGACCGTGCTGCATATCGACATCGATCCGACCTCTATTTCGAAAACCGTCACTGCGGATATTCCGATTGTCGGCGATGCTCGTCTGGTACTTGATCAGATGCTCGAACTGCTGGAGCAGGAGAAATCTCAGCAGCCGCTGGATGATAACCGTGACTGGTGGCAACAGATTGAACACTGGCGCGCCCGGCAGTGCCTGAAATATGACACGCAAAGTGAAAGCATTAAGCCACAGGCGGTGATTGAAACCATCTGGCGTCTGACGAAAGGGGATGCGTATGTGACCTCTGACGTTGGTCAGCATCAGATGTTTGCCGCACTCTACTACCCGTTCGATAAACCACGCCGTTGGATTAACTCTGGCGGCCTCGGCACCATGGGATTTGGTTTACCTGCGGCGCTAGGCGTAAAAATGGCATTGCCTGAGGAAACGGTGGTGTGCGTGACCGGGGATGGCAGCATTCAGATGAACATCCAGGAACTGTCGACGGCGCTGCAGTACGAGCTGCCGGTACTGGTGCTCAACCTGAACAACCGCTATCTCGGCATGGTCAAACAGTGGCAGGACATGATCTACTCTGGACGTCATTCACAATCTTATATGCAGTCGCTGCCCGATTTTGTGCGCCTTGCCGAGGCTTATGGGCATATTGGTATCCAGATTAACCATCCTGAAGAACTGGAAAGCAAACTGAGTGAAGCGCTGGAGCATGTGCGCAACCGTCGTCTGGTGTTTGTCGATGTCACCGTTGATGGCAGCGAGCATGTCTACCCGATGCAGATTCGTGGGGGCGGTATGGATGAAATGTGGTTAAGTAAAACGGAGAGGACCTGATTATGCGCCGGATATTATCGGTATTGCTGGAAAATGAGTCGGGTGCCTTGTCGCGTGTGATAGGCCTTTTCGCCCAGCGTGGATACAATATTGAAAGCCTGACCGTCGCGCCCACTGACGATCCAACCTTATCGCGAATGACGATTCAAACGGTAGGGGATGAGAAAGTCCTGGAGCAGATCGAAAAGCAGCTACACAAACTGGTGGATGTTCTGCGCGTGAGCGAACTGGGGCAGGGCGCCCATGTTGAACGCGAGATCATGTTGGTGAAAATCCAGGCCAGCGGCTATGGTCGGGAGGAGGTGAAACGCAACACGGAGATTTTCCGCGGGCAAATCATCGACGTCACGCCGTCCATCTACACCGTACAGTTGGCGGGCACCAGTGATAAGCTGGATGCGTTCCTGGCAACATTACGTGAAGTCGCCAAAATTGTAGAGGTAGCCCGTTCTGGCGTGGTGGGGCTTTCTCGCGGCGATAAAATCATGCGCTAATAGTCGACTGTAGGCCTGATAAGCACAGCGCCATCAGGCATCATCGCGGAGGCCATGCCGGATGACGGCGTAAATGCCTTATCCGGCCTGGAGGGTTTTCGCTGATGCTATCTGTTGCGCTTTTTTTTGCGAAATCAGCAGTAACCAGAGACAAAAGCGGTTGCCGCAGTCATTATTCTGCGCTTAGATGTTAAGAAACTTAACCCATGCCATCACAAAGGTTATGGTTTGTACATTTTACGCAAGGGGCAATTGTGAAACTGGATGAAATCGCTCGGTTGGCCGGCGTTTCGCGAACGACTGCAAGCTACGTTATTAATGGCAAAGCAAAGCAATATCGCGTAAGCGACAAAACGGTTGAAAAAGTCATGGCGGTGGTGCGTGAGCATAATTACCACCCGAATGCCGTGGCGGCCGGGCTGCGTGCTGGACGCACACGCTCTATCGGGCTGGTGATCCCGGATCTTGAGAACACAAGCTATACCCGGATTGCAAACTATCTGGAGCGCCAGGCGCGTCAGCGCGGGTATCAACTGTTGATTGCCTGCTCTGAAGATCAGCCTGATAACGAAATGCGCTGTATTGAGCATCTTTTACAACGCCAGGTTGATGCCATCATTGTGTCGACTTCCTTGCCGCCAGAACATCCGTTCTATCAGCGCTGGGCAAACAGTTCATTCCCGATTGTGGCGCTGGACCGTGCGCTGGATCGCGAACATTTCACCAGCGTCGTGGGCGCGGACCAGGATGATGCGGAAATGCTGGCGCAGGAGTTACGTAAATTCCCTGCAGAAACCGTACTTTATCTGGGCGCGCTGCCTGAATTATCCGTCAGCTTCCTGCGTGAGCAGGGCTTCCGTACCGCGTGGAAAGACGATCCGCGTGACGTTCATTTCCTTTACGCCAACAGTTATGAGCGGGAAGCGGCCGCGCAGCTCTTTGATAAATGGCTGGAAACGCATCCCATGCCTCAGGCGCTTTTTACCACGTCGTTTGCTCTGTTGCAGGGAGTGATGGATGTGACCCTGCGTCGCGATGGGCAGTTGCCGTCTGATTTGGCGATAGCGACTTTTGGCGATCACGAACTGCTCGACTTCCTGCAGTGTCCGGTGCTCGCGGTGGCGCAACGCCATCGTGATGTAGCTGAACGTGTGCTGGAGATTGTGCTGGCAAGTCTGGATGAGCCGCGTAAACCCAAACCTGGGTTAACGCGTATACGGCGTAATCTGTACCGTCGCGGTATTCTGAGCCGTAACTAAGTTGCCTCATTTGGTGACGTCAACGGGATAAGCCTCTGACGTCATCAAATATTCTATTCTCAGAAATAACCTCATTATAATTAAGAATATTCTTTAGAATTATCTGAAATTGATTCTTGAATTATGCCGAATTAAAAATGCAACTCTCCATTTTTGGGTTATTGAAGCGTAAAGATGCGTTACGGTTGTATTATTTTGTTACATGCTTGTAGGGATTTGCCGAATTAACAAACACTTTGCTGCCCTATGCCGACAACCTCACGCTTACCTCGCTCCTGCACGGCATACAGACTGATTAACTGGTACTGTTATCTCGCTGCATATTGTCCTAAAATGCCGCTCGCGTCGCAAACTGACACTTTATATTTTCTTTTGATGATATTCGGTTGTTTTAAACAATCATGAGTTGTTGGATTTTTTTCTTACAAATATTCATGACGTTAATTTGCTTCGTTTGCTGTACGGAATTTGTTCAACGCTGATATTAGCTGTAAACAATGTGTTTTTTGCTCCGCTTAGCGCCGTGACTTGCTTGACAAGGTTTTCCTCCGCTCCGTAAACTCCTTTAAGTGGGATTTTGTGGGATAAAGTGGTAATCGGGGGTGAGACTGGCATGTTCCGGGGAGCAACGTTAGTTAATCTCGACAGTAAAGGGCGCTTATCGGTGCCCACCCGTTATCGGGATCAACTGCTCGAGTGCGCTACCGGTCAAATGGTTTGCACCATTGACATCCATCACCCGTGCCTGCTGCTGTACCCCCTGCCTGAATGGGAAATTATCGAGCAGAAGTTATCGCGTCTGTCGAGCATGAATCCAGTTGAGCGTCGCGTACAGCGCCTGTTGTTGGGGCATGCCAGCGAATGTCAGATGGATAGCGCTGGCCGATTATTGATAGCGCCGATTCTGCGGCAACACGCGGGGCTAACGAAAGAAGTGATGCTGGTTGGGCAGTTCAATAAGTTTGAGCTGTGGGATGAAACGACCTGGTATCAACAGGTCAAGGAAGATATCGACGCTGAGCAGTCTGTTACCGGCGCGCTGTCGGAACGATTGCAGGATTTGTCTCTATAAAATGATGGAAAATTATAAACATACAACGGTGTTGCTGGATGAAGCCGTCAACGGCCTGAATATTCGTCCAGACGGCATCTACATTGACGGGACATTTGGTCGCGGTGGTCATTCACGTCTGATCCTCTCCCAGCTTGGCGAAGAGGGACGTTTACTGGCTATCGATCGCGATCCGCAGGCTATTGCCGTTGCACAGACGATTACCGATCCCCGTTTCTCCATCGTTCATGGACCATTCTCTGCGCTGGCTGACTATGTCGCCGAGCGCGGACTTACCGGTAAGATCGACGGGATTCTTCTCGATCTTGGCGTTTCTTCCCCGCAGCTTGATGATGCGGAGCGCGGTTTCTCGTTTATGCGTGACGGTCCGTTGGATATGCGTATGGATCCAACACGCGGTCAGTCCGCAGCCGAATGGCTGCAAACCGCCGATGAAGCGGACATTGCCTGGGTGATTAAAACCTTTGGCGAGGAGCGCTTTGGTAAACGCATTGCTCGCGCCATCGTCGAGCGCAATCGCATCGAACCGATGACCCGCACCAAAGAGCTGGCGGAAGTGATTGCGGCGGCAATGCCGGTGAAAGACAAATTCAAACATCCCGCGACCCGTACCTTCCAGGCGGTGCGCATCTGGGTGAACAGTGAACTGGAGGAGATAGAGCAGGCGCTAAAAAGCTCGCTCAGCGTGCTGGCACCAGGTGGTCGCCTTTCGATTATCAGTTTCCATTCGCTTGAAGACCGTATTGTGAAACGCTTTATGCGCGAACAAAGCCGTGGTCCTCAGGTTCCGGCTGGAATACCGATGACGGAAGCGCAGATCAAAAAGCTGGGCGGCCGTGAGTTAAGAGCACTAGGCAAGATGATGCCGGGTGAAGAAGAGGTAGCTGAAAATCCTCGTGCCCGTAGTTCAGTTCTGCGTATTGCAGAGAGGACGAACGCATGATCAGCAGAGTGACAGAAGCCCTTAGCAAAGTTAAAGGATCGATAGGAAGCAACGAGCGCCATGCCTTGCCTGGCGTGATCGGTGACGATCTTTTGCGGTATGGGAAGCTGCCACTCTGCCTGTTCATTTGCATTATTTTGACGGCGGTTACCGTCGTGACAACCGCACACCATACGCGGTTACTGACCGCGCAGCGTGAGCAGTTGGTTCTGGAGCGAGATGCGTTGGATATCGAATGGCGCAACTTGATCCTTGAGGAGAACGCGCTCGGCGACCATAGCCGTGTTGAACGGATCGCAACGGAAAAGCTGCAAATGCAGCATGTTGATCCCTCACAAGAAAATATTGTAGTACAAAAATAAGGATAAACGCGACGCATGAAAGCAGCGGCAAAAACGCACAAACCAAAACGCCAGGAAGAACAAGCCAACTTTGTCAGTTGGCGTTTTGCGTTACTGTGCGGCTGTATTTTGCTGGCACTGGGTTTCCTGCTGGGACGCGTCGCCTGGCTGCAAATCATCGCGCCGGATATGCTGGTGCGTCAGGGCGACATGCGCTCCCTGCGCGTACAGGAAGTCTCTACATCGCGCGGGATGATTACCGACCGTTCGGGCCGTCCGCTGGCGGTGAGTGTTCCGGTGAAGGCGATTTGGGCCGACCCGAAAGAGGTGCATGACGCAGGCGGCGTGAGCGTTGGTGAACGCTGGAGAGCGCTGTCGACCGCGCTTAATCTCCCGCTCGACCAGCTGGCTTCCCGTATTAACGCCAACCCGAAAGGGCGCTTTATCTATCTGGCGCGTCAGGTTAACCCTGACATGGCCGACTACATCAAAAAACTCAAGCTGCCAGGTATTCACCTGCGTGAAGAATCCCGTCGTTACTATCCTTCCGGAGAAGTGACCGCTCACCTCATTGGCTTTACTAACGTTGACAGCCAGGGGATTGAAGGCGTTGAGAAGAGCTTCGATAAGTGGCTCACCGGACAGCCGGGCGAACGTATCGTACGTAAAGACCGCTATGGCCGCGTAATTGAAGATATCTCCTCTACCGACAGCCAGGCGGCGCACAACCTTGCGCTGAGCATTGATGAGCGTTTACAGGCGTTGGTCTACCGTGAACTGAATAATGCCGTCGCGTTCAACAAAGCGGAATCCGGCAGCGCCGTGCTGGTGGATGTCAACACCGGTGAAGTGCTGGCGATGGCGAACAGCCCGTCCTACAACCCCAATAATCTCTCCGGTACGCAAAAAGATGTCATGCGTAACCGTACCATTACCGACGTGTTTGAACCGGGTTCTACCGTCAAACCAATGGTGGTAATGACGGCGCTGCAGCGTGGAGTGGTACGCGAAAATACCGTACTCAATACGATTCCTTACCGAATTAATGGTCACGAAATCAAAGACGTGGCGCGTTATAGCGAATTGACCCTTACTGGGGTTTTGCAGAAGTCGAGTAACGTCGGTGTTTCTAAGCTGGCGTTAGCGATGCCGTCCTCAGCGTTAGTAGATACTTACTCACGTTTTGGGCTGGGAAAAGCGACCAATTTGGGGTTGGTCGGAGAACGCAGTGGCTTATATCCTCAAAAACAACGGTGGTCTGACATAGAGAGGGCCACCTTCTCTTTCGGCTATGGGCTAATGGTAACCCCGTTACAGTTAGCGCGAGTCTATGCAACGATCGGCAGCTATGGCGTTTATCGCCCGCTGTCGATTACCAAAGTTGACCCTCCTGTTCCGGGCGAGCGTATTTTCCCGGAAGCGACCGTTCGTACCGTGGTGCACATGATGGAAAGCGTAGCGCTGCCCGGAGGCGGCGGCGTGAAGGCGGCGATTAAAGGCTATCGCATCGCCATCAAAACCGGTACGGCGAAAAAAGTAGGGCCGGATGGTCGCTACATCAACAAATACATTGCTTATACCGCAGGCGTTGCGCCTGCGAGTCAGCCGCGCTTCGCGCTGGTTGTTGTTATCAACGATCCGCAGGCGGGTAAATACTACGGTGGCGCCGTTTCCGCGCCGGTCTTCGGTGCCATCATGGGCGGCGTACTGCGCACCATGAACATCGAACCGGATGCGCTGGCAACGGGCGATAAAAGTGAATTTGTGAATAATCAAGGCGAGGCAACAGGTGGCAGATCGTAATTTGCGCGACCTTCTTGCTCCATGGGTGCCGGGTGCACCGGAGCGAGCACTGCGGGAGATGACGCTCGACAGCCGTGTGGCTGCATCGGGCGATCTCTTTGTCGCAGTATTGGGTCATCAGGCGGACGGGCGTCGGTATATCCCGCAGGCGATAGCGCAAGGTGTGGCTGCCATTATTGCAGAAGCAAAAGATGAAGCGACTGATGGTGAAATCCGTGAAATGCACGGCGTTCCGGTTATCTATCTCAGCCAGCTTAATGAGCGTTTATCTGCACTGGCGGGCCGTTTTTACCACGAGCCTTCTGAAAAAATGCGTCTGGTTGGCGTGACCGGGACCAACGGTAAAACGACCACTACTCAATTGCTGGCGCAGTGGAGCCAACTGCTGGGTGAAACCAGCGCGGTGATGGGAACCGTTGGCAATGGTCTGTTGGGCAAAGTGATCCCGACGGAAAATACCACCGGTTCAGCCGTTGATGTCCAGCATGTGCTGGCGGGACTGGTTGCACAGGGCGCCACGGTTGGCGCGATGGAAGTCTCTTCCCACGGTCTGGTTCAGCATCGCGTCGCGGCGCTGAAGTTTGCCGCATCAGTGTTTACTAACTTAAGCCGTGACCATCTCGACTACCACGGTGACATGGAACATTACGAAGCCGCGAAATGGCTGCTGTACTCTACGCACCATTGCGGTCAGGCCATCGTCAATGCGGATGATGAGGTCGGTCGTCGCTGGCTGGCCAAACTTCCGGATGCGGTGGCCGTTTCGATGGAAGACCACATCAACCCAAACTGTCATGGTCGTTGGTTAAAAGCCGTTGAGGTGAAGTATCACGACAGCGGGGCAACGATTCGCTTTACCTCCTCATGGGGGGAGGGCGAAATTGAAAGCTGCCTGATGGGCGCGTTTAACGTCAGCAATCTGCTGCTGGCGCTGGCAACGCTGCTGGCGCTGGGATATCCGTTAGCTGATTTACTAAAAACAGCGACACAATTGCAACCGGTTTGCGGGCGCATGGAAGTGTTCAGCGCGCCGGGCAAAACCACCGTGGTGGTTGATTATGCCCATACGCCGGATGCGCTGGAAAAAGCGCTGCAGGCGGCGCGTCTGCACTGTACCGGCAAACTGTGGTGCGTCTTTGGCTGCGGTGGCGATCGCGACAAAGGCAAACGTCCGCTGATGGGCGCGATTGCCGAACAATTTGCTGATGTGGTCGTGGTGACCGATGACAACCCGCGTACCGAAGAACCGCGCGCCATCATCAACGACATTCTGGCGGGGATGCTGGATGCCGGACAGGCGAAGGTGATGGAAGGTCGCGCCGAAGCAGTGACTAACGCCATCATGCAGGCGAAAGAAAACGACGTGGTGCTGGTGGCCGGGAAAGGGCACGAAGACTACCAGATCGTTGGTTCACAGCGTCTCGACTATTCTGACCGCGTCACGGCAGCGCGTCTGCTGGGGGTGATCGCATGATTAGCGTAACGCTCAGCCAACTGGCGGAAATCCTCTGTGGCGAACTAAAAGGGGGCGACCTGACCCTCGATGCAGTGACAACCGATACGCGTAAAGTGACGCCGGGCTGCCTGTTTGTGGCGCTGAAAGGCGAACGCTTTGATGCCCACGATTTTGCCGACAAGGCGAAAGACGGGGGAGCAGGCGCGCTGTTAGTCAGCCGTCCACTCAATATTGATTTACCGCAGGTTATTGTAAAAGACACCCGTCTGGCGTTCGGCGAACTGGCAGCGTGGGTTCGCGCCCAGGTTCCGGCGCGCGTGGTCGCGCTGACCGGCTCATCCGGCAAAACGTCTGTTAAAGAGATGACGGCATCCATTCTGAGCAAGTGTGGCAACACCCTATACACCGCGGGCAATCTGAACAACGACATCGGTGTACCGATGACGTTGCTGCGCTTAAACAACGATTACGACTATGCCGTGATCGAGCTCGGCGCCAATCATCAGGGCGAAATCGCCTGGACCGTTGGCCTGACGCGTCCGGAAGCGGCGCTGGTGAACAATCTTGCTGCTGCGCATCTGGAGGGTTTCGGCTCTCTTGCGGGCGTTGCGAAGGCTAAAGGTGAGATTTTTGGCGGTCTGTCAGCGAATGGCATCGCCATCATGAACGCTGATAACAACGACTGGCTGAACTGGCAGAGCATCATTGGCGATCGCAAAGTCTGGCGCTTCTCCCCGAATGCGGCCAACAGCGATTTTTCGGCGGCTAACGTTCACGTGACCTCGCACGGTACGGAGTTTTCGCTGCGCACGCCAACCGGAAGCATTGATGTTCTGCTGCCGTTGCCGGGTCGTCACAACATTGCCAACGCCCTGGCGGCGGCTGCGCTCTCTATGGCGGTAGGCGCGACGCCTGAGGCGATCAAAGCGGGCCTGAAGGATCTGCAAGCGGTACCGGGGCGTCTGTTCCCGATTCAACTGGCAGAAAATCAGCTGCTGCTGGACGACTCCTACAACGCTAACGTCGGCTCGATGACCGCAGCGGTACAGGTGCTGTCCGAAATGCCGGGCTACCGTGTGCTGGTGGTGGGCGATATGGCAGAGCTTGGCGCGGAAAGCGAAGCATGTCACGTACAGGTAGGTGTTGCTGCGAAAAACGCGGGCATCGACCGTGTACTGAGTACAGGGAAACTGAGTCAGGCAATTAGCGACGCCAGCGGCGTTGGCGAGCATTTTGCGGATAAAACCGCGCTGGTCGCTCATCTCAAGGCGCTGATTGCGGAACATCAGATCATGACGATTTTAGTGAAGGGTTCACGTAGTGCCGCCATGGAAGAGGTAGTACGCGCATTACAGGAGAATGGGACATGTTAGTTTGGCTGGCCGAACATTTGGTCAAATATTATTCCGGCTTTAACGTCTTTTCCTATCTGACGTTTCGCGCCATCGTCAGCCTGCTGACCGCGCTGTTCATCTCTTTGTGGATGGGCCCGCGCATGATCGCCCGCCTGCAAAAAATGTCCTTTGGACAGGTCGTACGTAACGACGGCCCGGAATCACACTTTAGTAAACGCGGTACGCCGACCATGGGCGGGATCATGATCCTCACCGCGATTGTTATCTCCGTGCTCCTGTGGGCATACCCGTCGAACCCGTACGTCTGGTGCGTGCTGGTGGTATTGGTCGGTTACGGGATTATTGGTTTTGTCGATGACTACCGCAAAGTGGTACGCAAAGACACTAAAGGTCTGATCGCGCGCTGGAAATATTTTTGGATGTCGGTGATTGCGCTGGGCGTAGCCTTTGCGCTGTACCTGGCGGGGAAAGATACCCCGGCGACCGAACTGGTCGTGCCGTTCTTTAAAGACGTGATGCCGCAACTGGGACTGTTCTACGTCCTGCTGGCGTACTTCGTCATTGTGGGTACCGGTAACGCGGTCAATCTCACCGATGGTCTGGATGGCCTGGCGATTATGCCGACCGTGTTCGTGGCTGCGGGTTTTGCGCTGGTGGCATGGGCGACCGGGAACATGAACTTCGCTAACTATCTGCACATTCCGTATTTACGCCATGCCGGCGAACTGGTGATCGTCTGTACGGCGATTGTCGGCGCGGGGTTAGGCTTCCTTTGGTTTAACACCTATCCGGCGCAGGTCTTTATGGGCGACGTCGGATCGCTGGCGCTGGGCGGCGCGCTGGGCATTATTGCCGTGCTGCTGCGTCAGGAGTTCCTGCTGGTGATCATGGGCGGCGTATTCGTCGTAGAAACGCTGTCGGTCATTCTGCAGGTCGGTTCCTTTAAGCTGCGCGGACAGCGCATCTTCCGTATGGCGCCGATTCACCACCACTATGAACTGAAAGGCTGGCCGGAACCGCGCGTGATTGTGCGCTTCTGGATTATTTCGCTGATGCTGGTGCTGATTGGCCTGGCAACGCTGAAGGTACGTTAATCATGGCTGATTACCAGGGTAAAAAAGTCGTCATTATCGGTCTGGGTTTGACCGGGCTATCCTGCGTGGATTTCTTCCTGGCGCGTGGCGTGACGCCGCGCGTGATGGATACCCGCGCGACGCCGCCGGGCCTGGATAAATTACCGGAAGCGGTTGAGCGTCATGTTGGCAGCCTGAATGATGACTGGCTGCTGGACGCCGATCTCATCGTCGCCAGCCCTGGTATTGCCCTGGCGCACCCTTCACTGAGCGCCGCCGCCGATGCGGGGATTGAAATTGTCGGTGACATCGAGCTGTTCTGTCGCGAAGCACAGGCGCCGATCGTCGCGATCACCGGCTCTAACGGTAAGAGCACGGTTACGACACTGGTTGGCGAAATGGCAAAAGCAGCAGGCGCTAACGTCGGCGTAGGCGGTAACATTGGCCTGCCAGCACTGATGTTACTGGACGCCGAGCGTGAGCTATATGTGCTTGAGCTATCCAGCTTTCAGCTTGAAACGACCTCCAGCTTACAGGCCGTAGCCGCCACCATTTTGAATGTCACCGAAGATCATATGGACCGGTATCCGTTTGGTTTGCAGCAGTATCGTGCGGCCAAACTGCGCGTTTATGAGAATGCGAAAGTCTGCGTGGTCAATGCGGATGATGCGCTGACCATGCCGGTTCGTGGCGCAGATGAGCGTTGCGTGAGCTTCGGTGTCAACATGGGGGACTATCACCTTAATCGTCAGCAGGGCGAAACCTGGCTGCGGGTGAAGGGGGAAAAAGTTCTCAACGTGAAAGAGATGATGCTTACCGGCCAGCATAACTATACCAACGCTCTGGCAGCGCTGGCGCTGGCTGATGCAGCGGGTCTGCCGCGGGCGTCAAGCCTGAAAGCGCTGACCACCTTTACCGGACTGGCGCATCGTTTCCAGTTGGTACTGAATCATAACGGTGTGCGTTGGATCAACGATTCAAAAGCGACCAACGTCGGCAGTACTGAAGCGGCGCTGAATGGCCTGCATGTTGAAGGTACGCTGCACCTGCTGCTGGGCGGCGACGGGAAATCCGCTGACTTTATGCCGCTGCAACGTTACCTCACCGGCGACAACATCCGTCTGTACTGCTTTGGCCGTGATGGCGCGCAGCTTGCGGCACTGCGACCTGAGGTTGCCGAACAAACCGAAACCATGGAGCAGGCAATGCGTCTGCTCGCGCCGCGCGTGAAGCCGGGTGATATGGTGCTGCTGTCGCCAGCGTGTGCCAGCCTCGATCAGTTCAAGAACTTTGAGCAACGCGGTGACGTCTTTACGCGTCTGGCGAAGGAGTTGGGTTGATGCGTTTATCTCTCCCTCGTCTGAGAATGCCGCGCTTACCGGGACTGGGTGTCCTGGCGTGGATCTTCGCGGCACTCAAAGGCTGGGTGATGGCTTCGCGCGATAAAGACGCGGACAGCCTGATCATGTATGACCGCATGCTGCTGTGGCTGACCTTCGGTCTGGCGGCAATTGGTTTCATCATGGTGACATCGGCATCAATGCCGGTAGGACAACGTCTGGCGGGCGACCCCTTCCTGTTTGCTAAACGTGACGCGCTGTACATCTTCCTGGCGTTCTGTTTGGCGATGGTCACGCTGCGTCTGCCGATGGCGTTCTGGCAGAAGTACAGCACTACAATGCTCATCGCCTCGATCATCATGCTGCTGATCGTGTTGGTGGTGGGGAGCTCCGTTAACGGGGCATCGCGCTGGATTGCTCTGGGGCCGCTGCGTATTCAGCCTGCGGAATTTACCAAGCTGTCGCTGTTTTGTTATCTCGCCAACTACCTGGTACGCAAGGTGGATGAAGTGCGAAACAACCTGCGCGGCTTCCTGAAACCGATGGGCGTGATCCTGGTGCTGGCCGTATTACTGCTGGCGCAGCCTGACCTCGGTACGGTAGTGGTGCTGTTTGTCACCACGCTGGCGATGCTGTTTCTTGCCGGGGCTAAATTGTGGCAGTTCATTGCGATTATCGGCATGGGGATATCGGCGGTCGTGCTGCTGATCCTTGCCGAACCGTATCGTATTCGTCGCGTAACCTCTTTCTGGAATCCATGGGAAGATCCGTTCGGCAGCGGATACCAGTTGACGCAATCGCTAATGGCGTTTGGCCGTGGTGAGGTTTGGGGGCAAGGGTTAGGCAACTCAGTCCAAAAACTGGAGTATTTACCGGAAGCGCACACCGACTTCATCTTCGCCATCATTGGGGAAGAACTGGGTTATATCGGTGTGGTATTGGCACTTTTAATGGTATTCTTCGTCGCTTTTCGCGCGATGTCGATTGGCCGTAAAGCGCTGGAAATTGACCACCGTTTTTCAGGCTTTTTAGCCTGCTCCATCGGGATCTGGTTTAGCTTCCAGGCGTTAGTAAACGTCGGCGCGGCGGCAGGTATGCTGCCAACCAAAGGCCTGACGCTGCCGCTTATTAGTTATGGTGGTTCCAGTTTGTTGATAATGTCGACGGCCATCATGTTTTTGTTACGTATTGATTATGAAACGCGTCTGGAAAAAGCCCAGGCGTTTACACGAGGTGCACGATGAGTGGTCAACCGAAGCGGTTAATGGTGATGGCAGGCGGTACCGGCGGGCATGTGTTCCCGGGACTGGCGGTCGCGCACCATTTAATGGCCCAGGGCTGGCAGGTTCGTTGGCTGGGCACCGCCGATCGTATGGAAGCGGACTTAGTGCCGAAGCATGGCATTGAAATTGACTTTATTCGCATCTCCGGTCTGCGTGGCAAAGGCGTTAACGCACTGCTTGCCGCACCCGTGCGTATTTTTAACGCCTGGCGTCAGGCGCGCGCCATCATGAAGCAATTCAAGCCTGATGTGGTGCTCGGTATGGGCGGCTACGTGTCAGGTCCTGGCGGCTTGGCCGCATGGTCATTAGGTATTCCGGTCGTACTGCATGAGCAGAACGGCATTGCGGGATTAACCAATAAATGGCTGGCAAAAATTGCAACGAAGGTTATGCAGGCTTTCCCCGGCGCTTTCCCGAATGCGGAAGTGGTCGGGAACCCGGTACGCACGGACGTGCTGGCGCTGCCATTACCCGAAGCGCGTCTGGCTGGACGTGAAGGCCCGGTTCGTGTGCTGGTGGTCGGTGGTTCTCAGGGCGCGCGCGTTCTCAACCAGACGATGCCGCAGGTTGCCGCAAAGCTTGGCGAGGCGGTGACTATCTGGCACCAGAGCGGTAAAGGTGCGCAACAAACCGTTGAACACGCTTATGCCGAGGTCGGACAACCGCAGCACAAGGTCACTGAGTTTATTGATGATATGGCCGCCGCTTATGCATGGGCGGATGTTGTAGTGTGCCGTTCCGGCGCGCTGACGGTGAGTGAGATTGCCGCCGCAGGCTTAACTGCGCTGTTTGTGCCGTTCCAGCACAAAGACAGACAGCAGTATTGGAATGCGTTGCCGCTGGAAAAAGCGGGCGCCGCCAAAATTTTAGAGCAACCACAGTTTACTGTGGATGCCGTCGCCAGCACCCTTGCCGGGTGGTCGCGAGAAACTTTATTAACCATGGCAGAACGTGCGCGCGCCGCATCCATACCGGATGCCACCGAACGCGTTGCAAATGAAGTGAGCCGGGCTGCCCGGGCGTAATTGTGGTGATGCCTTTTGCATCGCATGAACTAAGAAGTTAATGGCTAAAGAATGAATACACAACAACTGGCAAAACTGCGTTCCATCGTGCCCGAAATGCGTCGCGTTCGGCACATTCACTTTGTCGGCATCGGTGGTGCTGGTATGGGCGGTATTGCCGAAGTTTTGGCCAATGAAGGTTATCAGATCAGCGGTTCTGACTTAGCGCCAAATCCGGTGACGCAGCAGTTGACGAATCTCGGTGCCACGATTTTCTTCAACCATCGTCCGGAAAACGTACGCGATGCGAGCGTGGTAGTGGTCTCCAGCGCCATTTCTGCGGATAACCCGGAAATTGTTGCGGCGCATGAAGCGCGCATTCCTGTGATCCGTCGCGCTGAAATGCTGGCGGAGTTAATGCGTTTTCGTCACGGCATCGCCATTGCCGGGACGCATGGTAAAACCACGACCACGGCGATGGTCTCCAGTATTTACGCGGAAGCGGGGCTGGATCCGACCTTTGTTAACGGTGGTCTGGTGAAGGCCGCAGGCGTTCATGCACGTCTGGGTCATAGCCGTTATTTGATTGCCGAAGCGGACGAGAGCGATGCGTCGTTCCTGCATTTGCAGCCGATGGTGGCGATTGTCACCAATATCGAAGCCGACCATATGGATACCTACCATGGCGACTTCGAAAATTTAAAGCAGACGTTTATTAATTTCCTGCATAACTTGCCGTTTTATGGTCGTGCGGTGATGTGCGTTGACGATCCGGTGATCCGCGAACTGCTACCGCGAGTTGGCCGTCAAACCACAACCTATGGTTTCAGTGATGATGCCGATGTGCGCGTTGAAGATTACCAGCAGATCGGCCCGCAGGGTCACTTCACCCTGGTGCGTCAGGGGATGGCCGAACTACGCGTAACGTTGAACGCGCCGGGCCGCCACAATGCGCTGAACGCGGCTGCCGCGGTAGCGGTCGCAACGGAAGAAGGTATTGAAGACGACGCGATCCTGCGCGCGCTGGAAAGTTTCCAGGGTACCGGACGCCGTTTTGACTTCCTCGGCGAATTCCCGCTTGAGCCGGTTAACGGTAAAGCTGGGACCGCGATGCTGGTTGATGATTACGGCCATCACCCAACGGAAGTGGATGCCACGATTAAAGCCGCGCGCGCGGGCTGGCCGGACAAAAATCTGGTGATGCTGTTCCAGCCGCATCGGTATACGCGTACGCGCGATTTGTACGATGACTTTGCCAACGTGCTGACTCAGGTTGATGCGCTGTTGATGCTGGATGTATACGCCGCGGGCGAAGCCGCCATTCCAGGCGCTGACAGCCGCTCGCTGTGCCGTACTATTCGTGGTCGCGGTAAGATCGATCCTATTCTGGTATCCGATCCGGCCCAGGTGGCAGAAATGTTGGCACCGGTATTAACCGGCAATGATCTGATTTTGGTGCAAGGTGCTGGAAATATCGGCAAAATTGCGCGTTCCTTAGCTGAAATCAAACTGAAGCCGCAAAATCCGGAGGAAGAACAACATGGCTGATAAAATCGCGGTCCTGTTAGGGGGCACCTCCGCAGAACGAGAAGTGTCGCTGAACTCTGGCGCGGCTGTGCTCGCCGGGTTGCGTGAAGGCGGCGTGGATGCCCATCCGGTTGACCCTAAAGAGGTTGATGTCACTCTTCTGAAATCAATGGGTTTTCAGAAGGTGTTTATTGCGCTGCACGGCCGTGGCGGTGAAGATGGCACGTTGCAGGGCATGCTGGAGCAAATTGGCCTGCCTTATACCGGCAGCGGCGTCATGGCTTCCGCGATTTCGATGGACAAACTGCGCAGCAAGCTGCTGTGGCAGGGCGCAGGTTTACCCGTCGCGCCATGGGTTGCGTTGACCCGCGCTGAGTTCGAAAAAGGTCTTAGCGATGAGGTAGTTGCAAAAATTTCTGCGTTAGGTTTGCCGCTGATTGTTAAGCCAAGCCGTGAAGGTTCCAGCGTAGGGATGTCAAAAGTTGAAGAAGAAAATGCTTTGCAGGGTGCATTAGCATTGGCTTTTCAGCATGATGAAGAAGTACTGATTGAAAAATGGCTCAGTGGCCCGGAATTTACCGTTGCGATACTCGGCGAAGAAATTTTACCGTCAATACGTATCCAACCCGCGGGAACCTTCTATGATTATGAGGCGAAGTATCTCTCTGATGAGACACAATATTTCTGCCCTGCAGGTCTGGAAGTCGAGCAAGAGGCCCAATTACAGGATTTAGTCCTGAAAGCGTGGACCGCCTTAGGCTGTAAAGGTTGGGGGCGCATTGACGTCATGCTGGACAGCGATGGCCAGTTTTATCTGCTGGAAGCCAATACCTCTCCGGGTATGACCAGCCACAGCCTGGTGCCGATGGCGGCGCGTCAGGCGGGTCTGAGCTTCTCGCAGTTGGTGGTAAGAATTCTGGAGTTGGCGGACTGATATGTCGCAGGCTGCGCTGAACACGCGAAACGGTGATGAAGAAGACGTAAATTCCTCACGCCGCAATAATGGAACGCGTCTTGCAGGAATACTGTTCCTGCTGACAGTGCTGTGCACCGTGTTTGTTAGCGGCTGGGTCGTGTTGGGATGGATGGAAGATGCGCAGCGTTTGCCGTTGTCAAAACTGGTGTTAACCGGCGAACGGCATTACACGCGCAATGATGATATCCGTCAGTCCATTCTGGCGCTGGGCGCGCCGGGAACCTTTATGACCCAGGATGTGAACATCATCCAGAGTCAGATTGAACGCCTCCCGTGGATTAAACAGGCGAGCGTCAGAAAGCAATGGCCTGATGAATTGAAGATTCATCTGGTTGAATATGTGCCAATTGCGCGTTGGAATGACCAGCACATGGTGGATGCTGAAGGCAATACGTTCAGCGTCCCATCCGGTCGGGCCAATAAGCAGGTATTACCCATGTTGTATGGACCGGAAGGCAGCGCAAGTGAAGTGCTGCAAGGGTTCCGCGATATGGGGCAGGTGCTGGCTAAGGATAGATTCACCCTGAAGGAAGCGGCGATGACCGCGCGTCGTTCCTGGCAGTTGACGCTAAATAACGATATTAAGCTCAATCTGGGCAGGGGCGATACGATAAAACGTTTGGCTCGCTTTGTGGAACTCTACCCGGTTTTACAGCAGCAGGCGCAAACCGATGGCAAACGGATTAGCTACGTTGATTTGCGTTATGACTCAGGAGCGGCAGTAGGCTGGGTTCCCTTGCCTCCTGAGGAATCTAATCAGCAACAGAATCAGGCACAGGCAGAACAACAATGATCAAGGCGACGGACAGAAAACTGGTAGTTGGACTGGAGATTGGCACCGCGAAGGTAGCCGCTTTAGTAGGGGAAGTTCTGCCCGACGGTATGGTCAATATCATTGGCGTGGGCAGTTGCCCATCGCGAGGTATGGATAAAGGCGGGGTGAATGACCTTGAGTCAGTGGTGAAATGCGTACAGCGCGCCATTGACCAGGCTGAGCTGATGGCAGATTGCCAGATATCCTCGGTGTATCTGGCGCTTTCCGGCAAACACATTAGCTGTCAGAATGAAATTGGTATGGTGCCCATTTCCGAAGAGGAAGTGACGCAAGAAGATGTGGAAAACGTCGTACATACGGCAAAATCCGTACGCGTGCGCGATGAACATCGTGTTCTGCACGTTATTCCGCAGGAATACGCCATTGACTACCAGGAAGGTATCAAAAATCCGGTAGGTCTTTCCGGCGTACGTATGCAGGCAAAAGTGCATCTTATTACCTGCCACAACGACATGGCGAAGAATATTGTCAAAGCCGTTGAACGTTGTGGTCTGAAAGTTGACCAACTGATTTTCGCCGGACTGGCAGCCAGTTATTCCGTGTTGACGGAAGATGAACGTGAACTGGGTGTCTGCGTGGTAGATATTGGTGGTGGTACAATGGATATCGCCGTTTATACTGGCGGGGCGTTGCGCCATACCAAAGTGATCCCTTATGCAGGGAATGTGGTGACCAGCGATATCGCGTATGCCTTTGGTACGCCGCCGAGCGATGCTGAAGCCATCAAAGTACGTCATGGCTGCGCGCTGGGCTCCATCGTCGGTAAAGACGAGAGCGTTGAGGTGCCAAGCGTGGGCGGTCGTCCGCCGCGTAGCCTGCAGCGTCAGACTTTGGCAGAGGTCATTGAGCCGCGTTATACCGAGCTGCTCAACCTGGTCAACGAAGAAATTTTGCAATTACAAGAACAGCTTCGCCAGCAGGGGGTGAAACATCATCTGGCGGCGGGGATTGTGTTAACCGGTGGCGCAGCGCAAATTGAAGGTCTTGCAGCCTGCGCACAGCGCGTGTTCCATACGCAAGTCCGTATTGGCGCACCGCTGAATATTACCGGTCTGACGGATTATGCCCAGGAGCCGTATTATTCAACGGCAGTGGGGCTGCTTCATTACGGGAAAGAATCCCATTTGAGTGGTGAGGCTGAAGTTGAAAAACGCGTAACGGCGTCAGTTGGCTCGTGGATTAAACGACTCAATAGCTGGCTGAGAAAAGAGTTTTAATTTTTAAAGAGACCGACGCACATTAAAGGTCTCAGGCGACAGGCACAACGGAGAGAGAAACTATGTTTGAACCTATGGAACTAACCAATGACGCGGTGATTAAAGTCATCGGCGTCGGCGGCGGCGGCGGTAATGCCGTTGAACACATGGTGCGCGAGCGCATCGAAGGTGTTGAATTCTTTGCGGTGAATACCGACGCTCAGGCGTTGCGTAAAACGGCGGTTGGACAGACCATTCAAATTGGTAGCGGCATCACCAAAGGTCTGGGCGCGGGTGCAAACCCGGAAGTCGGTCGTAATGCGGCAGACGAAGATCGTGAAGCTCTGCGTGCAGCGCTTGACGGTGCAGACATGGTGTTTATCGCAGCAGGTATGGGCGGCGGTACCGGAACCGGTGCAGCGCCAGTGGTTGCTGAAGTGGCAAAAGATTTAGGTATCCTGACCGTTGCTGTCGTGACTAAGCCTTTCAACTTTGAAGGCAAGAAGCGTATGGCATTCGCGGAGCAGGGCATCACCGAACTGTCCAAACACGTGGACTCTCTGATCACTATCCCGAACGATAAACTGCTGAAAGTGCTGGGCCGTGGTATCTCCCTGCTGGATGCGTTTGGCGCAGCGAACGACGTGCTGAAAGGCGCAGTCCAGGGTATCGCTGAACTGATCACGCGTCCGGGCCTGATGAACGTCGACTTTGCAGACGTGCGCACCGTGATGTCCGAAATGGGCTATGCGATGATGGGCTCCGGCGTGGCAAGCGGTGAAGACCGTGCGGAAGAAGCGGCTGAAATGGCTATCTCTTCCCCGCTGCTGGAAGATATCGATCTGTCTGGCGCGCGCGGCGTGCTGGTCAACATTACTGCGGGCTTCGACCTGCGTCTGGATGAATTCGAAACCGTCGGTAACACCATCCGTGCCTTTGCATCGGATAACGCGACCGTGGTTATCGGTACCTCTCTGGACCCGGATATGAACGACGAACTGCGCGTGACCGTTGTTGCGACTGGAATTGGTATGGACAAGCGTCCTGAAATCACTCTGGTAACCAACAAGCAGGTCCAGCAGCCGGTAATGGATCGTTACCAGCAGCACGGTATGGCGCCGTTGACGCAAGAGCAAAAACCGGTTGCGAAAGTGGTTAACGACAATACGCCGCAAACCACCAAAGAGCCGGATTATCTGGATATCCCTGCGTTCCTGCGTAAGCAAGCTGATTAAGAATTAGCTGGAATTTGGGAATTGTGGCTCTTTGTGCTAAACTGGCCCACCGAATGTATAGTACACTTCGGTTGGATAGGTAATTTGGCGAGATTATACGATGATCAAACAAAGGACTCTTAAACGTATCGTTCAGGCGACTGGCGTCGGTTTGCATACCGGCAAAAAAGTCACCCTGACATTACGCCCTGCGCCGGCCAACACCGGGGTCATCTATCGTCGCACCGACTTGAATCCTCCGGTAGATTTCCCGGCCGATGCCAAATCTGTGCGTGATACCATGCTCTGTACGTGTCTGGTCAACGAGCATGATGTACGGATTTCAACCGTTGAGCACCTTAACGCTGCTCTGGCGGGCTTAGGTATCGATAACATCGTTATTGAAGTTAACGCCCCGGAAATCCCGATTATGGATGGCAGTGCCGCTCCGTTCGTTTATCTGCTGCTTGATGCGGGTATTGAAGAACTGAGCAGCGCCAAAAAATTTGTTCGCATCAAAGAGACCGTTCGTGTCGAAGATGGCGATAAGTGGGCTGAGTTTAAGCCGTACAATGGTTTCACGTTGGATTTCACCATCGACTTTAACCATCCGGCAATCGACTCCAGCACGCAGCGCTACGCGATGAACTTCTCTGCGGATGCGTTCATGCGCCAGATCAGCCGCGCGCGTACTTTCGGCTTCATGCGTGATATCGAATATCTGCAGTCCCGCGGCCTGTGCCTGGGCGGCAGCTTCGATTGTGCCATCGTTGTTGACGATTATCGCGTATTGAACGAAGACGGCCTGCGTTTTGAAGACGAATTCGTTCGTCACAAAATGCTCGACGCGATTGGTGACTTGTTCATGTGTGGTCACAACATTATTGGTGCATTCACCGCGTATAAATCCGGTCATGCATTGAATAATAAACTATTGCAGGCGGTCCTGGCGAAACAGGAAGCCTGGGAATATGTGACCTTCCAGGACGATGCAGAACTGCCGTTGGCGTTCAAAGCACCTTCGACCGTACTGGCATAACGACATACGCTGTCGCATAAATTCGACTGGTTAATCTGGCACTCTCTCCGGCCAGGTGAACCAGTCGTTTTTTTATTTTCCGATTGCAAACCACCTTCCCTGAAGCGACTTTCTCCCCACCGGTAGAGTAAAATAGCGTTCGATCGCTGCTTTCTTAAGCATATTTACCCGCGACTTGCGTCATTACTGCTGTGGTGCGAACGCATTAATGGTAATATTTGTGCGCAAAAAATGGTTTTGCATATGTAACCCCAAACGCAGGGTATATCAGGTGGCAATAACGTGAGTGGAATACTGACGCGCTGGCGACAGTTAGGCAGACGGTACTTCTGGCCGCATCTCCTGTTGGGGATGGTCGCGGCTAGTTTTGGCCTGCCCGCGCTCGATAATGCTGCTGAACCTAATACCCCCGCGAAGGCGACCGCCAGCAATCACGATCAAGGCGCTAAAGTTAACTTTAACCAGCTTGCTTTGCTGGAAGCGACCAATCGCCGCCCGAATTTTACCGTCGACTACTGGCATCAGCATGCTATTCGTACGGTTATTCGCCATCTTTCTTTTGCTATGGCTCCTCAGGCGCTGCCCGTTGCCGAAGAGCCGTTGCCAATCCAGGCGCACCATCTTGCGTTATTGAATACGCTCAGCGCGATGCTGACGCAAGAAGGCAGACCGCCAGCGACCGTGAGTCGCGTGACATACTCCCACTTTACCTCTCAGGCCGCGTTTAGCGTTCCGGTCTGGATCAGCCAGCTGCAGGGTATCCGCGCTGGCCCTCAACGCCTCAGCTAAAAAAGAACCTTCCAACTTATAATTTTTGACTCCGCACCGCGGGGCGTTTGAGATTTTATTATGCTAATCAAATTATTAACAAAAGTATTCGGTAGCCGTAACGAACGTACGCTGCGTCGTATGCGTAAAGTGGTCAATGTCATCAACGCCATGGAACCGGAGATGGAAAAACTCTCCGATGATGAGCTGAAAGCAAAGACCGCGGAATTCCGCGCCCGTCTGGAAAAAGGCGCCAGCGTTGAGAGCCTGATCCCGGAAGCGTTCGCGGTGGTTCGCGAAGCGAGTAAGCGTGTGTTCGGCATGCGCCACTTCGACGTTCAACTGCTGGGCGGTATGGTGCTTAACGATCGCTGCATCGCGGAAATGCGTACCGGTGAAGGTAAAACCCTGACCGCAACGCTGCCGGCGTACCTGAACGCGTTAAGCGGGAAAGGCGTACACGTGGTTACCGTGAACGACTACCTGGCCCAGCGTGACGCCGAAAATAACCGCCCGCTGTTTGAATTCCTCGGTATGACTGTCGGTATCAACATGTCTGGCCTGCCAGCGCCAGCTAAGCGTGAAGCTTATAATGCCGATATTACCTACGGCACCAACAACGAATACGGCTTTGACTACTTGCGTGACAACATGGCGTTTAGCCCGGAAGAGCGTGTTCAGCGTAAACTGCACTATGCGTTGGTCGATGAAGTCGACTCCATCTTGATCGATGAAGCGCGTACGCCGCTAATCATTTCCGGTCCGGCTGAAGACAGCTCGGAAATGTATAAAAAAGTGAACAAAATCATTCCGCACCTGATCCGTCAGGAGAAGGAAGATTCCGACACTTTCCAGGGGGAAGGCCACTTCTCCGTTGATGAGAAAGCGCGCCAGGTTAACCTGACCGAACGTGGTCTGGTGCTGATTGAAGAACTGCTGGTGAACGAAGGCATTATGGATGAGGGCGAGTCGCTGTACTCTCCGGGCAACATTATGCTGATGCACCACGTGACTGCCGCACTGCGCGCGCACGTGCTGTTTACCCGTGACGTCGACTACATCGTGAAAGATGGCGAAGTTATCATCGTCGACGAACACACTGGTCGTACGATGCAGGGGCGTCGCTGGTCCGATGGCCTGCACCAGGCTGTTGAAGCGAAAGAAGGCGTGGAGATCCAGAACGAAAACCAGACGCTGGCATCCATTACCTTCCAGAACTACTTCCGTTTGTACGAAAAACTGGCCGGTATGACCGGTACTGCAGACACTGAAGCGTTTGAATTCAGCTCCATCTACAAACTGGATACCGTGGTCGTTCCGACCAACCGTCCGATGATCCGTAAGGATTTACCGGATCTGGTGTACATGACCGAAGCGGAAAAAATTCAGGCGATTATTGAAGATATTAAAGAGCGTACCGCTAATGGCCAGCCGGTGCTGGTGGGTACTATCTCCATTGAAAAATCGGAAGTGGTCTCTAACGAGCTGACCAAAGCAGGCATTAAGCACAACGTGCTGAACGCCAAGTTCCACGCCAGCGAAGCGGATATCGTCGCCCAGGCGGGTTATCCGTCAGCCGTCACTATTGCGACAAACATGGCGGGTCGTGGTACCGATATCGTGCTGGGTGGTAGCTGGCAGGCGGAAGTTGCCGAGCTGCAAGACCCAACTCCGGAACAGATCGCCCAGATCAAAGCTGATTGGCAGGTTCGTCATGACGCGGTGTTAGCGGCCGGCGGTTTACATATTATCGGTACTGAGCGTCATGAATCTCGTCGTATCGATAACCAGCTGCGTGGTCGTTCCGGTCGTCAGGGTGATGCGGGTTCGTCTCGTTTCTACCTGTCGATGGAAGATGCGCTGATGCGTATTTTTGCCTCTGACCGCGTGTCCGGCATGATGCGTAAACTGGGTATGAAGCCGGGTGAAGCGATTGAACACCCATGGGTGACGAAAGCGATTGCAAACGCGCAGCGTAAAGTGGAAAGCCGCAACTTCGATATTCGTAAGCAACTGCTGGAATATGATGACGTTGCTAACGATCAGCGCCGCGCAATCTACACCCAGCGTAACGAACTGCTGGATGTCTCTGACGTTAGCGAAACCATTAACAGCATCCGCGAAGACGTCTTCAAAGCGACGATTGATGCCTATATTCCGCCGCAGTCTCTGGAAGAGATGTGGGATATTCCGGGTCTGCAGGAGCGCCTGAAAAACGACTTTGATCTGGATATGCCGATTTCAGAGTGGCTGGATAAAGAACCTGAGCTGCACGAAGAAACGCTGCGCGAACGTATTCTGGCAAATGCGGTAGAAGTTTATCAGCGTAAAGAAGAAGTTGTGGGCGCAGAGATGATGCGTCACTTCGAAAAAGGCGTGATGCTGCAAACGCTCGACTCGCTGTGGAAAGAGCACCTGGCGGCGATGGATTACCTGCGTCAGGGTATCCACCTGCGTGGTTACGCGCAAAAAGATCCGAAGCAGGAATACAAGCGTGAATCCTTCTCTATGTTTGCATCAATGCTGGAATCACTGAAGTATGAAGTGATCAGCACCCTGAGCAAAGTTCAGGTACGTATGCCTGAAGAAGTAGAAGCGATGGAGCAGCAGCGTCGTGAAGAAGCTGAGCGTTTAGCGCAGATGCAGCAGTTGAGCCATAAAGGCGACGATGCCGCCGCGGCAGAAGAGATGGCAGCACAAACCGGCGAGCGTAAAGTGGGGCGTAACGATCCGTGCCCTTGCGGTTCCGGCAAAAAATACAAACAGTGCCATGGCCGTCTGAGCTAAGAAAATAACTTATTGAAAAGGCGCAGACTTCTGCGCCTTTTTTATGGACGATGAAAATGAAAAAATTGCAGATCGCCGTCGGGATTATTCGTAACCAGCACAATGAAATTTTTATCACCCAGCGTGCGGCGGATGCCCATATGGCAAATAAGCTGGAATTCCCCGGCGGGAAAATTGAAGCGGGTGAAACGCCAGAGCAGGCGCTGATTCGCGAACTACAGGAAGAAGTTGGGATCACACCGACTCAGAATTCACTGTTCGAAAAGCTGGAGTATCAGTTTCCGGACCGGCACATTACGCTGTGGTTCTGGCTGGTGGAAAGCTGGGAAGGCGAACCGTGGGGAAAAGAGGGGCAACCGGCGCAGTGGATTGCGCAAGATGCTCTGAATGTGGAGGACTTCCCGCCCGCGAATGCCCCGGTAATTGAAAAGCTGATTGCGGGCTAAGAGTGTTCGTAGGCCTGATAAGCGCAGCGCCATCAGGCAAAACAACATACAACGCCGGATGCGGCGTTGTTTTATCCCGTTTTAGCAGAATTATTTCTGCTCTTCACTCCAGTCGTCGCTTTCCGACAGATCGCCAGAGCTGGGGATACGTTTCTCTTCTGCGGCCCACTCACCCAGATCGATTAACTGGCAGCGTTTGCTGCAGAATGGGCGAAACGGACTGACTTCAGCCCACACCACGGGTTTACCGCAGGTTGGGCAGTTGACGATGGTTTGTTCAGACATGTTGACTCCTTAACAGCACGCCAGATCAAAATCGAGACGCTCAGGCACCTGGCCATTCTCGCTATCCAGCGGCATAAAACGAATGGCAAAACGGCTCTTATGACCAGAAATTTGCGGATAAAGCTGCGAATCCAGCGGCAGCTGCAAGCGCAGCAAATCGGCATCTTCGCCGTTGTCCTGGTAAAAACCATTCAGGCTGGTTTGTTTACGAAACGGCGCCGAGTTACGAATTAAATCCAGCACCAGCGACAACGCCTGGTTGAGTGGATTCAGGCTGGCAAGCCAGGTTTCAACCTGCGCGTCGCGTTGCGGCTGTGGTAAATGTAACCAGATATGCAGGGTGGGGAGATCGAAACTGCAGCATCCGCCAGGAATGCTTAAACGCTGACGCACGAGGCCAATCAGGCGATCTTCACGCAGCGTTTGTCCAATGCGTGGGGCCGAAATCAGAATGCTGCCCGCGCTTTTTAACTGTTGGCGCAATGCGTCGATTCTGCTTTGATCGACGCCGGGAACTTCAACCCAGGCCTGGAGTTTACGCTGTTGTCGTTCAAGTTCTTTCAGGAGTTCGGTGCGAACTTCACCGCGTTCAAAGACATCCAGTAAATCGCCGATATTACGGAAAAAATGCAGTGCGCCTGCATGGTCTGCAATAGGTAAATTAACGGAGAGCTGTTGGATCAAAAACTCTATGCGCAGCCATGTACGCATCTTCTCATTGAGAGGGTGTTCAAAAAGGACCTGGGTGTGCATTACGGTTTTTCCTGTGAGACAAACTGCAACGCGCATTGCAAATAGAGCGCGTGCAGGCGGGCGACATCCGAGGCGATGGCTTCCGGTGCGCCATTATTATCAATAACATCGTCTGCCACGGCCAGACGCGCTTCACGCGTAGCCTGGGCAGCAAGAATTTTTTCAACATGCTCGCGCGTCACATCATCACGCTGCATGGTTCGTCTGAGCTGGGTCTCGGGGGTGACATCCACCACCAGCACGCGGTTGGCTTTTTTATACAGCGAATTCTCTACCAGCAACGGGACAACCCATAACAGATAGGGCGAGGTCGCTTGATCAAACTGACGCTGTGTTTCCTGCTGAATAAGCGGATGGAGCAGTGCATTAAGCCAGCTTTTTTCCTCAGGATTGGAAAAAATACGTTCGCGTAAAATGCGTCGCTGTAGCGAACCGTCCGCGGCTATCACGTCGGAACCAAAATGTTCTTCAATCGCCATGAGGGCAGGCGTACCTGGTTCAACCACCTGACGCGCAATGATATCTGCATCAATCACGTTTATTCCGAGGTCAGCGAACGCATTTGCAACGGTGCTTTTACCACTGCCAATGCCGCCGGTTAAGGCTACTGTATACCTCATAGATGCAGATCCTGGAGTTTAAGTTTGATTATCAAACAGTTAAAAGTTAAGCGCGCGAAGGCGAGGCTGCTGCAGGATTAACCTACTATTCGCCAGGTAAATTTATGGGATTGTAGCGTAAAAAAAGAGAATTTCGCAGTCTTGCGCGGCATTGATTAGTGCGTATGATAGCGTCACTGGAGTTGTGAGTTTCGATTTTTCGCCATTAACCCCAGGAATCCGCACATGCGTATCGAAGAAGATCTGAAGTTAGGTTTCAAAGACGTTCTTATCCGCCCTAAGCGTTCTACTCTCAAAAGCCGTTCCGATGTTGAGCTGGAACGTCAATTTACCTTTAAGCATTCAGGTCAGACCTGGTCCGGCGTACCGATTATCGCTGCGAACATGGACACTGTCGGGACATTTGCCATGGCAAAGGCGCTGGCATCCTTCGACATCCTGACCGCTGTGCACAAACACTATTCTGTTGAAGACTGGTCTGCCTTTATCGCGGATAGCTCTGCCGATATCCTCAAGCATGTGATGGTTTCCACCGGCACGTCTGACGCAGATTTCGAAAAAACCAAACAGATTCTGGCGCTCAACCCGGCGCTGAACTTTATCTGCATTGATGTGGCAAATGGCTACTCTGAGCATTTTGTTCAGTTTGTGTCAAAAGCGCGTGAAGCATGGCCGACGAAAACGATCTGTGCGGGCAATGTGGTTACCGGCGAAATGTGTGAAGAGCTGATACTTTCCGGTGCGGACATTGTCAAAGTCGGTATTGGGCCTGGTTCTGTATGTACCACGCGTGTAAAAACCGGCGTTGGCTATCCGCAGCTCTCTGCAGTGATTGAATGTGCCGACGCAGCGCACGGTCTGGGCGGTATGATTGTCAGCGACGGTGGCTGCACAATGCCGGGCGACGTGGCAAAAGCATTCGGCGGCGGCGCGGACTTCGTTATGCTCGGCGGCATGCTGGCCGGTCATGAAGAAAGTGGCGGCAAAATTGTTGAAGAGAACGGTGAGAAATTCATGCTGTTCTACGGTATGAGCTCTGAATCTGCCATGACGCGTCACGTAGGTGGTGTTGCACAGTACCGCGCTGCAGAAGGTAAAACTGTTAAGCTGCCGCTGCGTGGTCCGGTTGATAATACCGCTCGCGATATCCTCGGTGGCCTGCGTTCAGCTTGTACTTATGTAGGCGCCTCCCGTCTGAAAGAGCTAACCAAACGTACAACGTTTATTCGTGTACAGGAACAAGAAAACCGCGTTTTCAATAGCCTGTAACATGATGAAGCTGGCGTGTGGTAATGCGCCAGCTTTATCCCACGCCGCTCATTGCATCTCCCAAATGGAAAATCGGTAAATACATCGCGACAACCAGCGTACCGATGATCAAACCCGTAATGACCAGTAACGCGGGCTCAAGTAGCGCAGCCAGATTTTCCGCCTGAGACAGCGTTTTCTCCCCGTGATGGTGGGCGAGATTACGCAGCATTGCATCCAGCGAGCCGGATGCTTCCCCCGTTCTTACCAGCTGTATACATAATGGACTGAATTCACCGCAATTTTTCAGCGCCAACCAGACAGGTTTCCCGGCGCTGATATCGTGATGAACCTGCGCTAAACGTTGAGACCAGAAAGGGCTGGCAAGCGTTTCACTAACGCTCTCAAGACCCTGTAAAAAGGGAATGCCAGCGTTTTGTGTTAACGCCAGAACGGTAAAGATCTGCGTGAGTTTTTGCCCTCTGACCATTGCTCCTGTCACCGGGAGCCCAAGCAACCATTTCTGACTCAGAATGCGCCAATACGGTTTCTGTTTGATCACGTGATATGTCATAACCGAGAGCATCGTGAATGCTACCGCCAGCCACGACCATTGGCTGCTGTAGTGGGCGATGGCAATCATCCCCCGAGTGAGCGCTGGTAGTGGGGTGTTAAACGTTTGGTAGATGGCGGCAAACTCAGGGAGCACAAACTGCAGCATCGCAAATACCACTATTACCGCCATCGTGATGATGATAATCGGATAGCGCAGGGCTTTTTTAACTTTATCAGCGAGTTGCTGCTGGTTTTTTTGCTGTCTGGCGAGTTCAAAACAGCAATCATCCAGCTTACCTGTAAGCTCTCCGGTACGAATCATCGCCTGATAAAGTGGCGGAAAAACGTGTTGCCATGTTGCGAGTGAGGTGGAGAGGGAAATGCCCTGCTCCATATCGTGAGCCAGCGTGCGCAGGAGCGCCTGCCACTGGCTGCTGGGATGCTGTTCAGCCAGCAGGGTTAGCGCTGCCGAGAGTGTTAGCCCTGCTTTCAGTAAGGTTGCCAACTGATGTATGGTTTCGGCGCTTCTTTCACGGCTCCAGTGAGAGTTTTTGACACGGATACGTTTAATACGTAACGGCGTGATATGCCGCTGCTCCAGCGCTTGTATCAGCGAGAGTCGGGTATCAGCCCATAATACTCCTTCCGACGGCTCACCTTCGTTGTTAATGCCTTGCCAGCGCCAAAGCTGTTTAGCTGACATGCGGCATGCCCAGTACGCGAATAAGTTCTTCATATGTCGTTAAGCCTTGTTCGACAGCCTGACAGCCATTCTCGAAAAGCGTACGCCCAGATAGCTGAGCATCTGACTCGACCCCGTCTGCGGATGTGCCACTGGCGATGCTCTGGCGTAATGCAGGTGTCACCGGGAGCACTTCAAACAATGCGGTACGACCATAAAAGCCGTGATAACAATGTTCGCAACCAGGCGCATGCCAACGTGGCAGTGGCATGCGCCAGATTGCTCGGGGGAGCGTAATGGATGTCTCCAGGCGTTGTCGGCAATGGGGGCATAGCTTTCTGACCAGGCGCTGGGCAATGACGAGCGTCAGCGCGGAGGCGATCATCCAGCGCGCAACCCCCATTTGCTGCAGGCGTACCAGCGTTTCATTGGTGGAATTAGTATGCAGTGTTGACAGAACCAGATGACCGGTTTGTGCCGCCTTAAGCGCTATTTCAGCCGTTTCGCCATCGCGGATTTCGCCGACCATAATGATGTCGGGATCCTGGCGCAGCAGAGCGCGCAATACGCCCTGAAAAGTAAGACCTGCGCGTGGATGAACTTGTGTCTGGTTAAGGCCTGCGATGGGGATCTCTACCGGATCCTCTACGCTACAAAGATTCACCTCTGATGTATTTCGGGTTTGTAGCGCGCTGTACAGGGTGACCGTTTTACCACTCCCGGTAGGCCCGGTAACCAGAATCAGCCCTTGAGGCTGCTGCAACGCTTGCGAAAATGCTGCCAACTGCGCGTCCTGCATGCCCAGCGCGGTGATATCCAGTGTCTGATCGACCTGATGAAGTAGCCGTAGTACAACCTTTTCACCCCAGCGACAGGGCAAGGTGGAGATACGAAACGAGATGGGTTGTCCTGAAATCTCAATGGTAAATTGTCCGTCTTGTGGCAGCCGGTGCTCGGCAATATCCAGGCTGCCTAATACTTTTAATCTTGCGGTGATAGCGATGCCCATCTCAGTTGTGACTTCTGGCAAAGCATGTAATACGCCATCCACGCGTAATCTGATCTGATAGCGATGTTCCGCTGGTTCAAAGTGAATATCAGAAGCCCGTTGCGCCAGGGCGGATTGAAACGTCTGATTCAGCAACCCAGCTGCGGTGGCGCTGCTTTCAGACACTACGACCGGTAACATTTTCTGTGGCGTATGCGTGTGGCCTTCCATTTGCTGGCGCGTCCAGCAAACAATGTCGATACGTCGGGTGGTGGCAAAATGCAGGGCGTCCAGCAGCTCATGGGACGGTGCATCCACCACGGCGATGTGCACTACTTCATTGTCTGCATCGAGTAATATTCCCTGATAACGTTGGCATAGCGCCGTGAGTTGCGTGGTATTCATCTCTTTTCCTTAGTACGTGTCGAAGCGGAAAACGTCTTCGCAAGCCTGTTGTAGTGCGCTGTCATTTGGAATGGCGCAGTTACGGTTCCAGCCGGTAATACCGTTGGCATTGTCCCAACCCGGCGTCATCGTGATGCTTAGCCCATTCAGGCTTTCCTGGCCTGTGAGGCTGACAACGCCTTTTTCAACCCTCATGCCTGAGACATAACGGGTGGTTGTGGGGGAGGGAATGCCATTGGTCCCGGCATCGCAAGTCTCTGTTCCACCATGCTCCAGCGCACAGAGCTCGACCGCGGTGCGATAGGGGACAAAGGTTTGCAGCATGTCTGTCAGGGCGGCTTTGCGCAGATAGTTTTGATAAGCCGGAATGCCGATGGCGCTAAGAATGGCAATGATGCCAATGACCACCATCAGTTCGATAAGCGTGAAGCCTCGTTGTTTATCCATTGTTGATTCGCTCCTGAGTTAGCTGGCGCTACTTTGGCAAATCGAACGGATCTTAGGCGAGAGACAAAAAACAGAACGGGAAAGCGGGTTCAGAGGATTTTTACGAAATTACAGGATCGGACAACGTATTTGCGAAGGGGCTCGAAGAAACTGCCTGATGACGGCGTAAATGCCTTATCCGGCTGGGGGGAAGCCCGATAAGCGAAGCGCCATCGGGCCTTGCAATTAACGAAAACGCATGGAGAGATCGAGCGCGCGGACGTGCTTGGTCAGTGCGCCAACGGAGATAAAGTCCACACCGGTTTCGGCAAATTCGCGCAGCGTTTCATGGGTGACGTTACCCGAGACTTCCAGACGCGCCTGGCCGTTGGTGCGTTTTACCGCTTCGCGCATTTGCTCAGTTTCGAAGTTATCGAGCATGATGATGTCCGCCCCGGCTTTCAGTGCGTCGTCCAGTTCTTCCAGGCTTTCAACTTCAACTTCAACGGGCACATCCGGATGCAACCAGAAGGCTTTTTCAACGGCCTTACGTACCGAACCAGAAGCAATAATGTGGTTTTCTTTAATCAGGAAGGCGTCAGAAAGCCCCAGGCGATGATTCGCACCGCCGCCGCATAACACGGCATATTTCAGGGCGGTACGCAGTCCTGGCAGCGTTTTACGTGTATCCAGTAGTTGGGTTTTTGTCCCCGCCAGCAGATCGACGTATTTACGCACCTCGCTCGCCACGCCCGAAAGCGTCTGTACAAAATTAAGCGCGGTACGTTCGCCGGTCAGCAGTACACGAGAGGGGCCGTCCAGCTCAAACAGCGGTTGATTAGCCTTAATGCTGTCGCCATCTTCGACATGCCAGGCGATGTTGACATCATCGCCAGCCAATTGAATAAAGACCTCTTCCACCCAACGTTTCCCGCAAAAAACGCCATTTTCTCGGGTAATCACGGTGGCGTGGGAACGCATATCTTCGGGTAAAAGCTGTGCGGTGATATCGTTATTGGCATCAACTTCTCCGCCTAAATCTTCGCGCAGTGCCTGAGCTACAGCGGCAGGGATATCCAGATTTATGCGTTCCAACAGCGCGTCACGTCGGTAGTCAGGGTTATAGCGGCGAGGCGGCATGATAAAACTCCAAATTGCTAACGAATCATAAGGTAGAAACATGCTACCCTGAACCTGGTATGAGCACCACCAATAAGGAGATTCTGCATGTTGTTAGACGAGGGCTGGCTGGCAGAGGCGCGACGCGTTCCCTCTCCTCATTACGATTGCCGCCCGGATGACGAAACCCCTTCTCTACTGGTGGTGCATAATATCAGTCTGCCGCCCGGCGAGTTTGGCGGCCCGTGGATAGACGCGTTATTTACCGGCACGATTGATCCCAAGGCCCATCCTTTTTTTGCTGAGATCGCCCATTTGCGCGTCTCAGCGCATTGTTTGATCCGCCGTGATGGTGAGATTGTGCAGTACGTCCCTTTTGATAAACGCGCCTGGCATGCGGGCGTGTCAAATTATCAGGGGCGTGAGCGCTGTAATGATTTTTCAATTGGTATTGAGCTGGAAGGAACGGATACGCTGGCCTATACCGATGCACAGTATAAGCAACTGGCCGCCGTGACGAATGCACTGATTACGCGTTATCCGGCCATTGCCAACAATATGACTGGACACTGTAATATTGCCCCCGAACGTAAGACCGATCCCGGGCCGTCTTTTGACTGGGCAAAATTTCGCGCCCTGGTCACCCCCTCGTCGCACAAGGAGATGACATGACGTTGTTTACAACATTACTGGTGTTGATTGTTGAACGCCTGTTTAAGCTGGGTGAGCACTGGCAGCTTGATCATCGGGTGGAAGCTTTTTTCCGCAGAATTAAGCACTTCTCGATGATGCGTACGGTGGGCATGACCCTGATTGCAATGGGGCTGACATTCCTGCTGCTGCGCGCGGTTCATGGGCTGCTGTTTAACGTTCCGTTGCTGGTGGCATGGATCTTAATTGGCTTGCTGTGCATCGGCGCAGGCAAGGCGCGTCTCCACTATCATGCCTATTTGCAGGCGGCCGCTCGCGATGACACACATGCTCGTGAGGCGATGGCCAGCGAGCTGACGCTTATACATGGGGTTCCGCCGGATTGCGATGAGCGCGAGTTCTTGCGCGAGCTGCAGAACGCGTTGTTATGGAACAACTTCCGCTTTTATCTGGCGCCGTTATTCTGGTTGATTGTTGGTGGTCCTTGGGGACCGGTGACGCTGGTTGGTTATGCCTTTTTACGCGCCTGGCAGTCCTGGCTGGCGCGCTATCAGACGCCGCATCAGCGTCTGCAATCGGGTATTGATGCGATCCTGCATGTGCTGGACTGGATCCCGGTTCGTTTGGCTGGCGTAGTCTATGCGTTGCTGGGACACGGCGAGAAAGCGTTGCCGGCCTGGTTTGCCTCACTGGCGGATCTGCATACTTCGCAATATCAGGTGTTAACGCGTCTGGCGCAGTTCTCTCTGGCGCGTGAACCGCATACTGATAAAGTCGAAACGCCAAAAGCGGCTGTTTCAATGGCGAAGAAGACCTCTTTTGTGGTGGTGGTGATTATCGCGTTGCTCACCATTTATGGCACATTAGTGTAGCGTTGTGCCGGATGGCGCTAACGCTTATCCGGCCTGGAATGGAAAACGTGTAGGCCCGGTAAGCATTAGCGCCACCGGGCAGTGCAACGGCTTAGATCGTATCAGCAGGCGGGATGCCAAAATCGGGCATCCCGTTTTCGTCCCAGCGCACCAGTTTCAGACGTGTATGGCGGTTTGGATCGTACAACGGATCGCCTTCAATCTCGGTGTAATTTCTCGCGTGGTACACCAGTACATCTTCACCATCCGGCGTTTGCGTAAAACTGTTGTGTCCCGGTCCATACTGGCGATTTTCATAGCTGGTGGTAAAGACCGGGCGCGGTGATTTATGCCAGTTCTGCGGGGTGAGCGGATCGTCGTTGAGGCCAATCCACAGTAACCCCATACAGTAATTCTCATCGGTGGCGCTGGCCGAATAGCTGATAAACAGCTTGTCGCCATGTACCATGACTGCCGGACCCTCGTTGACCCAGAAACCCCGGCATTCCCAGTCATACTCAGGATGGCTGAGCATGACCGGCTCGCCTTTAATCGTCCATGGGTTTTCCAGCTCTGCGAGATAAATATTGGAATTTCCGGCGATATCTGGCGATTTCTGTGCCCACAAATACCACTGTTTCCCCTGATGATTAAAGGTGGTGGCGTCCAGGGCGAAGGTATCAAACTGCGTTTTAATCTGGCCTTTCTCTGTCCACTTGCCGGTCAACGGATCGGCGTCTGCGCACTCCAAGGCAAACATGCGGTGCTGGAACATCCCCAGCTTATCAAGCGCCTGAGTATGGGTAGCGGCAAAATAGATGTACCACTTGCCTGCCAGATGATGAAGTTCCGGCGCCCAGATGAGTTGGCTCATAGGACCACTTTCCGGCTTACGCCAGACGACAACGGGAGTGGCGGAGCGCAATCCCTCCAGAGAGTCGGCCCGACGAATCTCCAGTCGGTCATATTCTGGCACTGACGCAATGAAATAGTAGTGGCTACCGTCGCGTAAGATAAACGGATCGGCGCGTTGTTCGATAAAGGGATTTGGCCACTGTTTCATTAGGCTTTCCTTACGGGTTCAGTCGTTTTTATATCGTGGTATTCATTGAGTTCACGGTAGTTGGTACGGCGTTTTTCCAGATCGGTCTGGATTTGCTGCATAAACTCGCGATCAACTTTTAGCAGGCGAACCACGCCTGCGGTAATCAGATAACCTACGCCAGGTATGATGGTGAACAGCAGCATAATACCGTTAATGGCGGAGTCGCTTTGCGCTTTCGCCCCTGCGTCGTAGCCGTACCAGGAGAGCAGGAAGCCTACCATCGCCCCGGCAATTGCCAGGCCCAGCTTGAGGAAAAACAGGTTACCGGAGAAACTGATCCCGGTGATGCGCTTACCGGTTTTCCACTCGCCGTAGTCATCGACATCCGCCATCAACGACCAGTGCAGCGGGGAAGGGATCTGATGCAGGACGTTGAGCAGGAAGTAGAGCACCATAATCATCATGGTGGCTTTCGGGTCGAAGAAATAAAATGCAGCGGAGAAAATCGCCAGGATGATGTTGGTCCAGAAGAACACCTTCAGTTTGCACCAGCGATCGGTTAATACCTTCGCCAGCATGCTGCCGATCATCATGCCGATGACGCCGAGGCTGATAAACAACGTGGCGAACTGCGTGCTTTGTTGCATAACCCACGTAACGTAGTACATGGTGGCGGCCATGCGAATAAAGCCCGGGCAGACGTTGCACAGGGTTAACAGCAGGATTTTTACCCACTGGTCGTTCTTCCACACGTCTTTCAGGTCGGCTTTTAAATCGTCGTTAGTCTGCACGGCGGGGCGAACGCGTTCACGGACTGATGCAAAGCAAAACAGGAACATACACATGCCGATGAAGGCGAGTACCGCCATCGCCATCTGATACCCTTTAGCTTTGTCTTCCCCGCCAAACCAGTCGGCCATCGGCAGCAGGGTAAGGGAGAGCAGCAGGGTTGCGATTCCTACCAATACAAAGCGATATGACTGGCAGGCGACGCGTTCCTTGGGATCGTTGGTGATAATGCTGCCGAGCGAGCAGTAGGGAATGTTGATCGCCGTATAGGTAATAGAGAGCAGGAAGTAGGTGACGAAGGCATAGATAACCTTGCTGTTATACGTCCACTCAGGGGTGGTAAACATAAGCACGCTGAATAATGCGTAAGGGAAAGCCATCCACAAAAGCCATGGACGAAATCGACCATATTTACTGCGTGTGCGGTCGGCCATCGCGCCCATTATAGGGTCGGTAACGGCATCGATAACGCGTACTGAGAGCAGTAATACGCCGACCAGGGCAGGCGCAAGACCAAAAATATCGGTGTAAAAATAGTTAACAAACAACATGATGGCGCCAAAGATGATGTTGCATCCGGCGTCGCCCATTCCATAGCCGATCTTTTCTTTCACCGTGAGCTTACTGGTTTCCATCAACTGCACTCCATTAATGAGATATGGAGAGAATTATTGTCTGGTACCGGTATTTTTACGTTGCAGGATAACGCCGCTGATATGGACGAAACAGTCGTGAGTGGGAAAGTGTGAGGCAGGTAACAACCCCCACCTGGTCCAGGTGGGGGAGGGAGGTTTAATGCGCTTTAACCGCGCGGGCCGTTTTCTGCTTGCACAGATAGCCGATGCCAAGAATACCAATCCATACCGGGATTAAGTACACCGAGATCGCCATGCCCGGCGTCATCAGCATAATCACCAGCACTGCGGCCATGAACAGCAGGCATACCCAGTTACCCAGCGGGTAGAACAGCGCCGGGAAGCGAGTGGTTACGCCCTGCTGCTGTTTGGCTTTGCGGAACTTCATGTGCGCCAGGCTGATCATCGCCCAGTTGATCACCAGGGCGGAAACCACCAATGCCATCAGCAGGCCAAAGGCGGATTCCGGCGCCAGATAGTTGATCAGCACGCACAGAGCCGTTACCAGCGCGGAGACAAGAATAGTGTTCACCGGTACGCCGCGCTTGTCGACGTTCATCAGCGCTTTCGGCGCATTACCCTGCTGCGCCAGACCGAACAGCATACGACTGTTGCAGTATACGCAGCTGTTATAGACAGAAAGGGCGGCGGTCAACACCACGATGTTCAGCGCATTGGCAACAAAGGTGTCGCCCAGCTCGTGGAAAATAAGGACAAACGGGCTGGTATCAGCGGTGACGCGCGTCCACGGCATCAGGGAAAGCAGAACCGCCAGCGAACCGACATAGAAAATCAGGATACGGTAGATAACCTGGTTAGTCGCTTTGGGAATGCTTTGCTCCGGGTTATCGGCTTCTGCCGCGGTGATGCCGACCAGTTCCAACCCACCAAAGGAGAACATGATAATCGCCATCATCATCACCAGACCGGTGAAGCCGTGCGGCAGGAATCCCCCCTGGCTCCACAAGTTGCTGACGGTGGCCTGTGGGCCGCCGTTGCCGCTAAACAGCAGCCAGCCGCCGAACAGGATCATGGCGACTACGGCGATGACTTTAATAATGGCAAACCAGAACTCCATCTCGCCAAACACCTTCACGTTGGTCAGGTTGATGGCGTTGATCAGCACGAAGAAGGCCGCCGCAGAAACCCAGGTTGGGATCTCCGGATACCAGAACTGAATGTATTTACCTACGGCAGTTAGCTCTGCCATGGCAACCAAAACGTACAGTACCCAATAGTTCCAGCCGGAAGAGAAACCCGCGAAACCGCCCCAGTATTTATAGGCAAAGTGGCTAAAGGAGCCTGCAACCGGCTCTTCAACCACCATTTCACCGAGCTGGCGCATGATCAAAAAGGCGATAAAGCCGGCAATAGCGTAACCCAGGATAATCCCCGGTCCTGCAGACTGGATAACGGATGCGCTACCGAGGAATAACCCGGTACCAATCGCGCCACCCAGCGCGATTAGCTGTATATGGCGGTTTTTAAGGCCGCGCTTGAGCTGATCGCCATGCGGTTGACTTTCCATCATTAAACCTCGTGTGTGGTTTTACTCTTCATAATTTCGAGTACTTATTTTTTGAACTACGCAGCAATGCGTGTGTAAGTTTGCAATTCCGTTTGTTGTATTAATTTGTTTACAGATGCCAATAAGGAAATGTTGCCTAAATACTTTTGTCTTTAACAGAATAATGTTATGCGGGCGCGAATGCACCTGCTTTATGCGAGGGTGTTGACGAGTTGAATAAAAAGAAACCATTTGTAAATGCGAGTTTAACTACCACAAAATTTCCATTATGAATTTTTATTCATAAATTTTGCTTATTAACTCGATAATTAAGTGGGTGAATCGGTTCAGATAATATATTTTTTCGTTTAAATTAGGTTAAATCTACCCCGTGGTGGGTAAATTTAACATTTGTGCATAGTTACATGTTTGAAACGTTATTTCTGTAATGTTGTTAAAATATGCCTCCTTTACTGATTTCAATCAAAACCTGTATGGACAGAAGGTGAATACTTTGTTACTTTAGCGTCAAGAACATGAAATTGGTAAGACCAATTGACTCCGGGCAAATGGCTTAAGACAGGAAATCATGGCCTACAGCAAAATCCGCCAACCAAAACTCTCCGATGTGATTGAGCAGCAGCTGGAGTTTTTAATTCTTGAGGGGACACTTCGCCCCGGAGAAAAACTCCCACCGGAACGCGAGCTGGCAAAACAGTTCGACGTCTCCCGCCCCTCCTTACGCGAGGCGATCCAACGCCTTGAAGCGAAGGGGTTACTGCTTCGTCGTCAGGGCGGCGGCACTTTTGTACAGAGCAGCCTGTGGCAAAGCTTTAGCGACCCACTGGTAGAGCTGCTCTCTGACCATCCTGAATCCCAGTTTGACCTGCTTGAGACGCGCCATGCGCTGGAAGGTATTGCAGCCTATTACGCTGCATTACGCAGCACGGATGAAGACAAAACGCGTATCCGTGAACTCCACCATGCGATCGAGCTTGCGCAACAGTCCGGCGATCTGGACGGCGAATCCGATGCGGTACTCCAGTATCAAATTGCTGTCACTGAAGCCGCACACAATGTGGTGCTGCTCCATCTGCTAAGGTGTATGGAGCCGATGCTGGCCCAGAACGTTCGGCAAAACTTCGAATTGCTGTATGCGCGTCGCGAGATGCTGCCGCTGGTAAGCAGTCATCGTACTCGTATCTTTGAAGCAATCATCGCCGGGAAGCCTGAAGAGGCGCGTGAAGCGTCTCACCGTCACCTGGCGTTTATCGAAGAGATTTTACTGGACAGAAGCCGTGAGGAAAGCCGTCGAGAACGCGCCTTACGCCGTCTGGAGCAACGAAAGAATTAGTGATTTTTCTGGCAGAACGTTAACCAGAAGATGTTGTAAATCAAGCGCGAACTAAAAGCGCGGCAACTAAACGCAGAACCTGTCTTATTACGCTCTCTGGCGAGAACGTAATGGGACAGGTTCCAGATAACTCAACGTATTAGATAGATAAGGAATACCCCCATGTCAGAACGTTTCCCAAATGACGTGGATCCGATCGAAACTCGCGACTGGCTACAGGCGATCGAATCGGTCATCCGTGAAGAAGGTGTTGAGCGTGCTCAGTATCTGATCGACCAACTGCTTTCAGAAGCGCGCAAAGGCGGCGTGAAAGTAGCGGCAGGTGCAGGGGCCAGCAATTATGTCAACACTATTGCCGTTGAAGATGAGCCGGAATACCCGGGTAATCTGGATCTGGAACGTCGTATCCGTTCTGCTATCCGCTGGAACGCCATCATGACCGTACTGCGCGCGTCTAAAAAGGACCTTGAGCTGGGTGGCCACATGGCATCCTTCCAGTCCTCCGCAACGGTATATGATGTTTGCTTCAACCATTTCTTCCGTGCACGCAACGAGCAGGATGGCGGCGACCTGGTATACTTCCAGGGTCACATCTCTCCGGGTATCTACGCACGCGCATTCCTGGAAGGTCGTCTGACCGAAGAGCAGATGAACAACTTCCGCCAGGAAGTTCACGGCAAAGGTCTGTCTTCCTACCCGCACCCGAAACTGATGCCGGAATTCTGGCAGTTCCCGACCGTTTCTATGGGTCTGGGCCCAATCGGTGCTATCTACCAGGCTAAATTCCTGAAATATCTGGAACACCGTGGCCTGAAAGATACCTCTAAACAAACCGTTTACGCCTTCCTCGGCGACGGCGAGATGGATGAGCCAGAATCTAAAGGTGCGATCACTATCGCGACCCGTGAAAAACTGGACAACCTGGTCTTTGTTATCAACTGTAACCTGCAGCGTCTTGACGGCCCGGTCACCGGTAACGGCAAGATTGTTAACGAACTGGAAGGCATCTTTGCAGGTGCTGGCTGGAACGTTATCAAAGTCATGTGGGGCGGTCGTTGGGATGAGCTGCTGCGTAAAGACACCAGCGGTAAACTGATCCAACTGATGAACGAAACCGTTGACGGCGACTACCAGACCTTCAAATCCAAAGATGGCGCATACGTACGTGAGCACTTCTTCGGTAAATACCCGGAAACCGCAGCCCTGGTTGCTGACTGGACCGATGAGCAGATTTGGGCTCTGAACCGTGGTGGTCACGATCCGAAGAAAGTCTACGCTGCACTGAAAAAAGCGCAGGAAACCAAAGGCAAAGCAACTGTAATCCTCGCCCATACCATTAAAGGTTACGGCATGGGTGACACCGCCGAAGGTAAAAACATCGCTCACCAGGTTAAGAAAATGAACATGGACGGCGTGCGTTATATCCGCGACCGTTTCAACGTTCCAGTGACCGATGAGCAGGTTGAAAACCTGTCTTACATCACCTTCCCGGAAGGTTCTGAAGAGCACACTTATCTGCACGCCCAGCGTCAGAAACTGCACGGCTACCTGCCTGCTCGTCAGCCGAACTTCACCGAGAAGCTGGAACTGCCGGCTCTGGAAGACTTCGGTGCGCTGCTGGAAGAGCAGAACAAAGAAATCTCCACCACTATCGCGTTCGTTCGTGCCCTGAACGTGATGCTGAAGAACAAGTCGATCAAAGATCGTCTGGTTCCGATCATCGCTGACGAAGCGCGTACTTTCGGTATGGAAGGTCTGTTCCGTCAGATCGGTATCTACAGCCCGAACGGCCAGCAGTACACCCCGCAGGACCGTGAGCAGGTTGCTTACTATAAAGAAGACGAGAAAGGTCAGATCCTGCAGGAAGGTATCAACGAACTGGGTGCCGGCGCATCCTGGCTGGCTGCTGCGACTTCTTACAGCACCAACGATCTGCCGATGATTCCGTTCTACATCTACTACTCCATGTTCGGGTTCCAGCGTATCGGCGACCTGTGCTGGCAGGCAGGCGACCAGCAGGCTCGCGGCTTCCTGATTGGTGGTACTTCCGGTCGTACTACGCTGAACGGCGAAGGTCTGCAGCACGAAGATGGTCACAGCCATATTCAGTCTCTGACTATCCCGAACTGTATCTCTTACGATCCGTCTTACGCGTACGAAGTTGCGGTCATCATGCACGATGGTCTGGAGCGTATGTACGGTGAGAAACAAGAGAACGTTTACTACTACATCACCACCCTGAACGAAAACTACCACATGCCGGCAATGCCAGCAGGCGCCGAGGAAGGTATCCGTAAAGGTATCTACAAACTCGAAACCCTCGAAGGTAAGAAAGGTAAAGTTCAGCTGCTGGGCTCCGGTTCTATCCTGCGTCACGTGCGTGAAGCTGCCCAGATCCTGGCGAACGACTACGGTGTGGGTTCTGACGTGTACAGCGTAACCTCCTTCACTGAACTGGCGCGTGATGGCCAGGATTGTGAGCGCTGGAACATGCTGCACCCGATGGAAACGCCGCGCGTTCCGTACATCGCTCAGGTAATGAACGACGCACCGGCAGTAGCATCTACTGACTATATGAAACTGTTTGCCGAACAGGTTCGTACTTATGTACCGGCTGATGATTACCGCGTACTGGGTACTGACGGCTTCGGTCGCTCTGACAGCCGTGAAAACCTGCGTCACCACTTCGAAGTTGATGCTTCCTACGTGGTTGTAGCGGCCCTGGGCGAACTGGCTAAACGTGGCGAAATCGATAAGAAAGTGGTTGCTGACGCAATCACCAAATTCAACATCGATGCAGATAAAGTTAACCCGCGTCTGGCGTAAGAGGTAAAAGAATAATGGCTATCGAAATCAATGTACCGGACATCGGGGCTGATGAAGTTGAAATCACCGAGATCCTGGTCAAAGTGGGCGACAAAGTTGAAGCTGAACAGTCGCTGATCACCGTAGAAGGCGACAAAGCCTCTATGGAAGTTCCGTCTCCTCAGGCTGGTATCGTTAAAGAGATCAAAGTCTCTGTTGGCGATAAAACTGAGACCGGCAAACTGATCATGATTTTCGATTCCGCCGACGGTGCAGCAGCTGCTGCACCTGCTCCGGCAGAAGAGAAGAAAGAAGCGGCTCCGGCAGCAGCACCTGCTGCGGCAGCGGCGAAAGAAGTACACGTACCGGACATCGGCGGCGACGAAGTCGAAGTGACCGAAGTGATGGTTAAAGTGGGCGACACCGTTGCGGCTGAGCAGTCTCTGATCACCGTAGAAGGCGACAAAGCCTCTATGGAAGTTCCGGCGCCGTTCGCAGGCACCGTGAAAGAGATCAAAATCAGCACTGGCGACAAAGTGTCTACCGGCTCCCTGATTATGATCTTTGAAGTAGCAGGCGAAGCTGGTGCGGCTGCCCCGGCGAAAGCTGAAGCGGCTCCAGCAGCAGCTCCGGCTCCGGCAGCCTCTGGCTCGAAAGAAGTTAACGTGCCGGACATCGGTGGTGATGAAGTTGAAGTCACTGAAGTGATGGTTAAAGTGGGCGATAAAATTGCCGCTGAACAATCACTGATCACCGTTGAAGGCGACAAAGCGTCAATGGAAGTTCCGGCGCCGTTCGCGGGCACCGTGAAAGAAATCAAAATCAGCACCGGCGACAAAGTGAAAACCGGTTCTCTGATTATGGTCTTCGAAGTTGAAGGCGCAGCGCCTGCGGCCGCTCTGGCTAAACAAGAAGCGGCGGCTCCGGCTCCGGCGGCGAAAGCTGAGAAGCCAGCAGCTCCAGCTGCAAAAGCGGAAGGTAAATCTGACTTCGCTGAAAACGACGCTTACGTCCACGCGACTCCGCTGATTCGTCGCCTGGCGCGCGAGTTTGGTGTGAACCTGGCGAAAGTGAAAGGTACCGGTCGTAAAGGTCGTATCCTGCGTGAAGACGTTCAGGCTTACGTGAAAGACGCGGTTAAACGCGCCGAGTCTGCACCGGCAGCATCTGCTGGCGGCGGTATCCCGGGCATGCTGCCCTGGCCGAAAGTGGACTTCAGCAAGTTTGGTGAAATCGAAGAAGTGGAACTGGGCCGTATCCAGAAAATTTCTGGGGCGAACCTGAGCCGTAACTGGGTGATGATCCCGCACGTTACGCACTTTGATAAGACCGATATCACCGATCTGGAAGCGTTCCGTAAACAGCAGAACGCCGAAGCTGAAAAACGTAAACTGGACGTGAAATTCACCCCAGTGGTCTTCATCATGAAAGCCGTTGCCGCCGCTCTGGAACAGATGCCGCGCTTCAACAGCTCTCTGTCCGAAGATGGTCAGCGTCTGACCCTGAAGAAATACATCAACATCGGTGTTGCGGTTGATACGCCGAATGGTCTGGTTGTTCCGGTCTTCAAAGACGTGAACAAGAAGAGCATTACCGAGCTGTCTCGCGAACTGACCACCATCTCCAAGAAAGCGCGTGATGGCAAGCTGACTGCTGGCGAAATGCAGGGCGGTTGCTTCACCATCTCCAGCATCGGTGGCCTGGGTACTACCCACTTCGCGCCGATTGTTAACGCGCCGGAAGTGGCGATCCTCGGTGTCTCCAAGTCCGCAATGGAGCCAGTGTGGAACGGTAAAGAGTTTATGCCGCGTCTGATGATGCCGATTTCGCTCTCCTTTGACCACCGCGTAATCGACGGTGCGGATGGTGCGCGCTTTATCACCATCATCAACAACATGCTGTCTGACATTCGCCGCCTGGTGATGTAAGCGAAAAAGCCGGCCCGACGGCCGGCTTTTTTCTGGTAATCTCATGAAGTCAGTGAGGTTATTGTGCGAAAGACAAATCGGTTGCCGTTTGTTGTTTCAAAATTGTTAACAATTTTGTAAAATACGGGCGGATAGAACGACCCGGTGGACGACGGGTATAAATTAAGAGGTCATGATGAGCACTGAAATCAAAACTCAGGTCGTGGTACTTGGGGCAGGCCCTGCAGGTTACTCTGCTGCCTTCCGTTGCGCAGATTTAGGTCTGGAGACCGTCATCGTAGAACGTTACAGCACCCTCGGCGGTGTTTGTCTGAACGTCGGCTGTATCCCTTCTAAAGCGCTGCTGCACGTAGCTAAAGTCATCGAAGAAGCCAAAGCGTTGGCTGAACACGGTATCGTTTTTGGCGAGCCGAAAACCGATATCGACAAGATTCGTACCTGGAAAGAAAAAGTTATCACTCAACTGACCGGCGGTCTGGCTGGTATGGCTAAAGGCCGTAAAGTGAAAGTGGTTAACGGTCTGGGTAAGTTTACCGGGGCGAACACCCTGGAAGTTGAAGGCGAAAACGGCAAAACCGTGATCAACTTCGACAACGCGATCATCGCGGCGGGTTCCCGTCCGATCGAACTGCCGTTCATTCCGCATGAAGATCCGCGCGTGTGGGACTCCACTGACGCGCTGGAACTGAAAACGGTTCCTAAGCGCCTGCTGGTTATGGGCGGCGGTATCATCGGTCTGGAAATGGGTACCGTGTACCATGCGCTGGGTTCAGAGATCGACGTAGTTGAAATGTTCGATCAGGTTATCCCGGCTGCCGATAAAGACGTGGTTAAAGTCTTCACCAAGCGCATCAGCAAGAAATTCAACCTGATGCTGGAAACCAAAGTGACCGCCGTTGAAGCGAAAGAAGACGGTATCTACGTTTCCATGGAAGGCAAAAAAGCGCCTGCTGAAGCACAGCGTTACGATGCCGTGCTGGTGGCTATCGGTCGTGTACCGAACGGCAAAAACCTCGATGCGGGCAAAGCTGGCGTGGAAGTTGACGACCGTGGCTTCATCCGCGTTGACAAACAGCTGCGCACCAACGTGCCGCACATCTTTGCTATCGGCGATATCGTCGGTCAGCCGATGCTGGCGCATAAAGGTGTTCACGAAGGTCACGTTGCCGCTGAAGTTATCGCCGGTAAGAAACACTACTTCGATCCGAAAGTTATCCCATCCATCGCGTACACTGAACCAGAAGTTGCATGGGTTGGCCTGACTGAGAAAGAAGCGAAAGAAAAAGGCATCAGCTACGAAACCGCCACCTTCCCGTGGGCTGCTTCGGGCCGTGCTATCGCTTCTGACTGCGCAGACGGTATGACCAAACTGATTTTCGACAAAGAATCTCACCGTGTGATCGGTGGGGCGATTGTCGGTACCAACGGCGGCGAGCTGCTGGGTGAAATCGGTCTGGCGATCGAAATGGGTTGTGACGCTGAAGACATCGCGCTGACCATCCACGCGCACCCGACGCTGCACGAGTCCGTCGGTCTGGCTGCCGAAGTGTTCGAAGGTAGCATCACCGACCTGCCGAACCCGAAAGCGAAGAAAAAGTAATTTTTCCAAAATGATAAAAAGCGGCTGAATGGCCGCTTTTTTTATGTGTTTGTTACAAAATAGTGTCAAAATTTGGCAAAAATTAAGGTGAATAGCCGAATTGCCAGAAAATGTTTTTTCCCGTACTGCACGATACGCCCCAACCGCATGAAATCGGCATTCCAAATCAACACCCTGTTTCACAAGAAATAAATCACCTTATCTTGTCATTAGATGAAACTAATAACCCTCTAAACTAATAGCGTGATAACAAATTGAGAGGGGAAATGATGAAACGTTTTTTCAAAGCAGCAGTAATGACTACCGTGTTTATTTCCGGCATGGCGCTGGCGCAGGATGCCGTCATCCCATGGGCTACCAACAGCGGTGGTACCGAAAGCACGCATATTGCGGCAATGGGACAAAATTTGAATGCGCAGCATCAGCAGATTAGCCAGACACAGGAAGGTGTATGGGCAACAAACTCTGGCAGCATTCGGGCTGACGAAGTAGCACTTACCAGCACGAAGCCAGCGTTTAAAGGTTATCCTGAATTAATGCCGCATCAGAATTAACTCTCCCGCTCACGTCAGACACATCTTCGCTGACGTGAGCGTCTGGGCAATGACGCCAATCCCAAACTACCAGTTCTGGTAGTCATCTTATTGATATTTCCGCTAAAAAAAATTGCGCAACTGCCGATACTTTTTTCGCCATTGTGTGGCTACCGGCCGCGCGCTTAAGAGGCTCTGGACTCTTTATTACACGAAAAAAGGAAAAAACATGTCTTTAAAAAAAATCGCGGTTGTTGGCATGGTTGTCGCGACGATGACCCTGACCGGGTGTGGCGCCATGACCACCGCCGTTAAAAAACGTAATCTTGAAGTGAAAACGCAGATGAGTGAGACCATCTGGCTGGAGCCTTCCAGCGAGAAGACCGTCTACATTCAGGTGAAAAACACTTCCGATAAAGACATGAGCAATCTGCAAACCCTGCTGGCAAATGACCTGTCGGCTAAGGGCTATAAAGTGACCAGTTCGCCGGATAACGCTTACTACTGGGTGCAGGCGAACGTACTGAAAGCGGACAAAATGGATCTGCGCGAAGCTCAGGGCTTCCTGAAGACCGGTTATGAAGGGGCGGCGATGGGGGCAGCTTTAGGCGCGGGGATTACCGCCTATAACAGTAACTCCTCCGGCGCGGCGCTGGGCGTTGGCCTGGCAGCGGGACTGATCGGTATGGCTGCTGATGCGATGGTGGAAGACGTAAACTACACCATGGTCACTGACCTGCAAATCTCCGAGCGCAGCAAAGCGAAAGTGACAACAGATAACGTTGCCGCGCTGCGTCAGGGGACGTCCGGCATCAAACTGCAAACCAGCACTGCGCAAGGCGATCGCGCAAAATACCAGACTCGTGTTGTTTCAAATGCGAATAAGGTAAACCTGAAGTTCGAAGAAGCGAAGCCGGTTCTGGAAGCGCAACTGGCGAAATCTGTTGCTAACATCCTGTAATTTGTTGCGAGTTGCCGGGGGCTACGCTTACCCGGCAACTCATCCTTCGACTCTGGGGATTCAGGGCGCGACAGGCTGCCAGGTTTTATCCAGGTGGTAGGCGGTTAACGCCTGTGCTTTTTGCTGCGACTCCTCACCAAGATCCGCCTGATAGACCTTGTCATCACCGTTAACCATAAAGCTCATCACGCCAGTATGATCGTAGCTAACGGGCCAGGCAACCATCGCAAAACCGCTGGTTTTGTCGGGAAGAATACGGAAATGATAACCGTGATAGCCTGTACCGGGTTCCTGCGGACTGAAGGCTGGTCCAAGCGGGCTTGGCGCTTCACCGGGTGAAACTGGCCAGTACAGACCATCTTTTTTCCCTTCAGAGCTGACAATCTTTTGTGCGTACGTCTGGTTCATCGCAAAGTAGCTTTGCTGAGCATCGACGTAGGCATGTAACGCCTCGATGGCAGCGAGTTCGTTGCGCCCAATCTCTCGGGTCAGGATCTCTTCGGCCGCTTCCTTAATATCAAATTGCCAGCCAGAGGTGGTTTTAACCACCGGGATCGGCAGTTGCCAGTCGCTGTCCCCGACCACCAGATGCGCGGTATTACCGTCGACAACAGTGTTATGGCGAACCTTCCAGTCGCGCAGGAAGCGATCAACCGCATCAGGATCGACGCCTTCCGGCGGCAGAAACTCGCGCCAGTTTTCCCCGAGCAGGTTGTTCATCGCACTTTCATTTTGCTCACTAATAGCGTTTGCCAGCGCATCGGTGGCCTGGTCTGGCGTGCTGAAGGATTGCTGCGCCATCGCGGTGGCCGAAACCATGAACAACACCATTCCACTGAGTAGTTTATTTTTCATGTCGGTTCCCTTAACGATGACGGAATTCACGGTGTTCAGCACGACCGCCGGATAGCTGGCGAGATGGCTGGTTGCGGGCGAACTGCCTGCTTTGGGCCCCTCGCTGCTGCTGCGCCTGCCAGCTGGCAGAGCGACTGTCATTGCCGCTCAGCGCATTGGCGCGCGGCTGGCTAGTCCGTTGTTGAAAATTATGTTGCTGTATATTGCGTTGCTGCGCCGGTTGCGTGATCCGTTTCTCCTGGCGCTGGGCGGCAGCCTGGCGATTTTCACGCTGCTGAGTGTTTGCCCGTTGCGCCGTTTGCGGTTTGGTATCGTAACCGCGGTAGTTATTACGCTGAGAAATTTGCTTCAGTTGTTGACTGGATGCCTGACGCTGGGCGTCTCTCGTGCCCGTACGCGCCGTTTGCGGGAATGTTTTCCCCGTTGATTTTTCCATCTGGCTCAGGGCTGCCTGACGCTGGCTATCACGGTTGACCGGTCTTTGCTGGGTTGAGCTTAAGCCCGTTGCCGTATTAGTGGAGTGAAAGCGGTTATTGAGCTGGCTATTAGGGTACGGCACACCCTCGCGATAGGCCGGGTTGTGCTGCCAGTTACGGTTGGCGTCCGTTAGCCGTTGTCCGCTGATTTTATTGAAGTTATCAACGTTGATATTGATGTTGTTATCGCCGTTGCGGTTATACCCGCCATGGTTATCCCAGTCATCGTGATGATGGTGGTCCCAGTCATCGTCATCATCCCAGTCGATGTTGCTGAAGATGGCATAGGTTGTGGCGACACCGAGGCTGAAGCCTAAACCGTTCACGAAGCTGTTGCCAAACTGCTCGCCGGGCGTTGGCGGCAGATAGGTTGGCGGATAGGCGGTATTGGGCCAGGTGCCGTAAACCGTGTTCGGGTTATAGGTGGGGACGTACACCACCTGTGGATCGGCGGATTCAATTTTGATAATCGTTGGGCTTGTCGTGGCGGTCGTGGTAGTAGAACTGGTTGTTGACTCGCTGGTGACGGTTTTAGCCGGTGCCGCTTTTGTCACAGTAGTGACGGTCTGTTGCGGTGTCGATTGCAACGCCCCGGTTTGTTGCGCCAGTGCGCGCAGGCGTTGTACGGAGTCCATGACGTCTTTCGGTTGCGCGAGGAAAGCGTCACCCAGGCTTTGTACCCACGGCGGATTTTCACCCATCAGTGACATCAACTGTGGAAAGGCAACCAGCGATTTCACGCTGGGATCCCAGGGTTGACCAGCAACGGCCTGAATGGCGGCATCGCCCTGCATTTTGGGATTATCTTTTGACCACTGCGCAGCCTGGATGACGTTAGCCGGATAGGTTGAGGCCATCAAAATTTGTGACAGCAGTGAATCCGGATAGAGCGCGATAGGTGCCACCCACTGATCGATTTGCGCAGCCGAGTATGTCGGCGCGGCAGCAGGCGCAGGTTGCTCAACGGGAGCAGGGGCCGCTACGGGAGCTGGAGCCGGCGTTGAAGGTTGTTGTGTGACGGGGGCCGGCGCAGCGGGTTCCGTTACGCGACTTTTAACGAACATCACGCCAGAGGCGGCAAACAACCCGGCACTGCACAGAAGAACAAGCAGATGTGGCTTTAATGGCAACTTCATAAAATGACTCCAACGAGACAAGCGCTGTGCCGTGAGGCGTTCCTGTTGCCGCGAGTATCATGCACCCGTGTTTGACAGTTTTGACTTTTATTGGGGATTCAGCCGGCAGGTCCGGAAAAAGAGTGTGAGTATTTATTACACAATTATATCTGATGGCTAAAAAAACGCTGGAAAATTCAGCATGTCACGCTTGAAAATCAACCGCTTTAAGGCGCCCTTTATCCCTCTGAAATGCGTCCCGCCTCGCCGCTACACCATTCTTAACGATTCAGCCAATTTTTTATGTTGCTTTTTTGTAAACAGATTAACACTTAAAGAAAATCCTGTTATTGTGCCTTATGCGGTACCGGGCATTTACCCTACTAACTACTGTCTCACAGGAGCGTGAAGAGAATCGCCCATCAACAAAAGCGCCGCATTATGACAATGAGAGCGAGGAGATATCGTCGTGCTAGAAGAATACCGTAAGCACGTAGCTGAGCGTGCTGCCCAGGGGATTGTGCCCAAACCTTTAGACGCAACCCAAATGGCCGCACTTGTCGAGCTGCTGAAGACCCCGCCTGTGGGCGAAGAAGAATTCCTGTTAGACCTGTTGATCAACCGCGTTCCTCCTGGCGTAGATGAAGCCGCATATGTTAAAGCCGGTTTTCTCGCTGCTGTCGCGAAAGGCGACACCACCTCCCCACTGGTCACGCCAGAAAAAGCCATTGAACTGCTGGGCACCATGCAGGGTGGTTACAACATTCATCCGCTGATCGATGCGCTGGACGACGCAAAACTGGCGCCGATTGCTGCCAAAGCGCTCTCTTCAACGCTGCTGATGTTCGATAACTTCTACGATGTAGAAGAAAAAGCCAAAGCGGGCAACGAATATGCGAAGCAGGTAATGCAGTCCTGGGCTGATGCCGAATGGTTCCTGAACCGTCCTCAGCTTGCTGAAAAAATCACCGTTACCGTCTTTAAAGTGACGGGTGAAACCAACACCGATGACCTCTCACCGGCCCCGGATGCCTGGTCCCGCCCGGATATTCCTCTGCACGCCCTGGCGATGCTGAAAAACGCCCGTGAAGGCATTGACCCGGATCAGCCGGGCGTCGTTGGCCCGATCAAACAAATCGAAGCATTACAGAAAAAAGGCTACCCGCTGGCCTACGTCGGTGATGTTGTCGGCACCGGTTCCTCCCGTAAATCGGCGACCAACTCCGTACTGTGGTTCATGGGCGATGATATCCCGCATGTGCCGAACAAGCGCGGCGGCGGTCTGTGCCTCGGCGGCAAAATTGCGCCTATCTTCTTCAACACCATGGAAGATGCGGGCGCGCTGCCGATTGAAGTCGATGTGTCGACCATGAACATGGGCGACGTGATTGACGTTTACCCTTACAGCGGTGAAGTGCGCAACCACGAAACCGGTGAGCTGCTGGCGACATTTGAACTGAAAACCGACGTGCTGATCGACGAAGTCCGCGCCGGCGGCCGTATCCCGCTGATTATCGGTCGTGGCCTGACCACCAAAGCGCGTGAAGCGCTGGGTCTGCCGCACTCAGACGTTTTCCGTCAGGCGAAAGACGTGGCGGAAAGCAGTCGCGGCTTCTCTCTGGCGCAGAAAATGGTTGGCCGCGCCTGCGGTGTGAAAGGTATCCGTCCGGGCGCGTACTGCGAACCGAAGATGACTTCCGTGGGTTCCCAGGATACCACTGGCCCGATGACCCGTGATGAACTAAAAGACCTGGCGTGTCTGGGCTTCTCTTCTGACCTGGTGATGCAGTCCTTCTGCCACACTGCGGCGTATCCGAAGCCGGTAGACGTGAACACGCACCACACGCTGCCAGACTTCATCATGAACCGCGGCGGTGTGTCGCTGCGTCCGGGCGACGGCGTGATCCACTCCTGGCTGAACCGCATGCTGCTGCCGGATACCGTCGGTACTGGCGGTGACTCCCATACCCGTTTCCCGATTGGTATTTCCTTCCCGGCGGGCTCTGGTCTGGTGGCGTTTGCTGCCGCGACCGGCGTGATGCCGCTGGATATGCCGGAATCCGTTCTGGTGCGCTTCAAAGGCAAAATGCAACCAGGCATCACTCTGCGCGATCTGGTACACGCCATCCCGCTGTATGCAATTAAACAGGGCCTGCTGACCGTGGAGAAGAAAGGGAAGAAAAACATCTTCTCTGGCCGCATCCTGGAAATTGAAGGTCTGCCGGATCTGAAAGTCGAGCAGGCGTTTGAACTGACCGACGCGTCCGCCGAGCGTTCCGCTGCCGGTTGTACCATCAAGCTGAACAAAGAACCGATTATCGAGTACCTGACCTCCAACATCGTGCTGCTGAAGTGGATGATTGCAGAAGGCTACGGCGATCGTCGTACGCTGGAACGTCGCGTGCAGGGCATGGAAAAATGGCTGGCGGATCCGCAGTTGCTGGAAGCCGATGCTGACGCGGAATACGCGGCGGTGATCGACATCGATCTGGCGGATATCAAAGAGCCGATCCTGTGTGCGCCGAACGATCCGGACGACGCGCGTTTGCTGTCCGACGTGCAGGGCGAGAAGATCGACGAAGTGTTCATCGGTTCCTGCATGACCAACATCGGCCACTTCCGCGCCGCTGGTAAGCTGCTGGATGCGCACAAAGGCCAACTGCCGACGCGCCTGTGGGTGGCTCCGCCGACCCGTATGGACGCGGCGCAGCTGACTGAAGAAGGCTACTACAGCGTGTTTGGTAAGAGCGGCGCGCGTATTGAGATCCCTGGCTGTTCCCTGTGTATGGGTAACCAGGCGCGTGTGGCTGACGGCGCAACGGTGGTATCGACCTCTACCCGTAACTTCCCGAACCGTTTAGGTACCGGGGCAAACGTCTATCTGGCTTCTGCTGAGCTGGCGGCGGTTGCGGCGCTGATTGGCAAACTGCCTACCGCGGAAGAGTATCAGACCTATGTGGCGCAGGTGGATAAGACGGCGGTGGATACCTACCGTTATCTGAACTTCGACCAGCTTTCTCAGTACACCGAGAAAGCGGACGGCGTGATTTTCCAGACCGCAGTCTAATGCGCTAACGCGTTTTGTGTAAAAACGCATCAATGCCCGGAGAAGTCTGCTTCTCCGGGCATTTTTATTTCTATTCCTTATACCCGCTACGCTTTTTTTCTGCCGCGCTGCTGCGATAATTACAGCAAGGCGCAATGCGGTATTGGCGCATTGCCGGGAGCAGAGGAAGACATTATGGATTACGAATTTCTGCGCGATATTACCGGAGTGGTAAAAGTGCGTATGTCCATGGGCCACGAGGTGGTGGGGCACTGGTTTAATGAAGAAGTGAAAGAGAACCTGGCCTTACTTGATGAAGTGGAACAGGCGGCGCGTGCGGTTAAGGGCAGTGAGCGCTCCTGGCAGCGAGCAGGGCATGAATACACGCTCTGGCTGGATGGCGAAGAGGTGATGATTCGCGCCAATCAGCTTGAGTTCTCAGGCGATGAAATGGAAGAGGGGATGAGCTACTACGACGAAGAGAGCTTTTCGCTCTGCGGCGTAGAGGATTTTCTGCAAGTGGTCGCGGCGTACCGTGAATTTGTCCATCAATCCTGAGAAATTTCAGATATCAATCAAGCCGGGTGAGACGAACCCGGCTTTTTTTTTCACAAAAATGATTATTTGATTTTTATTGATCATTATTAAACTGTGATCTGCCGCGTTTTCGCTTTTATTTTGATTGAATATAATCGTTATGATTTTATTTAATCACAACATAACAACAGGCGGGAAGACCATGAACATCAAGAAGGCAATAGAACGTGTACCCGGCGGCATGATGGTTGTGCCGTTGGTTATCGGTGCCATTATCAACACTTTTGCCCCGCAGGCGTTGCAGATTGGTGGATTCACCACTGCTTTATTTAAAAATGGCGCAGCTCCTCTAATTGGCGCGTTCCTGCTCTGCATGGGCGCAGGGATTAGCGTAAAGGCGGCGCCACAAGCTTTGTTACAAGGCGGTACGATTACGCTGACAAAATTACTTGTCGCCATCGCGATTGGTCTCGGGGTTGAACATCTGTTTGGCGCGGAAGGTATCTTTGGCTTAAGCGGTGTCGCCATTATTGCGGCAATGAGTAACTCCAATGGCGGGCTTTATGCGGCGCTGGTGGGGGAGTTTGGCAACGAACGTGATGTCGGTGCGATCTCTATCTTGTCGCTGAATGATGGGCCTTTCTTTACCATGATCGCGTTGGGCGCGGCGGGTATGGCAAATATTCCTATCATGGCGCTGGTGGCGGTTTTGGTACCGCTGGTGGTAGGTATGATCCTCGGTAACCTCGATGCCAATATGCGTGACTTCCTGACCAAAGGCGGTCCGTTGCTCATTCCTTTCTTTGCCTTTGCGCTTGGGGCCGGTATTAACCTGGAAATGCTGCTGCAGGGCGGTCTGGCGGGCATTCTGTTGGGGGTGCTGACCACCTTTGTTGGCGGCTTCTTTAACATTCGCGCCGACCGTCTCGTCGGAGGGAGTGGTATTGCTGGCGCTGCTGCATCCAGTACTGCAGGGAACGCGGTAGCGACGCCGTTGGCGATAGCACAAGCCGATCCATCGCTGGCAGAGGTTGCTGCTGCGGCTGCGCCGTTGATCGCAGCATCAGTCATCACGACCGCTATTCTGACGCCAATTCTTACGTCGTGGGTGGCGAAAAAGCAGGCGCGCCAGGCAGTTCAGGAGAACAAAGCATGAAAATGATCGTTATCGCCGATGATTTTACGGGGTCTAACGATACCGGCGTACAGTTGGCGAAAAAAGGCGCACGTACGGAGGTCATGCTCACACCTGCGCAGAAACCCTCTCGTCGCGCCGATGTTCTGGTCATCAACACCGAAAGTCGGGCGATGCCTGCAATGCAGGCCGCTGCAGCTGTACAACAGGCGTTAGCGCCATGGTGTGAAGAAGAAGTAACACCGCTGGTATACAAAAAAATCGACTCTACTTTCCGGGGCAATGTCGGGGCCGAAGTCACCTCAGCGATGCGTGCTGCTGGTCGGACGCTGGCCGTGATTGCGGCAGCGATCCCTGCTGCCGGGCGTACCACGCAGGATGGATTATGTCTGGTACATGGCGTGCCGCTGTTAGAGACGGAATTTGCCAGCGATCCAAAAACGCCCATTCACTCTTCTCGTATTGCTGAGCTGATCGCGTTGCAAAGCGATATCCCGGTACATGAGGTGTCGCTATCGGATGTGCGTCGGGGAAGCTTAAGTGCGCTGCTTCGCGCTTTTGCGACAGAAGGCGAATGCATGGTGGTTGTGGATGCAGTGGAAGAGCGAGATCTGTCGCTAATCGCGCACGCAGTCTGCGAACAAAAACAGATGCCGTTATTGGTTGGGGCGGCAGGGCTTGCCAATGCCTTACCTGCCGGAACGTTTATGCAAGAAAAGCAGGCATTACCGGTGCTGGTCGTGGCGGGCTCAATGAGCGAAGCAACGCGACGTCAGGTGGAAAAAGCGTTGTGCCAGGGCCGGGCAACGGTGGTTGAAATCGATGCCGCGCGATTGTCTGCATCGTCATTTGAGCAGGAAATGGCCTCTGTTGTTGAACAGGCTTGCGCGCAGTTGAGCCAGCAACAGCACACGATCTTGCGCACCAGTCGGCGTGCAGAAGACCGGAATATGATCGACTCGCTGTGCGCCAACCTGGGGATGAGCCGGCAACAGTTGGGAGAGCTGCTGAGTCGGCGGCTTGGAGAGATAACATTGCGGATTATTGAACGGGCGCGTATCGGCGGTTTGTTCCTGACCGGAGGCGATATTGCTACGGCGGTCGCCAGTGCGCTGGGGGCAGAAGGGTATCGCATTCAAAGTGAGGTTGCCCCCTGTATTCCGTGTGGAACATTTGTGAACAGCGAGATTGATGACTTGCCAGTGATCACCAAAGCGGGTGGATTCGGTTCCGACACGACCCTTTGTGATGCGCTTTATTTTATTGAGGAGATGTACCGTGGTAACTAAAACTATTGCGATTACGATGGGAGATCCGGCGGGGATTGGTCCGGAAATTATTGTTAAAGCACTGCGTGAAGATGACCTTAATGGCGCCCCGCTGGTGGTGGTTGGGTGCCTGCAAACTCTGCAGCGATTACAGGCCCAGGGGCTGGCTGAAGGGGTGACATTCCGCGCAATCGAAAAGGTTGCTGATGCCCGATTCGAACCGGGTACGATTCATGTGATTGATGAACCGTTGGCGCAACCCGACGAACTGGTCCCGGGAACAGTGCAGGCGCAGGCAGGCGATCTGGCCTATCGCTGTGTAAAACGGGCGACGGAACTGGCGATGAAGGGCGATGTGAACGCCATTGCGACCGCGCCGTTGAATAAAGAAGCATTACATCTTGGCGGACACAATTATCCCGGACATACGGAACTACTGGCAACGTTGACGGAAAGTCGTGATTACGCCATGGTGCTCTACACCGACAAGCTGAAAGTCATCCATGTTTCCACGCATATTGCTTTGCGCAAATTTCTCGATACGCTCAATGGGCAACGTGTTGAAACGGTGATTGGCATTGCCGATACCTTCCTGAAGCGCGTCGGTTTTGCGCATCCGCGTATTGCCGTCGCGGGGGTGAATCCACATGCCGGTGAGAATGGCCTGTTTGGTGATGAGGAAATCCGCATTGTCGGGCCTGCGATTGAGAATATGAAAGCGAAGGGGATGAATGTATACGGACCGTGCCCGCCGGATACTGTGTTTTTGCAGGCTTATGAAGGCCAGTACGACATGGTGGTGGCGATGTATCACGATCAGGGTCATATCCCGCTTAAGTTGCTTGGTTTTTATGATGGGGTAAATATCACAGCAGGTTTGCCGTTTATTCGTACCTCAGCCGATCACGGTACGGCATTTGATATCGCCTGGACGGGAAAAGCAAAATCTGAGAGCATGGCCGTATCGATCAAACTGGCAATGCAACTGGCGTAATTTACTGTTATGAAAGGCCAACACCGTCTGGATAAGATTGTGGCGTATTTGAAAAATCATACGCTGGTTACCGTGGAGCAACTGGTTGAGGCGGTTGACGCCTCTCCAGCAACAATCAGACGCGACCTCATCAAGCTGGATGAACAGGGCGTGATCAGCCGTAGCCACGGCGGTGTTGCCCTGCGACGTTTTGAAGCGGCGCAGCCGACCACCAATGAAAAGCAACTGCGATCGCCCGCTGAGAAACGGGCGATTGCGCGTTTTGCCGCCTCAATGGTGCATGCTGGCGATGCCGTGGTGCTTGATGCCGGTACCACAATGCTGGAGCTGGCAAAATGTCTGACCCATTTGCCGCTGCGCGTCATTACTGTTGATCTGCATATTGCCCTGTTTTTATCAGAATTCCGCCAGATAGAAGTGACGATAGTTGGTGGGCGCATTGATGACAGCAGTCAGTCCTGCATTGGTGAGTTTGGACGGAAAATGTTGCGTAGCGTCTATCCCGATATCGCCTTTATGAGCTGTAACACCTGGAGCATGGACAAGGGGGTGACCACGCCAACGGAAGACAAAGCGGGACTGAAGCAAGAAATTATTGCCAATGCGCAACGGAAGGTATTACTGGCGGATAGCAGTAAGTATGGCGCGCATTCGTTATTTAACGTCGCGCCGCTTAGCCGCTTTACTGATATTGTTACCGATGTGAATTTACCGCAAGGCGCAAAGGCTGAATTAAAAGCGCAATCCGTGGCCCTGACGCTGGTACAGCCAGAGTAACGGCGGTGGATTATTTAACGTAAGCCAACAGGCTCAGGGAATCACGCGCCAGCGCTTTGCATTTTTTTGCCGTTGGGATGCCGATACCGCTGAGATCGCGATAGCTGTCCTCACCTAGCGCCTTCATGTTGAAGGTGTCGTAATTACTCAGGTCCCACTGGTTTTGCTGGGCAAAAAAGACCAGTGCGCGACGGATCTGCCCATTTGGCAAATTCTGGTATCCACAGTCATTTTTCAGAAAAACAAAAACTGCCGTTAAATCGGCCATATCTTCGGCTTCGGACTCGCTCAGCGCGTAGCTATTTGCGCATACGGCCATCAGGCTGCCGAACAAAACTGTTCTGAAAAACGTCTTCATTGCTTCTACCACTGCATCACGGAATTTAAACGTTAGCACACTGCGAGCGAAGCGACGACCTTTATTATTAGCCGTTTACTTGACCTTCCCGTAAGGGGAAGGCTTATGCTTAAAAGATAGCCTGCTTAAGCTGCTGAATATAAGGAAGTGATTATGCAACGTCGTGACTTTTTAAAGTACTCCGTGGCGCTGGGCGTCGCGTCAGCATTACCTCTATGGAGCCGTAGCGTATTTGCCGCCGACCGTCCGGCATTGCCCATTCCAGACCTGTTAACCGCCGATGCTTCTAATCGCATTCAGTTGATTGCACAAGTCGGGCAGTCGAGCTTTGCAGGTAAAACCGCCACGACGTGGGGATATAACGGCAATTTGCTCGGACCGGCGCTAAAGCTGAACAAAGGGCAATCGGTGACGGTGGATATCCACAACCAGCTTGCCGAAGAGACGACGTTGCACTGGCACGGACTGGAAATTCCTGGTGAAGTTGACGGTGGGCCGCAAGGTATTATCCCGGCAGGCGGGAAACGCTCTGTCACTTTCACCCCGGATCAACGGGCAGCAACCTGTTGGTTCCACCCGCATCAGCATGGCAAAACCGGTCGTCAGGTGGCGATGGGGCTGGCCGGACTGGTGCTGATTGAAGATGAAGAGATTCACAAACTACTACTGCCGAAGCAGTGGGGCATTGATGATGTGCCGGTGATTATTCAGGATAAGCAGTTTTCCGCCGATGGACAGATCAACTATCAACTGGACATGATGACCGCTGCCGTCGGCTGGTTTGGCGATACGCTGCTGACCAACGGCGCGATTTATCCTCAGCATGCCGCGCCGCGCGGTTGGCTGCGTTTGCGCCTGCTGAACGGCTGTAACGCTCGCTCGCTGAATATTGCCGCCAGCGACAATCGTCCTCTGTACGTTATTGCCAGCGATGGTGGACTGTTGGCTGAACCGGTCAAAGTCACTGAACTTCCCATGCTGATGGGCGAGCGCTTTGAAGTGCTGGTGGATGTGAGCGACGGTAAAGCTTTCGATCTACTTACCCTGCCTGTGAGCCAGATGGGTATGGCGGTTGCGCCATTTGATAAGCCGCACCCGGTGATGCGCGTTCAGCCGCTGTTGATTACCGCTTCCGCAACGCTGCCTGATTCGCTGACATCCATGCCGTCATTGCCGTCACTGGATGGCCTGACGGTGCGCAAACTACAGCTATCTATGGATCCGATGCTCGACATGATGGGCATGCAAATGCTGATGAAGAAGTACGGCGGTCAGGCGATGGCGGGTATGGATCATGGGAAGATGATGGACCATATGAATAATGACAATATGGGCCACGGGAAGATGAATCATGGCAATATGAACCATGGCAACATGGGGAATATGCAGCATGGCAACATGAAGCAGGCGGGATCATTTGATTTCCATAATGCCAACCGGATTAACGGTCTGGCGTTTGATATGAATAAACCCATGTTCGCCGCGGCGAAAGGTCAGCATGAGCGCTGGGTGATTTCTGGTCAGGGCGACATGATGCTGCATCCGTTCCATATTCATGGCACCCAGTTCCGCATTTTGTCTGAGAATGGCAAAGCGCCTGCCGCGCACCGCGCGGGATGGAAGGACACGGTACGGGTAGAAGGCGGCGTCAGCGAGGTGCTGGTGAAGTTTGACCACAATGCGCCGAAAGAGCATGCCTATATGGCGCATTGCCATTTGTTAGAGCATGAAGATACCGGCATGATGCTCGGATTCACGGTATAAAAAAAGCCGGGTGGCGGCTTCGCCTTACCCGGCCTGTATGTCGCATCCGTAGGCCCGGTAAGCATAGCGCCACCGGGCTTTTCAGTTATTTAGCCTCGTCCGGCAATGCGTACGCCACGATATAATCGCCCATCTTCGTGCCAAACGACCCGTGACCTCCGGCGGAGATCACCACATACTGTTTGCCATTCACTTCATAGGTCATCGGTGTCGCCTGTCCACCTGCCGGTAGACGACCTTGCCACAATTTCTCACCGTTACTCATGTTGTAGGCGCGCAGATAGTTGTCGGCGGTCGCGGCAATGAACAGCACGTTACCGGCGGTGGAAATAGGCCCCCCCAGCATTGGCATTCCCATATTGAACGGCACCTGAACCGGCATTGGGAACGGCATGCTGTCCTGCGGTGTGCCAATACGTTTTTTCCACACCACTTCATTGGTCTTCAGATCCACGGCGGAGATGTAGCCCCAGGCTGGCTGCTTACACGGCAGGCCAAATGGCGACAGGAACGGATTCAGCGTGACGCCGAACGGAACACCATACTGGGGCTGAATCCCTGATTCTGTGCCGGTGCCTTTGGCATCTTTCGGCGGCTCCATCGGATTGCCTGGGCCGCGTGGGATCAGCTTCGATACAAACGGCAAGGCCATTGGGTTGGCAATCGCCACCTGACGGTTAGGATCAACGGAGATGCCGCCCCATTCGAACATCCCCAGGTTGCCGGGGAACACCAGCGTGCCCTGCTCCGAAGGCGGGGTGAAGATGCCCTCATAACGCAGTTGGTGGAACATCACGCGACACACCAACTGGTCGAACATGGTGGCGCCCCACATATCCGCGCCGCTCAAATCTTTCTGCGGACGGAAGGTGAGATCGGAGAACGGCTGGGTTTTGCTGACGTAATCACCTTTGGCTGCGCCCTGCGGCACCGGTTTTTCCGGGGCAGGTACCACCAGTTCACCATTACGGCGGTCGAGCACGAAGATGTTACCGGTTTTCGCCGGGGCGTAAATGACCGGGACTTTCTGCCCTTTAACGGTGATATCCGCCAGCGTCGGCTGCGCCGGTAAGTCCATATCCCATAGATCGTGATGAACGGTTTGATAGCTCCAGGCCAATTTCCCGGTCGTGGCATTTAACGCCAGGATGGCGCTGGCATAACGTTCCTGCTCCGGCGTGCGGTTACCGCCCCAGATGTCCGGAGTGGTGACGCCCATGGGCAGATACACCAGATCCAGCTTCGCGTCATAGGCCGCAGGGGCCCAGGAGTTGGGTGAGTTAAAGGTGAACGTATGTTCATCTGACGGGATGAAATTGGGATCTTTGGCGCCTGGGTCGAACGCCCACAGCAGCTTACCGGTATTCACATCGAAACCACGGATAACGCCGGAGGTTTCGCGGGTGGAGAAGTTATCGGTCACCGACCCGGCAATCACGATGGTCTTATCAGTAATGATGGGCGGCGACGTCGGCTCATACAGACCCGGCGTGGTATCCGGCATGTTGGTCTGTAAGTTAAGGATGCCTTTATTGGCAAAGGTTGCGCACAGCTTGCCGGTTTCCGCGTTCAGGGCAAACAGACGGCCATCATTCACCGGCAGGATGATGCGGCGCGGACAGTCAGCAACCACTTCCGGGCTGGCGTTATCGGCCCGTGCTTCATGATAAGAAACGCCGCGACAGGTCACGTGCTGGAAAGAGGTGTTGGTATTAAGTTGGGGATCGAAATGCCACTTCTCTTTACCACTCGCCGCATCAAGTGCAAACAGACGCTGGTGGGCGGTACACAGATAGAGCGTATCACCAACTTTGATCGGCGTGACTTCATTGGTGATTTCACCCGGATCGTTCGGCTGTTTTAAATCACCGGTACGAAATACCCAGGCTTCTTTCAATTGATGTACGTTGTCGGCGTTAATTTGTTTTAACGGTGAGTAGCGTTGACCTTCCTGATTGCGCCCGTAAGCGGGCCAGTCCTCGTCGGCCACTGGTGAAATTGCTTCGGCCGGGGTGGTATCCACGCTCAGCGTGCCGTGTACTTCCTGCGGATCGTTGAAACCCGCCCAGGTCAGGATCCCGCCGCTAATCAGTAGTGCGACGACCAGCGCTGTTACCGCACCGCTGGAAGGTACGATCAGATGGCGCCAGACGAACGGCAGAATCAGCCAGATACCGAAGAAGACCAGGATATCGCTACGCGGTGTTAATGCCCAGAAATCAAACCCGACTTCCCATACGCCCCAAATCATAGTGGCGAGAAGCAGGACGGCATACAGCCAAAGCGCGGAGCGTTGACTACGCCATAGCAGGAAGGCCACGCCGAGCATGGCCAGACCCGCAATAGGGTAATACCAGGAGCCACCGATGGCGACCAGCCAGCCTCCGCCAATCAGGAGATAGAGTCCACAAAGTGCGGCGAACAGAGCACTCAGTGTCACGATAAGTCGTTGGGATCGTACGTTGTTATTTGCCATAAAAAATACCATCACAGGTGTTATTTCTTTAATAGCAGTTAATTATAGGAGTTAAAACGCGTGATGATTGTCACACAATGAACTTTATCAACAGATGCCGCGGATGAATGCTTTTGCTGGTATACTGCGTGCCTTGCGCTTAGATGCTCGCTTATTAAAAGTAAGCATTGAGTGATTTGTTTTTAAATCATATGGTTAGAGATATGAAACATACTGTTGAAGTCATGATCCCGGAAGCGGAGATCAAAGCGCGTATTGCTGAACTGGGACGTCAGATTAACGAACGTTATAAGGACAGCGGCAGCGATATGGTGCTGGTTGGTCTGTTACGCGGCTCATTTATGTTTATGGCCGACCTGTGCCGTGAAGTGCATGTCTCCCACGAAGTCGATTTCATGACTGCATCCAGTTATGGCAGCGGAATGTCTACCACGCGTGATGTTAAAATCCTGAAAGACCTGGATGAAGACATTCGTGGCAAAGACGTGCTGATTGTTGAAGACATCATCGACTCCGGCAACACGCTGTCTAAAGTGCGTGAGATTCTGAGCCTGCGCGAGCCGAAATCCCTGGCTATCTGTACGCTGCTGGATAAACCTTCCCGTCGTGAAGTGGATGTGCCGGTTGAGTTTATCGGATTCTCTATTCCAGATGAGTTTGTGGTCGGCTACGGCATTGACTATGCCCAGCGTTATCGCCATCTGCCGTACGTTGGCAAAGTAGTGCTGCTGGACGAGTAATTGGCTGGAGTGCCTGATGGCGCTTCGCTTATCAGGCCTACGGCGCAGGTTTGTAGGCCGGGTAAGGCATAGCCGCCTCCCGGCAATGTCACATTATTTATGGTTGCAGTGTTTCTGGCTGAGGTTAGATAACCCCTGGCGATAGCGCTGCTCCAGCGTTTCGCGGCTGGTGGCGGTGACGTCGAGATCGCGCAGCAGGCCATCATGAATACCGTAGGCCCAGCCGTGAATCGTGACTTTCTGACCGCGCTTCCAGGCGGATCGCATAATCGTTGAATGACCCAGGTTATAGACCTGCTCCATGACATTCAGTTCGCACAGAGTGTCCATGCGGCGTTCCTGCGGCATTTCGCCCAGCAGTGAGCTGTGTTTAAACCAGATATCGCGAATATGCAGTAACCAGTTATCAATCAGCCCCTGTTCTTTATTTTCAATAGCCGCCTGGACGCCGCCGCATCCGTAGTGGCCGCAAATAATAATATGTTCCACTTCCAGCACATCCACCGCATACTGAACCACTGAGAGGCAGTTCAGGTCGGTGTGAATAACCAGATTGGCAACATTACGGTGGACGAATAATTCGCCCGGTTCCAGACCGGTCAATCGTTCAGCGGGAACGCGGCTATCGGAACATCCAATCCATAGAAAACGTGGATTCTGCGCATGTGTCAGCGTTTCAAAAAATCCGGGATCCTCTTCTACCAGCATCTTTGACCATAGTGCATTGTTGCTGATGAGTGTATCTATGTCTTTCATGGAGTTGTACGACCCGAAACCAGATAAATTCGATGGGCTAATATAGGGTAACTCCAGCATTAATTAAACTATATATGAAATGTCAGAACGTAAGGTAAGTAAAAAACCATGACCATTGCTCTGGAACTTCAAGAACTTAAGAAAACCTATCCCGGTGGCGTGCAGGCGCTACGCGGCATAGATTTGCAAGTCGAAGCGGGTGATTTTTATGCGCTTTTGGGACCGAATGGCGCAGGTAAATCCACCACCATCGGCATTATCAGTTCGCTGGTGAATAAAACTTCCGGACGGGTAAGCGTCTTCGGATACGATCTCGATAAAGATACGGTTAACGCTAAACGTCAGCTTGGTCTGGTGCCGCAGGAGTTTAACTTTAACCCGTTTGAAACCGTGCAGCAGATCGTGGTCAACCAGGCAGGTTACTACGGCGTTGAGCATAAAGAAGCCGTTAAGCGTAGCGAAATATATCTAAAACAGCTCGACTTGTGGGAAAAGCGTAACGAACGTGCGCGTATGCTTTCCGGCGGGATGAAACGTCGTCTGATGATCGCTCGTGCGCTGATGCATGAGCCAAAGCTGTTGATTCTCGACGAACCGACGGCGGGCGTCGACATTGAGCTACGTCGTTCAATGTGGGGCTTTTTAAAAGATTTAAATGACAAAGGCACCACAATTATTCTGACCACCCACTATCTCGAAGAAGCGGAAATGCTGTGTCGCAATATCGGTATTATTCAGCACGGCGAGCTGGTGGAAAATACCTCCATGAAGAGCCTGCTCTCTAAACTGAAATCAGAAACCTTTATTCTCGATCTGGCGCCGAAAAGCCCGCTGCCAAAACTGGAAGGGTATCAGTATCGTCTGGTTGATACCTCGACGCTGGAAGTGGAAGTTCTGCGTGAGCAGGGGGTTAACAGCGTGTTCTCACAACTGAGCGCCCAGGGTATTCAGGTATTAAGTATGCGTAACAAAGCGAACCGACTGGAAGAACTGTTTGTTTCTCTGGTGCATGAAAAACAAGGAGATCGCGCATGATGCAGCTGTATTGGGTTGCGCTGAAAAGCATCTGGGCGAAAGAGATCCACCGCTTTATGCGTATCTGGGTCCAGACTCTGGTTCCTCCCGTCATCACCATGACGCTCTATTTTATTATTTTTGGTAATTTGATTGGCTCGCGTATCGGCGAAATGCATGGTTTTAGCTACATGCAGTTTATTGTGCCGGGGCTGATTATGATGGCAGTAATCACCAACTCGTACGCTAACGTGGCATCGTCATTCTTTAGCGCCAAGTTTCAACGCAATATTGAAGAACTGCTGGTCGCTCCGGTACCGACGCACGTCATTATCGCTGGTTTTGTCGGCGGCGGCGTGGCGCGCGGGCTGTGCGTGGGCATTCTGGTTACCGCGGTGTCGCTGTTCTTTGTGCCGTTCCAGGTACATTCGTGGGTGTTTGTGGCGCTCACATTGGTGCTGACCGCGATACTGTTCTCGCTGGCGGGCTTACTGAATGCAGTCTTCGCCAAAACCTTTGACGATATCAGCCTGATCCCAACCTTCGTACTAACACCGCTGACCTACCTGGGGGGCGTATTCTATTCGTTAACGCTGCTGCCGCCGTTCTGGCAGGGGCTGTCGCACCTGAACCCAATTGTCTACATGATCAGCGGATTCCGCTACGGCTTCCTGGGTATCCATGATGTTCCGCTGGTCACCACGTTTGGCGTGCTGGTGGTGTTCATCGCGGTGTTTTATTTGCTGTGCTGGTACCTGATCCAGCGTGGACGCGGTTTGCGCAGTTAATTCTTTCTTCCTCTCTCTGCTCGGGAGAGGAAGACTTTTGACGCTTATCACCATTATGGATTTATCACATTGATAAACTACTTGCCTGCTAAGGAGGAAGGCAATGTTAGGTTGGGTAATTACCTGTCATGACGATAAGGCACAGGATATGCTGCATCGTCTGGAGCAGAAGCACGGCCCATTGGCCCAATGCCAGGCGGTAAGTTTTTGGCGTGGGCTCAGCTCAAATATGCTGAGCCGCATGATGTGTCACGCTCTGCATGCTACTGACTCAGGCGAGGGCGTGATCTTCCTGACGGATACCGCGGGGGCCGCACCGTACCGCGTGGCCTCGTTAATGAGCCACAAACACCCCCAGTGTGAAGTGATTTCAGGTATCAGCTATTCATTGCTTGAACGAATGCTTTCGTCGCGGGAATCAATGAGCAGCTCTGCGTTTCGCGATTGCATTGTTGCGCTTGGCGGGCCGGAGGTCTCAAGCCTCTGGCATCAACAACAAAAAAATCCCCCCTTCGTGTTGAAGCATGATTTGTACGAGTATTAATCGTTGGTATTGATGGCGCTTTTGCTACAATAGCCGAGGTTTCTCGCCTCGGTTCGGTTATCTCATATGGTTATGCGCGTTGTGCTTATTTTGTTGCTCCTGTCTTCTGGCAGCGTAGCTGCGGCTTTGCCTGCTCGCTACATGCAAACTACCGAAGCGGCTGCCGTGTGGGCGCAGATAGGTGACAAAATGGTGACGGTGGGGAATGTTCGCGCCGGGCAGATCCTTGCCGTAGAGCCGATAGCGGCTGACTATTACGAATTCACCTTTGGCTTTGGTACCGGATTTATTGATAAGGGGCATCTGGAGCCTGTTCAGGGGCGGCAGAAAGTTGACGATGGTTTGGGCGATCTCAATAAACCCCTCAGCAATCAAAGCCTGATTACCTGGAAAGATACACCGGTTTATAATGCCCCGGATGTCGGTAGCGCCCCGTTTGGCGTGCTGGCGGATAATCTGCGCTATCCCATAATCAGTAAGCTTAAAGACCGACTCAACCAGACGTGGTACCAGATCCGCATTGGCGGCAGACTGGCCTATATCAGTGCTCTGGATGCGCAGGAAGACAACGGCATCCCGGTGTTAACCTATCATCATATTCTGCGTGATGAAGAGAATACCCGCTTTCGTCACACCTCCACCACAACCTCCGTACGCGCTTTTAGCAACCAGATGGCCTGGCTACACGATCGCGGCTACACGACGCTGACGATGTATCAACTGGAAGGCTATGTACGCAACAATATGAACCTCCCGGCGCGGGCGGTGGTGCTGACTTTCGACGATGGTCTGAAGTCGGTGAGTCGTTATGCTTATCCGGTGTTGAAACAGAACGGCATGAAGGCGACGGCGTTCATCATCTCGTCACGCATTAAGCGCCATCCGCAGAAGTGGGATCCGAAATCGCTACAGTTTATGAGCGTCTCTGAACTGAATGGGATCAGGGATGTGTTTGACTTCCAGTCGCATACCCATTTTTTACATCGAGTGGACGCTCATCATCGGCCGATCCTGCTGAGCCGCAACTATCACAACATTCTGTTCGATTTTGCCCGTTCGCGGCGGGCGCTGTCCCAGTTCAATCCTCACGTCCTGTATCTTTCATATCCGTTTGGCGGTTATAACGCCACGGCGGTAAAAGCGGCGGGCGATGCGGGATTTCACATGGCGGTAACCACGGTGAGAGGGAAGGTGAAGCCGGGCGATAATCCGATGCTGCTCAAAAGGCTGTATATTTTACGCACGGATTCGCTGGAAACGATGTCGCGGCTGATCGTCAATCAGCCGCAGGGGTAAGGACTATCAGGCAACCTGGACCGGAATAGCTTTCGCGGTGCGCTTCATTTCGTTGTCGCCTTCAAAGTAGGCCACTTTCGGCCGCCATGTCCGGGCTTCTTCATCAGACATGGTGACGAAGCTGGCGATAATCACAATGTCGCCAACCTCAGCGCAATGCGCCGCCGCACCGTTCACCGAGATGATTTTGGAGCCGCGTTCAGCCGCAATCGCATAGGTTGAGAAACGTTTCCCATTGGTCACGTTCCAGATATCAATCGCTTCGTTTTCCAGAATACCGGAGGCATCGAGGAAATCCTGGTCAATGGCACAGGAACCTTCGTAGTGCAGGTCCGCCTGCGTGACTTTTACGCGGTGGAGCTTGCCTTGCAGCATGGTGCGAATCATAACTTCTATACCCTGTCGTTTATCTTGGCTAAGCAGGCGCTTGAAGCCTGCTTTGGAAATTCTCAGGCAGTATTGCCCGATTTTTAACCCCTGTCTACTGGGCTAATGTAACGCTTTGATTATCGATCAAACGCGCCTGTCCCAGCCATGCGGCGACCAGAATGACCGCACGTTTGCTGTTTTCGGTGAGTTCAAGCAGCGTGTCGGCATCGCGGATCTGAATGTCGTCGGCGCGGAAGCCTTTTTCATTCAGTTCTTGCGCTGCAATGGCAATCATCTCGTCCAGGTCACGCTCACCGGCCTGTAACTTTTCGCCGATGCCGCTCATCACTTTGTATAATCCTGGGGCGATTTTACGCTGCTCTGCCGTCAGATACCCGTTACGCGAGCTGAGCGCCAGACCATCTTTGGCGCGGATAATCGGCACGCCGACTATCTCAATGTCGTAGCCCAGATCGGCGACCATTTTGCGAATCAGCGCCAGTTGCTGGAAATCCTTCTCGCCAAAGCAGGCGATATCCGGCTGGATCAGGTTGAACAGCTTGCTGACGATAGTTGAGACACCGCGGAAGTGGCCCGGACGGCTGGCGCCTTCCAGCATGGTAGAGAGGCCGGGAACATCAACGTACGTCTGGCCTTCCAGCCCCTGCGGGTAGATTTCCTCAACGGCTGGAGCAAAGACATAATCGACTTTGCGCTTGTTCAGTTTTTCGCAGTCTTCCTGCAGCGTGCGCGGATAGCGCACCAAATCTTCCGGTCTGTCGAATTGCATCGGATTGACGAAAATGCTGACGATGACCACATCAGCCCGGGCTTTTGCCTCATCGACCAGTTTCATATGGCCGTCGTGCAGATTGCCCATAGAGGGAACCAATGCGACGCGTTTGCCTTCCTGGCGCAGACGACGGACATGCTGACGCAGCAGCGGCAGGGTTTCGATAATTAACACACCTGGACTCCTTAATGGAAACTGTGTTCTTCGCCCGGATAAACGCCGGACTCCACTTCTGCCATATACTGCCGTACGGCGGCGCGTATGTCGCCCGCTTCGGCAAGGAAATTTTTCGCGAATTTTGGAATATGACCGCCGGTGATGCCAAACGCATCGTGCATTACCAGGATCTGACCATCGGTGACGTTGCCCGCGCCGATGCCGATCACCGGAATCGACAGCGCTTCAGTAACGCGCTTCGCCAGTTCAACCGGCACGCATTCCAGCACCAACAGTTGAGCGCCTGCCGCTTCTAAGGCCAGCGCGTCATCCAGCAGTACCTGCCCGGCGTCGCCGCGGCCCTGAATTTTATAGCCGCCGAAGATATTCACCGATTGCGGCGTCAGCCCCAGATGACCACAAACCGGGACGGCGCGTTCGGTGAGCATTTTCACCGTATCAACCAACCATGCGCCGCCTTCAATCTTGACCATATTGGCCCCCGCACGCATCACGATGGCCGCGTTTTCAAACGTCTGTTCCGGCGTGGCATAAGCCATAAACGGCAGGTCGGAGAGCAGCAGGCAGTTCGGCGCGCCACGGCGAACGGCGCGGGTGTGGTAGGCGATATCTTCCACGGTGACCGGCAGGGTGGAGTCGTGCCCCTGAATTGTCATGCCCAGTGAGTCGCCCACCAGCATCACGTTGATGCCTTCATCGGCGAATAATTTGGCGAAGCTGTAATCGTACGCGGTAATGGTGGCGAAGCGTTTCTTTTCCTGTTTGCATTTCTGTAACAGCGAAATGGTGGTCGGTTTCATAACATTTCCTGATGATGAAAGTCATATTTACCGGCATTCTAACAGTCACATTCAGGGGGGCAATTGATTTAAGCAATCGTTTGGCGCTAAAGCAGTAAACGCTAAAGGGGAGGCTATGTTTTACCAGTGGGCGGGTTTTGCCGCACCAAGATGGGTGAGATGCTGATGCAGGCTGATACCATCCGGAAAGATCAGATCAGGGGCGATCTCAAACAGCGGCCACAGCATAAAGCCCCGGTTTTTCATGTCGTAGTGCGGCACGGTCAGACGGTCGGTGTTAATCACTTCATCGCCAAACAGCATAATGTCGAGATCCAGCGTACGCGGACCCCAGCGTTCGGCCTTGCGCACACGCCCCTGTTGCAGCTCAATGCGCTGGGTATGGTTAAGCAATTCTTCTGGGGCGAGAGCGGTATCCAGCGCCACGGCGGCGTTCAGGTAATCGGGCTGATCCTGTGGGCCTAATGGCGGTGTGCGGTAAAATGAAGAGACGGCCACAATGCGGCTGTCGGGAATTTCACCGATTGCCTGTACGGCAGCATTCACCTGTTCCAGCGGGGAGGCGAGGTTGCTGCCAATAGCGATATATACCCGTCGTCTTTCAAGCTGCATCTGTGTTGGCTTTCCTCGCTCATCCCAGTCACGTACTGATGTACGCTCCCGGAAGTTCGCTGTGTCGCCGCATTGATGCAACCCGAAATCCATTGGGTATTCGCGATTGGTCACGCGGAGCCCTCGCGGCGTGGCGCGCGTTTACGTGGGCGACGATGACGACGACGTTCAGGCTCTTCATCCAGCTCGTTCAGCATGCCTTTTTGCTCCGGCGGCGCTGAAACCTGGAATTCACCCCACCATTGAGCCAGACGCTGCAGCTCGGCGTTGTTTTCCACTTCTGCACGCAGGGCCAGCAGATCGTAGGCGGCGCGGAACTTCGGATGTTCCATCAGCTTCCAGGCGCGTTTGCCCTGACGACGGGACATGCGTAACTGCAACTGCCAGATATCACGGGTCAGCGAGGTTAATCGTTTCGGGATTGCCAGCGAGCGACAGGCTTCGTCGAGTACGTCATTCATTGCCAGTGCGAAAGCGTCGTAATAGGCCAGACCGCTTTCTTGCGCGATTTTCTGCGCGGCTTCCAGTAACGGATACCAGAACATGGCGGCGAACAAGAACGCCGGGTTAACGCGCATATCATTGTTAATGCGGTTATCGGTATTCTTCAGCACCTGGGCGATAATGCGTTCCATCGGGCTATCACCGTCTTCGGTGAAGTAGCGCGTAATGGTTGGGAACAGCGGCTGGAATAGGCTGTACTCACGCAGTTTTTTATAGGTTTCATACCCATAGCCCGCCTGTAACAACTTAAGCGCTTCTTCAAACAGGCGTGCGGGAGGAATGTCGTTCAACAGCGTTGCCAGACGCGGGATCGGCTCTGCGGTTTCCGGGCTGATACGCATGTCGAGCTTGGCGGCAAAGCGCACGGCGCGCAGCATACGTACGGGATCTTCGCGATAGCGCGTTTCCGGATTACCGATCAGGCGAATGATGCCTTCTTCGAGATCCTGCATGCCACCGACGTAATCACGCACGGTGAAATCGGCCACGCTGTAATACAGGCTGTTGATCGTGAAATCGCGACGCTGGGCATCTTCTTCAATGGAGCCAAAGATGTTATCGCGTAGCAGCATACCGTTTTGCCCGCGTTGCGACGTGGTGCGATCGGCTTCGCTGCCTTCATGATGGCCGCGAAAGGTCGCCACTTCGATAATTTCCGGGCCAAACATCACATGCGCAAGGCGGAAACGGCGACCGACCAGACGACAGTTGCGAAACAGTTTTCGCACCTGATCCGGCGTTGCGTTAGTGGTGACATCAAAATCTTTTGGCTTTTTGCCCAGCAAAAGATCGCGCACGCCCCCACCAACCAGCCATGCCTCGTATCCAGCCTTATTGAGCCTGTACATTACCTTCAGGGCATTTTCACTGATATCTTTGCGGGAGATTGAGTGCTGCTCACGCGGGATTACCGTCATATGTGGACGGGCGACGGCAAGCTCGGCCTCGCGCTCCTCGCGGCTTAGCACCTTGCGGCAAAAATTAGCGACTCGGGTAAAAATAGTGCACCTCGGTAGTGTCAAACTTCAATCAGAACAAGTGTTGCTGTGTAAAAATAGCGGCTAATCATAGCTCAGCGTGGCGCATTTGAGAATGGCGTATTTACGATCGCTGATTCTGGCACCGTTGTCAGACTCCAGTTTTTGACGGCAAACTGAAGGATCTGATCGACCTGCATTTCCTGCCACGCGATATCCGCACGCTGGCCGAGAAAGCGCAGCGCGGCAATAATCACCGGACGTGGATCGCCTTGCGGCAGGGCAGGTGCATGATTTTGTTTGGAAAGTTTAGCGCCTTGTTCGTTAAGCGCCAGCGGCAGATGAATATAGTCTGGCGCCTGCCAGCCAAACTGCTGATACAACGAAATTTGCCGCACCGTCGGTTCTATGAGATCGGCGCCGCGCACAATTTCCGTCACGCCCTGGAAATGGTCATCTACCACTACCGCGAGGTTATAGGCAAACAGCCCGTCGCGGCGGTGAATAATAAAATCTTCGCCAGCAAGTTGCGGGTCAGCCTGAATTACACCGCGTAGCCGGTCAGTAAACTGCAGCACGGGGCGGCGTTGCTTGATGCGGACAGCCGCCTGCTCTGGCCCGAGGCGTAACTCACGGCAGTGGCCGTCGTAAATACCGCCGACGCTTTGAATACGCGCCCGTGTACAGGTGCAGTAATAGCTCAGATCCTGCTGATGCAGCCAGCTAAGCGCCTCTCGGTAGGCTTCATGACGCTGGGATTGCCATAAAATTTCGCCATCCCAGTGCAGGCCGTAATGTTCCAGCTGACGCAGAATCGTCTCTGCAGCACCGGGAACTTCACGAGGGGGGTCAATGTCTTCAATACGTACTCGCCAGATGCCGCGCCGGGCACGGGCCTGCAGGTAGCTCCCGAGGGCGGCAATGAGTGAACCGAAGTGCAGTTCGCCGGAAGGGGAGGGGGCGAAGCGGCCAATATAGTGTGAATCGCTCATTTTGCGGACTAACAAATAATAAGGCGGGAGAAACTCCCGCCTGTAGTAAACGTGGTAAAAATGACCGGAATTAACCTGCCATTTGTTTTTCGCGGATTTCTGCCAGCGTTTTGCAGTCGATACACAGATCGGCTGTCGGACGCGCTTCCAGACGGCGAATACCAATTTCTACGCCGCATGATTCGCAGTAGCCGAAATCTTCGTCTTCTACCTTCTTCAGCGTCTTCTCGATCTTTTTGATCAGTTTGCGCTCACGGTCACGGTTACGCAGCTCAAGGCTGAATTCTTCTTCCTGCGCGGCGCGGTCCACCGGATCAGGGAAGTTAGCCGCTTCGTCTTGCATATGAGATACGGTGCGATCGACTTCATCCCTAAGTTGATTACGCCATGCCTCAAGAATACGCCTGAAGTGCGACAGCTGGGCTTCGTTCATATACTCTTCGCCCGGTTTCTCCTGGTACGGCTCCACCCCAGCGATGGCGAGAATACTCAGGGACGATGTTTTACGGTTTTGCCCTTCTTGCATGTTGCTTCTCCTTAACACGCACTATCGATCCCCATGTTCGGGGGAAAAATCAGGTCGCTATAAATAGCAGATGCTTTTCCGGATAGCAATTATCTAAACGTAACACTTGACAACCCTGTGAGGAAAAGCGTATTTGCACACGCGCCCAGAATATTAATTAACCAGATGTTTACACCATTACAAGGTAATGGGCAACGGCTCTTTAAGAGTCATACCATGGGCAGAAAGTTCCGCTTTATAAACCAGAATTTCGACCCCCTTTTGCCGAGCTTCGACCAATAATTGCGCATATTTCGTATCAATATGGCGCGCGGGTGAAAACCGTGTAATGGCTGAATGTAGCACTGCGAAAAATATCACCGCCCGCTTACCTTCAGCCGCTACGCTCATCAATTCCCGAAGATGTTTCTGACCTCGTTCAGTGATGGCATCGGGAAAATAACCCTGATCTTTTTCCGCCAACGTGACTGATTTCACTTCAATATAGCAGTCAGGTCGGGAATCCGCCTGTAACAAAAAGTCTATACGACTCCCTTCAGCGCCGTATTTTACTTCACTTTTCAATATGCTATAGCCTGAAACTTCTGAAATTAGCGACTGCTGAATCGCCTCTTTCGCTAATCTGTTCGCCCACAGAGTGTTAACACAAATAAATGCCCCGGATTGCGTTTGCGTTAATTCCCAGGTATGCGGATATTTCCGTTTGGTATTTTCTGACGTTGAATACCAGACGGTATCACCAGGCGTTGCGCATCCGGTCATCGCGCCGGTATTTGGGCAGTGTAACGTTAACGTTGTGCCATCCGGTGTGATCACATCCGCTAAAAAGCGCTTGTAGCGCTGGATGAGCGTAGCGGGTTGTAAAGGTGGAGAAAATTGCATGAACAGTCCCTTTGATTATTCAGTCAGCATCCAGCGTTGCAACTGCGTGTAACGCGTACGCCCCCGCGTGAATGTGGAGGAATAGAGCGCAAACCCAGTCACCGGGAACGACCAGCCAAAGCCGGGGGGCGGAATGGGAACCGCGTGTCCGGCATCGCGCAGCAGCGTGATATGCGGGTGAAACGGCTGCGGGCTTTGATAGCACCCGCTGCGTGAGGCCTGCGCCCGCAGCATATTCGCCAGTTGTAACAGTCCGCGCGGCGGCTGACGCATCCCCAGCCACACTACTCGCGAACGCAGCCATTGCCCGGCATCATCCAGTTTGAGCGTAAAACCGGGCTGGCGAATGCGTCCGGCTAGCTGCGACAACGCCTGTTGCTTCTCTGCGCTGACATCACCTAAAAAGGCCAACGTCAGATGCAGATTCTCGGCGGCGACGGGACGGCCTGCTTCAGGAGGGAATTGCGCGGCTCGCCAGTGGATTAACTGCTCCCGAACCTCGGCAGGCAATTCAATCGCAAAGAACAGCCTTTTTGGCTCAGACATGATGGATACTCGGTTATGAATTAACGCGATGCTACAATGCAGCGCGAAGAATGTTAACCCTCTGGAGCCATTTGTGACGTCGTTGCCCGTTGCCGCCGTAGTGCCTGAACTGCTTACCGCCCTTGATGCCTCGCCGCAGGTGCTGCTGACCGCGCCGACCGGTGCCGGGAAATCGACCTGGCTGCCGTTGCGACTGCTTGAGCATGGTGGCATCAAGGGGCGGATAATTTTGCTGGAGCCGCGCCGTCTGGCGGCACGCAATGTGGCGCAGCGGTTGGCGGAGTTGCTGAACGAAAAGCCCGGCGAGACCGTGGGATATCGCATGCGCGCGCAAAGCTGCGTGGGGCCGCAGACCCGGCTGGAAGTGGTGACGGAAGGCGTCCTGACGCGCATGATCCAACGCGATCCCGAACTCACGGACGTCGGGTTAGTGATCCTCGATGAATTTCACGAACGGAGCTTGCAGGCCGACCTGGCGCTGGCGCTGCTGCTGGATGTACAGCAGGGTCTGCGTGACGATCTGAAACTGTTGATCATGTCCGCAACGCTCGATAACGGGCGCTTGCAGCAGTTATTGCCCGATGCGCCCATGATTATCTCTGAAGGCCGCACATTTCCGGTCGAGCGACGGTATCAACCGCTGGCGGCACATCTGCGTTTTGACGAAGCGGTGGCGATAGCTACGGCGGAGCTACTGCGCTATGAAAGCGGGTCGCTGCTGCTGTTTTTACCGGGCGTTGGGGAAATCCAGCGCGTGCAGGAGCAACTGGCAACGCGTGTGGGCAGCGATGTTGTGCTGTGCCCACTGTATGGCGCGCTGACGCTTGCCGAGCAGCGTCAGGCGATTTTGCCCGCGCCGCAAGGCCAGCGCAAAGTGGTGCTGGCCACCAACATTGCTGAAACCAGCTTAACGATTGAAGGTATTCGGCTGGTGGTAGACTGCGCTCAGGAGCGCGTGGCGCGCTATGACGCGCGCTCGGGACTGACGCGACTGATTACCCAGCGCATTAGCCAAGCCTCGATGACGCAGCGAGCGGGACGCGCAGGGCGTCTGGAACCCGGAATTTGTCTGCATCTGCTGGCCAAAGAACAGGCGGAAAGAGCGGCCCCGCAAGGGGAGCCGGAGATATTACAGAGCGATCTGTCCGGGCTGCTAATGGAGTTGCTGCAATGGGGATGCACCGATCCCGCGCAACTAAACTGGCTGGATACGCCGCCCGCTATCAACCTGCAGGCGGCAAAACGACTGTTGCAGATGCTGGGTGCGCTTGCGGGTGACAGGCTCAGCGCTCGCGGGCAGAAAATGGCGATGTTGGGGAACGATCCTCGCCTGGCGGCGATGCTGGTCAGCGCCAGCAATGATACCGAAGCGGCAACGGCGGCAAAACTGGCAGCGATTCTGGAGGAGCCGCCGCGTGGTGGCTGTACCGATCTGGCTGTGGCGTTTTCACGCAATCACCCCGCCTGGCAGCAGCGCAGCCAGCAATTGCTGAAACGGCTCAATGTTCGCAGCGGACAGCCCGACAGTACGCTGCTTTCCCCGTTGCTGGCGCAGGCGTTTGCCGACCGGATCGCGCGTCGACGCGGGCAGGAAGGGCGTTATCAACTGGCTAATGGTATGGGCGCAATGTTGGATGCTGATGACGCTTCCGGACGCCATGAATGGCTGATAGCGCCGTTGTTGCTACAGGGCAGCGCTTCGCCGGATGCGCGTATTCTGCTGGCCCTGCCGCTGGAGATTGACGTGCTGATGCAGACGTGTCCTGAACTGCTCCAGCAGTCCGACACTATCGAGTGGGATGAAACCCAGGGCACATTAAAAGCCTTACGCCGCTCGCGCATTGGTCAGCTCACGGTAAAAGTCCAGCCGCTGGCTAAACCCTCGGAAGAGGAGTTGCACCAGGCGATGTTGAATGGCATTCGCGATAAAGGGCTAAGTATGCTCAACTGGACGCCGGAGGCCGAGCAGTTTCGGCTGCGTTTGCACTGTGCGGCGACCTGGTTGCCAGAATATGACTGGCCCGCGGTAGATGAAGATTCTCTGCTGGCGACGCTGGAGACCTGGCTGTTGCCGCACATGAGCGGTGTGCACTCTTTACGCGCGTTAAAAGCATTAAATGTGGGTCAGGCATTGCGCGGTTTGCTGGACTGGTCAATGCTGCAACGTCTGGATAGTGAACTGCCGGCGCATTACACTGTGCCGACGGGGAGTCGGATTGCCATTCGCTATCATGAAGATAATCCTCCTGCGCTGGCGGTGCGGATGCAGGAAATGTTTGGCGAAGCGAGGACTCCAACCATCGCTCAGGGCCGCGTTCCGCTGGTGCTGGAGCTGCTGTCTCCGGCCCAACGACCGCTACAGGTGACCAGCGATCTGAGCGCGTTCTGGCAGGGATCGTACCGCGAGGTGCAAAAAGAGATGAAAGGGCGTTATCCGAAACACGTCTGGCCGGACGATCCGGCGAATACCGCGCCAACGCGGCGCACCAAAAAGTATTCGTAATGTAGCTGTAGGCCGGATAAGGCGTTATGCCGCATCCGGCGAAAGAGCGGTAATAATTGAGAGATTTCTTCTTCTGTCGCAGGACGGAAGAACAGAGAATCGGGCCCTTGCGCCTGAATGTTGCGGAGAAAAAGCATGGCGGGGAATGACCGCGAGCCAATTGGACGTAAAGGGAAACCATCGCGTCCGGTAAAACAAAAGGTGAGCCGTCGTCAACTCAGAGATGAAGAGTATGACGACGATTATGATGATGATGACTATGAGGATGAAGAACCGATGCCGCGTAAGGGTAAGGGCAAAGGGCGTAAGCCTCGTGGTAAGCGCGGCTGGTTCTGGCTGCTGGTAAAACTGTCGATTGTCTTTTTGGTGCTGATCGCCATTTACGGCGTGTATCTGGACCAAAAAATTCGTAGCCGTATTGATGGCAAAGTCTGGCAACTTCCGGCGGCGGTATATGGCCGCATGGTTAACCTTGAGCCAGAAATGCCCATCGGCAAGAACGAGATGGTGAAGCTGCTGGAGGCCACGCAGTATCGTCAGGTGACGAAGATGACGCGTCCGGGCGAATTCACCGTACAGGCGAAGAGCATTGAGATGATTCGTCGCCCGTTTGACTTCCCGGACAGCAAAGAAGGGCAGGTGCGCGCGCGTCTGACCTTTGACGGCGATCATCTGGACACCATCGAGAATATGGATAACAACCGCCAGTTCGGTTTCTTCCGTCTCGATCCGCGTCTGATCACCATGCTCTCTTCACCAAACGGCGAGCAGCGCCTGTTTGTCCCGCGTAGCGGCTTCCCGGATCTGCTGGTGGACACGCTATTGGCGACAGAAGACCGTCACTTCTATGAGCACGACGGGATCAGTCTCTATTCCATTGGCCGTGCGGTGCTGGCGAACCTGACGGCAGGTCGTACGGTACAGGGGGCCAGTACGCTGACCCAGCAATTGGTGAAGAACCTGTTCCTCTCCAGCGAGCGCTCCTACTGGCGTAAAGCCAACGAAGCCTATATGGCGCTGATCATGGATGCGCGTTACAGCAAAGACCGCATTCTTGAGCTGTACATGAACGAAGTCTATCTCGGCCAGAGCGGTGACAACGAGATCCGTGGCTTCCCGCTGGCGAGCTTGTATTACTTCGGACGTCCGGTGGAAGAGTTAAGCCTCGACCAACAAGCACTGCTGGTTGGGATGGTGAAAGGGGCGTCGATTTATAACCCGTGGCGTAACCCGAAGCTGGCGCTGGAGCGTCGTAACCTGGTGCTGCGTCTGCTGCAACAGCAGCAGATTATCGACCAGGATCTGTATGACATGCTGAGCGCGCGTCCGTTAGGCGTGCAACCGCGCGGCGGGGTGATCTCCCCGCAGCCAGCGTTTATGCAGATGGTGCGTCAGGAGCTACAGGCGAAGCTCGGCGATAAAGTTAAAGATCTCTCCGGCGTGAAAATTTTCACCACCTTTGATTCCGTGGCGCAGGACGCTGCAGAAAAAGCGGCGGTGGAAGGCATTCCGGTGCTGAAGAAACAACGTAAGCTGAGCGATCTGGAAACGGCGATTGTGGTGGTTGATCGCTTTAGCGGTGAAGTTCGCGCCATGGTTGGCGGGGCAGAGCCGCAGTTTGCGGGCTATAACCGTGCGATGCAGGCGCGTCGTTCAATTGGTTCTCTGGCGAAGCCGGCGACCTATCTGACGGCGCTCAGCCAGCCGAAGCTGTACCGCCTGAATACCTGGATTGCCGATGCGCCAATTGCGCTGCGTCAGCCGAACGGCCAGGTGTGGTCGCCGCAGAACGATGACCGTCGCTATAGCGAAAGCGGTAAAGTGATGCTGGTGGACGCGTTAACGCGCTCAATGAACGTACCCACGGTGAATCTGGGGATGGCGCTGGGCTTGCCTGCCGTGACCGATACCTGGCTGAAGCTGGGCGCGCCGAAAGATCAGCTTAACCCGGTTCCGGCTATGCTGCTGGGGGCGCTGAACCTGACGCCAATCGAAGTGGCGCAGGCGTTCCAGACTATTGCCAGCGGTGGGAACCGCGCGCCGCTGTCGGCGCTGCGTTCGGTGATTGCCGAAGATGGCACGGTGTTGTACCAGAGCTTCCCGCAGGCTGAGCGTGCCGTTCCGGCGCAGGCGGCGTATATGACGCTGTGGACCATGCAGCAGGTGGTTCAGCGTGGTACAGGCCGCCAGCTTGGCGCGAAGTATCCTGGGCTGCATCTGGCGGGTAAAACCGGGACCACCAACAACAACGTCGATACCTGGTTCGCCGGGATTGACGGCAGCCAGGTGACCATCACCTGGGTGGGCCGTGATAACAACCAGCCAACCAAGCTGTACGGTGCCAGCGGCGCGATGTCGATTTATCAGCGTTATCTGGCTAACCAGACTCCAACCCCGCTGGTGCTGACGCCACCGGAGGATGTGGTGGATATGGGCGTGGACTATGACGGCAACTTCGTGTGTAGTGGTGGGATGCGCACGCTGCCAGTATGGACCACCGATCCAGACTCACTGTGTCAGCAGGGGGAAATGCTGCAGCAGTCGGGTAATCCGTTCGATCAATCTTCTCAACAGCCGCAGCAACAGCAGCCTCAACAGCAGCAACCGGCGCAGCAAGAGAAGAAAGACAGCGACGGCGTAGCGGGTTGGATTAAGGATATGTTCGGCGGAAACTAATCAATGCGTCATCTGGTTCCCTTACTCAGTAGGGAGCCAGATTGGCGTTTACCCTCCTGTCTTTATTATTTATTTCAGCAATGTGTTGTTGGTAATTATATTTTTAATTTATTTTAGATTTCCTTAATTATTTGTTTATTATATTTCATAATTGATTATTTTCTTTAAAAACAATTGATTATGCATATCTCGGATATGAATTGTGTTCCTGATGATAATATTATGATATTAAATGTAATATAATATTTATGAATTAACGTTGTCCCTAAAAAATGTCTGCTTTTTGATTGTTGTTATTGTTGACATGGACATTGTCTTTTCTCTGTTAGTTATAAATAATATTTAGCATATGTAAGGAATACATTATGTATAAGAAGCATATTTCCACTTTGTTTGCAGGACTATTGCTTGCAACTGTGGCGACTCATGCCTTAGCGGTTGATACAGGAACTGTCACGTTTACAGGCAAAATTATTCCCGACACCTGCACCGTGGATGTCAATGGCGCAACTACCAGCGGTACGGTGACATTTAACCCTTTGAGCCAAACTGCGTTTGGCGCTGATAAGAAAGTGGGTGATTCTCAGAGTTTTGCGATTACAGTTGGTGCTTGTGATTCTGCAATTAGTAATCTGAATATTAAATTTAATGGCACACGTATTACGGGCTATGACGATGAAGTCCTGCAAGCGAGTGGTAGTGCGAAGAATCTCGGTGTTCGTTTATTACCGGAGAATAGCAGCAACTACATAAAATTTGATGGTTCAGATCCGGAATCGGCAACCAATAAATCTAACAGTGGCAGTATTGTCTTTAACTATACCGCAGAAGTCATTCAGGTGGGCTCAACATTACCAACTACCGGCGATTATAGCGCACAGGCAACATATACTCTGATGTATCGTTAATATTGATTGGCCTGAAAGGGCCAGTCTTTCAATGGAATGAAAAATGAAAAGACAGTTAGGTATCTTCTCTTTTTTATCGCTTTTTCTTATGAACATTGCACAGGCTGGTGTGGTCATTAACGGCACACGTATTATTTATCCGGCCAGCCAGGCTGAAGTACAAGTTACATTAAAAAATAAAGATAATGATAAACGTTACCTGGTTCAAAGCTGGGTGAGTAACGTTGATGAAAGTAAAGCACCATTTGTTATTACCCCACCGATTTACAAGCTGGAAGAAAATCGCCAGACGCTGCTGCATGTCGTGTATACCGGTGATAAAAGCGCCTTACCTCAGGATCGTGAATCCCTGTTTATGGCAAATGTGAAATCGGTATCTGCCATTCCGGAAGCGTTGAGAGATAACAACACCTTGCAGCTTGCGATTAAAACGAAAGTTAAATTATTTTATCGCCCAAAGGCTTTAAGCGATCACGCGGCTAAGAATGCCTGGCAGTCGCTACAGTTTAGTCATAATAACAATCAGCTTGTGATTAAAAACCCTACGCCATTTTATGTGACTTTTGGCCAGCTCACTGTCGGCGGGAAAGAAATTCAACAGGCTAAAAATCAGGATGTACCTTCTGAATTAAGCATGATGGTTGCACCTTTTGGCGAGCAGCGTTATCCCCTGCCTTCTGGTGCCAAAGGACAGGTTAGCTGGACCGCTATTAATGATTATGGCTCTGAGACTGAACAACGTAAGCAGTCACTGTAGAGCTCTGCCAATATAAACCCCGCTGCTCATAATATGATTATTACATCGTTAATTGAATACTGATGTCTTTAATAAATTAAAAGGTGAAGATCTTAAAGGATCCATGTCTTCGTAAAAAATAAACTAGCCATCGGATGGGCAATATGTTTTCAATTCGCGTCTTGCGCACATTTACTTTTAATTCGTTGACCTTGGCAATACTGGCAGCAAGTGCTCCAGGGTATGCCGACGATTATTTTAACCTTAGTGCACTCGAAACCGATACTCCATTAGAAAATACGGGCGCGCTGGCCGCTTATTTACATAACAGTGGCCTGTTACCTGGTAACTATCTCACTTCTGTGGTTTGGGATCAGGAATTTATTGATAAAAGAAATATCAATTTTCTCCTTTCGAAGGACGGCAAAAAGCTGGTTCCGCAGTTCACTAAAGCAGAATTGCGCGAGTTGGGCGTTAAAGTTGACACGGTTCCGGCACTGAATCTGCTTGATGATAATTCACCTGCGGGGGACATTAGCGAATATATATCTGAGGCCCGTTATGACTTTAGTGCTGATACCCAGGTGTTGCAATTGCGTATACCGCAAATGTACCGAAATACTCAGATCTCAGGTGATACCAATCCAAAATACTGGGACGACGGTATTCCTGCGCTATGGACGAGTTACTACATCTCCGGTTCTCATCAACGATTTAATGGGGATGAAAGTTCTTCAAATTGGGTGAGTTTGAATTCAGGGATAAACCTTGGACCGTGGCGACTGCATAATATGGGAACCTGGGGCCAGGATGACGGCTGGCAATCGATCAATACCTCGCTGCAACGCGACATTAAACCGTTGCGCAGCCAGTTTGAAGCTGGGCAGACCTCGACCAATGGCGAACTGTTTGACAGCGTACAGATGACAGGGATCAAACTCGAAACCGACACCAGTATGTTGCCGAGCAGCCTACAGGGTTTTGCGCCAGTGGTTCGCGGGATTGCAAACAGTGATGCCAAAGTAACCGTCAAACAAAATGGTTATGTCATCTATCAGACGAATGTTTCTCCCGGGCCATTTGAAATTCGCGACCTGAGTCAGGTGACGGCAGGGGCCGATCTTGAGGTGACGGTTCAGGAAGCCGATGGTACGGAGCGCAGCTTTATTCAGGCCAGTTCTTCAGTACCGATTATGCTGCGAGAAGGGGCGATGAAATACAGCTTGGCGGCGGGGAAGTATCGTGATGTCGATAATGGTGAAGAACCGGGATTCGGCCAGGCGACACTCATCTATGGTTTACCCTACGGCATGACCGCTTATGGCGGTATGCTAGGTGCATCGATGTACCATTCAGCCTTAGTAGGGATGGGGGTCGATCTTCAGCAGTTTGGTTCACTTTCGACGGACGTTACTGCCGCCAAAACCGCGTTTAATGACGATCGCGACGACGCTCGTGGTCAATCATGGCGGGCTCAGTATGCCAAAGATTTCCCGCTGACCGATACGACCGTGACGCTGGCTAGCTATCGCTACTCCACATCGGGTTTTTACACCTTCCAGGAAGCGCTGGATCAGCGCAACAATAACTATGATAGCGACGATATTTACAGTTATCGCAGCACTAATAATCGTCGTAGTCGTCAGCAGTTTAGCCTTTCTCAGTCGCTGCATTCATGGGGCTCGGTTTATGCCAATGCATATCAGCAGGATTACTGGGGGATGGACGGGTATGAACGCAGTATTAGCCTTGGCTACAGTAGCAGTTGGCAGGGAATCAACTGGTCGGTGAACTACAACCTGACGAAGACGCCTTCGACGACTGACGATCAGCAGATTGCCTTTTCCATCAATGTACCTTTGGCGCGTTGGCTGTCGAATTCATGGGCTACTTATAATATGAACAGCACCAGACATGGCAATACATCGCATCAAGTGGGGATTAGCGGCACGCTGCTGGAAGATAACAATTTAAGCTATAACCTTCAGCAAACCTACACCAATAGTGATGCTGGCAATGGCGCATATCTCTCATCGCGCTATCGCGCTTCGGTGGGCGAGTTCAGTTCCAGCTACAGTTATCAGAAAGATAACAAGCAGTGGAGCTATAGCGCACAGGGTAGCGTGGTCGCGCATTCGCATGGAGTCACGTTGGGCCCGTCTATACAGGATGCTTTTGCGATCGTGCATATTGCTGATGGCAATAATGTCAAAGTCCAAAATTCGTGGGGAGTTTATACCGATTATTGGGGCAATGCGGTTGTGCCTTCATTAACAAATTATCGGCGTAATACGATAACGGTTAATACGTATGGACGGGATGACATTGATATTCAGGATTCCTCATTAGACGTAACACCTACCAAAGGCGCGGTCGTTGCGGCGGATTTTACTGCTCGCACGGGTAAGCGTGCGTTGATAACGCTGAAGCGCAATCATGGCGTCGTGCCTTTTGGCGCGATGCTTAGTCTGTCGGAGAGCACCGCCATTGTGGGCGATGACGGTGAAGTTTATCTCACCGGACTTAAGGGAACCCAGACCTTTACCGTGCAATGGGGCGATGGACGAGAAGCAAGATGCGCTGGAAGCGTGACAATACCTGAAGAAGTACCGGCAGGTATTTATAAAGCAAACGTGCAGTGCCAGTGAAGACTGACTCTAAAAGAAAGGAATCTATAATGAATATTAAACCAGGCTATTTAGGGGCGCTGTTATTACTGATTAGCGGTAGCAGCTGGGCGAGTTGTTCTTTTACTCAGGGCGGTGTTGGGCCTGGACCTTTTACCATACCAGCGTTGGTGGTAAGCCAGGATGCGACGCCTGGTACGATACTTTATAGTCAAGAACTGGTTGGTTCTGCGATTAAATTGAAATGTACGGGAGTTGCTCCTATTTATAAAGGATACAGGTATCTGAGCACCCGTTGGGAAAATAGTGTTGGACTGTCAGCTGTTTATAAAACTAACGTTCCCGGCATCGGTATTCAGGCAAAATGGAACAACACCGGGAGATCGCTTGCTACAGACGGTAACTATATCCTCTCTTATTTTGAAGCTAAGGATATGACAGAAGATTATGAATATACTATTTCACCCCGAATAGGTATTAGGATTGTTGTCATCGGGCCCATTGAAAGCGGCACTATTGATGCCAGCCGTTTGTTGGCCGAATGGGTATATGACAACCAGACGGTTGCCCAACTCACCTTTAACCCTGTGAGCGTAAACGTGCAGGCTAACACCTGTAACCTTGTTGAGAAAAATATTTCCGTACCGCTTAAACAGATCACAACGGGTGAATTTAACAACGGTTATTCAGACGTTGTCTCAGATGATGCCTTCAAAATTCAGCTTGATGCCTGTAAAGCCGATATACAGGTTGATTATCGGTTTACGACCTCAGGGTCGACGGGGGTAACCAGCGGTAACATTCTTAGTATTGCTAGCGGAACGGACGCCGCCGAAGGGGTGGGAATTCAAATCCTTGATAACAATAACAACGTTCTCCAGTTTGATACGGATTATACCGCTGTCTCGAAAACGACAGAGAATCAGGCCATCACTATTCCTCTTCAGGCGCGTTATGTCAAAACGGGGACGGTCAAAGCCGGGCAGGTAGATGCCGTCGCGACGTTTGAAGTTTATTATCGCTAAGCGTTAATGACCTGCCAAATTTGGCAGGTCATTACCCAATTCCATCATCTTTCTATATCCCTTCTCACAATCTGGTTATTTCTTAACCCCTTAGTTTTAGTAGGGGCGCGTATTGCTTGCGCTCGCAACAGCGTTTCGAATATCATACTCTCGTTATAAGAATAATTCTCGTTTACGTTATCATTCACTTTCATCAGAGAAATACCAATGGCGCGTATTAAAACTGCTCAGCCAAATTCCTCGCTGCGTAAAATTGCAGTTGTGGTAGCCACAGCGGTTAGCGGCATGTCTGTCTACGCACAGGCGGCGGTTCAACCGAAAGAAGAAACCATCACCGTAACCGCAGCGCCTGCTCCGCAGGAAAGTGCATGGGGGCCAGCGGCAACCATCGCCGCACGACAGTCTGCTACGGCGACCAAAACCGATACTCCGATTCAAAAAGTTCCTCAGTCTATTTCAGTGGTCACCGCTGAAGAGATGGCGTTACATCAGCCGAAATCGGTTAAAGAGGCGCTCAGCTACACTCCTGGTGTCGCCGTGGGTACGCGTGGCGCATCCAATACCTATGACTATCTGATTATTCGCGGATTCGCGGCAGACGGCCAAAGTCAGAACAACTATCTGAATGGCCTGAAGATGCAGGGTAACTTCTACAACGATGCGGTAATCGATCCTTATATGCTGGAGCGCGCTGAAGTGATGCGCGGTCCGGTTTCCGTTCTTTACGGAAAGAGCAACCCTGGCGGGTTGTTGAACATGGTCAGCAAGCGCCCCACGACAGAGCCGCTGAAAGAAGTTCAGTTCAAAATGGGCACTGACAGCCTGTTCCAGACCGGGTTTGATTTCAGCGACGCGCTGGATGACGATGGCGTGTACTCATACCGCCTGACCGGCCTGGCGCGTTCCGCTAATGCGCAGCAGCAGGGCGCAGAAGAGCAACGCTACGCTATCGCGCCATCGTTCTCATGGCGTCCGGATGATAAGACAAACTTCACCTTCCTCTCCTACTTCCAGAACGAGCCTGAAACCGGTTATTACGGTTGGTTGCCGAAAGAGGGTACCGTATCTAAGCTGCCAAACGGTTCACGTCTGCCCACCGATTTCAACGAAGGCGCAAACAACAATACCTACTCTCGTAATGAGAAGATGGTGGGCTACAGCTTCGACCACGAATTTAACGACACCTTTACCGTGCGTCAGAATCTGCGTTATGCGCAAAACAAAGTTTCGCAGAACAGCGTGTATGGCTACGGCATGTGCTCAGATCCGCTCTATACAAAAGATCCGGCTAACAGCCCTTGTGCCAGCGTTCCTCAGTCAGATTGGGGTCATACATTGACTCGTCAGTACGTTGACGATAATGAGAAATTGCAGAACTTTGCTGTTGATACGCAGGTGCAGAGCAAATTTGCTACCGGTTCCCTGGATCACACATTGCTGACCGGCGTTGACTATATGCGTATGCGTAACGACATCAACTCCTGGTTTGGTTGGGCTGGTTCTGTAGCGCCGTCAGATATCTATAACCTTGACCGCAGCGACTTTGATTTTGGTGCGCATCCTGGACCAGGTGCTCCGTATCGTGTTCTGAATAAACAGGAACAAACTGGTCTGTACGCTCAGGATCAGATGCAGTGGAATAAGGTGCTGGTTACTCTGGGTGGTCGTTACGACTGGGCTAAACAGGATTCTCTGAACCGCGTATCTGGCGTGCAGGACTCCCGTGATGACAGACAGTTCACCTGGCGTGGCGGTGTTAACTATCTGTTTGACAATGGTGTAACTCCGTATTTCAGCTATAGCGAATCTTTTGAACCGGCTTCCCAGACCGGGGCTAGCGGCAATATCTTTGCACCATCCAAAGGTAAGCAGTACGAAGCTGGCGTGAAATACGTGCCGGGCGATCGTCCGATCGTGTTGACCGGTGCGGTATACCAGCTCACCAAAACCAATAATTTGATGGCCGACCCGAATGGATCGCTTTTCTCGGTTGAAGGCGGTGAAATTCGTTCACGTGGTGTGGAAATTGAAGCAAAAGCGGCGCTGTCTGCCAGCGTTAACGTTGTCGGTTCTTATACCTACACCGATGCGGAATACACCACTGACACCAACTACAAAGGCAATACGCCTGCTCAGGTGCCAAAGCATATGGCATCCTTGTGGGGTGATTACACCATCTATGACGGCGCGCTCTCTGGCCTGACGCTGGGAACCGGCGCTCGTTTAACCGGTTCAAGCTACGGCGATCCGGCAAACTCCTTCAAAGTGGGAAGCTACACGGTGGTGGATGCGTTAGTGCGATACGATCTGGCGCGCGTCGGCATGGCGGGCTCCAACGTGGCGCTGCATGTGAACAACCTGCTTGATCGTGAATATGTCGCCAGTTGCTTCAACACCTATGGCTGCTTCTGGGGCGCAGAACGTCAGGTCGTTGCAACCGCAACCTTCCGTTTCTAATTTCTCTTTGGGCACGCTTTGCGTGCCCGTTTTACAAGTTGGCTGCTATGCAGGAAAACAGATCCCATCCCGATACCACTTTTGCGTTGCGTAATGTCTCCTTTCGTGTGCCTGGGCGCACGCTTTTGCATCCACTCTCGTTAACGTTTCCCGTAGGAAAAGTGACTGGTCTTATCGGCCACAACGGTTCCGGAAAATCGACGTTATTGAAAATGCTGGGACGTCATCAGCCGCCGTCAGAAGGCGAGATCCTGCTCGACGAACAGCCGCTAGAGAACTGGAGCAGTAAAGCGTTTGCCCGCAAGGTCGCCTATTTGCCGCAGCAGTTGCCGCAGGCAGAAGGGATGACCGTTCGCGAACTGGTAGCGATTGGCCGCTATCCGTGGCACGGCGCGCTGGGACGTTTTGGCGTGGCCGACAGAGAGAAAGTAGAAGAAGCCATTTCGTTGGTGGGCTTAAAACCCCTGGCGCATCGTCTGGTCGATAGCCTGTCCGGCGGCGAGCGTCAGCGTGCGTGGATCGCCATGCTGGTGGCGCAGGACAGCCGCTGCCTGCTGCTTGACGAACCGACATCTGCGCTGGATATCGCTCATCAGGTCGACGTACTGGCGCTGGTGCATCGCTTAAGTCAGGAGCGCGGCTTGACGGTGGTTGCCGTACTGCACGATATCAATATGGCGGCCCGCTACTGCGATTATTTAGTTGCGCTGCGCGGCGGCGAAATGATTGCTCAGGGAACGCCTGCGGAACTGATGCGCAGCGAAACGCTGGAACAGATTTACGGTATCCCGATGGGCATTTTGCCGCATCCGGCCGGTGCCGCACCCGTGAGTTTTGTCTATTAATGATCGGATTACCTCATATTACCCGTCGGCGGCTGCTGACGGCGATGGCGCTGTCGCCGCTGCTGTGGCGGATGAATACGGCTAACGCGGCGGCGATTGATCCGCGGCGTATTGTGGCGCTGGAATGGCTGCCGGTAGAGCTATTGCTGGCGTTGGGTATTACGCCGTATGGCATTGCCGATATCCCTAACTACAAGCTGTGGGTTAATGAGCCTCCGCTGCCGGAGTCGGTAATTGACGTCGGGCTACGTACGGAACCCAATCTCGAACTACTGACCGAAATGAAACCCTCATTTTTGGTATGGTCGGCTGGTTATGGCCCCGCCCCCGAAAAACTGGCGCGGATTGCGCCTGGTCGGGGATTTAACTTCAGCGATGGCAAAAAGCCGCTGGCAGTTGCACGTCAGTCGCTGCAGGAAATGGCGCAGTTGCTGAATCTGCCAGCTTCTGCTGAACGCCATCTGACTGAATACGATCGTTTTATCGCCAGCCTGAAACCGCGCTTTATCCAACGTGGCGCGCGCCCCGTGCTCCTGACGTCCCTGCTTGATTCGCGGCATATGCTGGTGTTTGGCCCGAACAGCCTGTTCCAGGAGGTGCTGGACGAATATGGGATCCCCAACGCCTGGCAGGGAGAAACCAACTTCTGGGGCAGCACTGCCGTGAGTATTGACCGGCTTGCAGCCTATAAGGATGTTGATGTGCTGTGCTTTGATCACGGCAACAACAGAGAAATGGATGCGCTGATGTCTACGCCGTTATGGCAGGCGATGCCGTTTGTCCGTAGCGGACGTTTTCAGCGCGTGCCTGCCGTCTGGTTTTATGGCGCAACGCTGTCCGCGATGCATTTTGCCCGCATCCTGGATAATGCACTGGGAGGCAAAGCGTGAGTAAACGAATTGCGCTGTTCCCAACGCTTCTTCTGGCGGTTCTGTTCGTCGCTGCCTGCTGGCTCACCTGGGTTAACTTCTCTGTGGCGCTACCGCGCAGCCAGTGGCAACAGGCCATCTGGTCACCGGATATCGATGCCATTGAGCAGATGGTTTTCCACTACAGCCTGCTGCCGAGGCTGGCGATTTCGCTATTAGTTGGCGCCGGGCTGGGGTTGGTCGGCGTGTTGTTCCAGCAGGTGCTGCGTAACCCACTGGCGGAGCCAACCACGCTGGGGGTCGCAACCGGGGCGCAGTTAGGTATTACGGTCACGACGCTGTGGGCGATTCCGGGGGCGCTGACCGCGCAATTTGCGGCGCTGGCAGGGGCCTGTATCGTTGGCGCGCTGGTGTTTGGCGTTGCCTGGGGCAAACGTCTTTCCCCCGTGACGCTAATCCTTGCCGGTCTGGTGGTCAGCCTGTACTGCGGGGCGATTAACCAGTTGCTGGTACTTTTCCATCACGATCAGCTGCAAAGCATGTTTTTGTGGAGCAGTGGCTCGCTGACGCAAACCGACTGGAGCGGCGTTCAGCGTTTGTGGCCGCAACTGCTGGGCGGCGTGATGTTGACGCTGCTGTTATTACGCCCAATGACGCTGATGGGACTGGATGACGGCGTGGCGCGCAACCTTGGGCTGGCGCTATCGCTGGCGCGTCTGGCGGCACTGACGCTGGCGATTGTCATCAGCGCCTTGCTGGTTAACGCTGTCGGAATTATCGGTTTTATCGGCCTGTTTGCCCCGCTGCTGGCAAAAATGCTCGGCGCCCGGCGCTTACTGGCGCGTCTGATGTTGGCCCCGCTGATCGGCGCGCTGATCCTCTGGCTCTCCGATCAAATCATTCTGTGGCTAACCAGCGTCTGGATGGAAGTCTCCACTGGTTCGGTGACGGCGCTGGTTGGCGCGCCGCTGCTGCTGTGGCTGCTGCCGCGCCTTAAGAGCATGAGCGCACCGGATATGAATGCCAGCAACCGCATCGCCGCTGAGCGTCAAAATGTCCTGATGTTTGCGCTGGCGGGCGGCGCAATTTTACTGCTGACGGTCGTGGTGGCACTGTCGTTCGGACGTGATGCGCACGGCTGGACATGGGCCAGCGGATCGATGCTGGATGAACTGATGCCCTGGCGCTGGCCGCGTATTCTGGCGGCGCTGATTGCCGGGGTGATGCTGGCGGTGGCGGGTTGCATTATTCAGCGTCTGACCGGAAATCCAATGGCCAGCCCGGAAGTCCTCGGTATTAGTTCCGGCGCGGCATTTGGCGTGGTGTTAATGCTGTTTCTGGTGCCCGGCAATGCCTTTGGCTGGCTGCTCCCCGCCGGGAGCCTCGGAGCGGCGGTCACTCTGCTTATCATCATGGTTGCCGCCGGGCGCGGCGGTTTTTCGCCGCACCGTATGCTGCTGGCAGGAATGGCGCTCAGCACGGCGTTTACAATGCTACTAATGATGCTGCAGGCCAGCGGCGATCCGCGCATGGCGGGCGTGTTGACCTGGATCTCCGGTTCAACCTATAACGCGACTGGCGAGCAGGTATTGCATACCGGGATAGTGATGGTTTTCTTGCTGGCGTTGACGCCGCTGTGTCGTCGTTGGTTGACGATTTTACCGCTGGGAGGCGATACGGCGCGGGCGGTCGGTCTGGCGTTGACGCCGTCACGCGTGGGGTTACTGCTGTTGGCGGCGGGATTAACGGCGACAGCAACCATGACGATTGGGCCGTTGAGCTTTGTCGGGCTGATGGCGCCGCATATTGCTCGCATGATGGGTTTTCGCCGGGCGATGCCCCATATGCTGATTTCGGCGCTGGCGGGAGGCGTGCTGTTGGTCTTTGCCGACTGGTGCGGCAGAATGGTGCTGTTTCCGTATCAGATCCCGGCGGGATTACTGTCGACGTTTATCGGCGCGCCGTACTTTATCTATCTGCTGAGAAAGCAGAGCCGCTGAGGCTGATTCTTTTCATGTAGGCCGGATAAGACGCTTTGCGTCGCCATCCGGCAATAAAAAAGCCGGGTGGCGGCTTCGCCTTACCCGGCCTACTTTGTTTCTGTACGTTCTCTTTTACAGTTTCGCAAACACCCGACGCGCGGCGTCGATGGTGTTATTGATATCTTCTTCGCTGTGCGCCACAGACATAAAGCCCGCTTCGAAGGCAGACGGCGCCAGGTAAATCCCTTCATCCAGCATCATGTGGAAGAACCGCTTAAAGCGTTCAACGTCGCATGCCATCACATCCTGATAGCAGGTCACGGTTTCTGCATCGGTGAAGAAAATCCCGAACATCCCGCCCACATGGTTAACCACCAGAGGAATGTTCGCTTCTTCGGCGGCTTCCAGCAGACCTTCCGCCAGACGCGTTGTCAGTTCATTCAGTGTTTCATGAATACCCGGTTGGGCCACTTCGTTCAGACAAGCAAAACCCGCCGCCATTGCAATCGGGTTACCGGACAGCGTACCCGCCTGGTAAACCGGACCGGTCGGCGCAAGGGCATCCATCACATCACGACGGCCACCGAATGCGCCAACGGGCATCCCGCCGCCGATGATTTTACCCAGGCAGGTCAGGTCCGGAACGACGCCGTAATAATCCTGCGCACCGGCCAGCGCCACGCGGAAACCGGTCATCACTTCATCGATGATCAACAGCGCGCCAAACTCATCGCACAGCGCACGCAGGCCTGGCAGGAATTCCGGCAACGGTGGAATGCAGTTCATGTTGCCGGCGACCGGCTCAACGATGATACAGGCGATCTCCTGCGGATATTGCTCAAACGCCGCACGCACTGAAGCGAGATCGTTATAGGTGCAGGTCAGGGTGTGTTTCGCGAAATCAGCGGGTACGCCAGGGGAGTTCGGCTGGCCCAGCGTTAACGCGCCGGAACCGGCTTTGACCAGCAGGCAGTCAGCATGGCCGTGGTAGCAGCCTTCAAATTTGATGATCTTATCTCGATCGGTGAAACCGCGCGCCAGACGGATGGCGCTCATCGTCGCTTCCGTACCGGAGTTCACCATGCGCACCATGTCCATGGTCGGTACGAGTTCAGTGACCAGCTCCGCCATTTTCACTTCCATCTCGGTTGGCGCGCCGAAGCTTAAACCGCGCTCTGCCGCTTCAATCACTGCGTTACGGATTGCCGGATGGTTATGGCCCAGCACCATCGGTCCCCAGGAACCGACGTAGTCGACATAGGCTTTACCATCGACATCATACAGATACGCGCCGTCCGCTTTTTCGATAAACAGCGGAGTACCACCCACGCCAGTAAAGGCGCGAACGGGGGAGTTAACGCCGCCAGGGATAAGTTCGCGTGCTGCGCTGTAGAGATTTTCAGACTTACTCATGGATGGGGTCCTGGTTCGTAGAAAAAGTAAATGCCCGCTATTCTAGTTATTCAGAGAAGGTTATGAAAGTTTTACGCAATTGAAACAATGCGATTTGCAGGGGATTTTCGTGAAATGTGCGAGTAGAATGCCGATTCCGTATTTGTATTACCAATTAATGATCATCTGATGAAGACTGACACTCCCTCTTTTGAAGCACAACAAATTGTGCGTTTACGCCGCAGGGATCAAATCCGTCGACTCCTGGAACGAGACAAAACGCCGTTGGCGATCCTCTTGATGGCCGCGGTAGTGGGGACCGTGACGGGACTAGTGGGCGTGGCGTTTGAGAAAGCGGTGACCTGGGTGCAGAATCAGCGCATCGGCGCGTTGGCTCAGGTTGCGGACCATGCCATTTTGCTGTGGCCGCTGGCGTTTATCCTCTCCGCATTGCTGGCGATGGTCGGCTATTTTCTGGTGCGTAAATTTGCGCCGGAAGCGGGCGGTTCGGGGATCCCAGAGATTGAAGGCGCTTTGGAGGAATTGCGACCTGTGCGCTGGTGGCGCGTTCTGCCGGTGAAATTTATCGGCGGTATGGGTACGCTGGGCGCTGGGATGGTGCTCGGGCGAGAAGGGCCGACCGTGCAGATTGGCGGCAACATTGGGCGTATGGTGCTGGATATTTTTCGTATGCGCAGCGCCGAAGCGCGGCATACTCTGCTGGCTACCGGTGCCGCTGCGGGCCTGTCGGCGGCGTTCAATGCCCCTCTGGCGGGGATCCTGTTCATTATTGAAGAGATGCGTCCGCAGTTTCGCTATAACCTCGTGTCGATCAAAGCCGTGTTTACCGGCGTCATCATGTCGAGCATTGTGTTTCGCGTTTTCAATGGTGAAGCTCCGATTATTGAAGTTGGCAAGCTCTCCAATGCGCCGGTGAATACGCTGTGGCTGTATCTGGTGCTGGGGATTGTTTTTGGCTGCGTCGGACCGTTGTTTAATACCATGGTGTTGCGTACCCAGGATATGTTCCAGCGTTTCCACGGTGGTGAGATTAAAAAATGGGTGCTCATGGGCGGCGCGATTGGCGGCTTGTGCGGGATCCTCGGATTAATTAAACCTGAAGCAGCGGGTGGTGGGTTTAACCTGATCCCGATTGCTGCGGCGGGCAATTTTAGCGTCGGTCTGCTGCTGTTTATCTTTATTGCCCGGGTGATTACCACGCTGCTGTGCTTCTCGTCCGGCGCGCCTGGCGGGATTTTTGCCCCGATGCTGGCGTTGGGTACGCTGCTTGGTACCGCGTTCGGTATGGCCGCAGCGGCCTCTTTTCCGCAGTATCATCTGGAGGCCGGAACTTTTGCCATTGCCGGAATGGGGGCTTTGTTGGCGGCTTCGGTAAGGGCGCCGCTCACCGGTATTGTGCTGGTGCTGGAGATGACCGATAACTATCAGCTCATTTTGCCAATGATTATTACCTGTCTTGGCGCAACACTATTAGCCCAATTTATGGGCGGAAAGCCGCTATACTCGACTATCCTTGCCCGCACGCTGGCAAAACAGGAAGCGGAGCAGGCGGCAAAAAGTCAGGGGACTACCGCTGGCGAGAATACTTGAACGAAATACCAGGGTATTAGATAATGGCTTTAACCATTGGGTTATAATTTGCCCAATTGCCAATGTCGTTTGGAGCAAAATATGAGTGATGACGTAGCGCTGCCACTGCAATTTACTGAAGCAGCAGCCAATAAAGTAAAAAGCCTGATCGCTGATGAAGATAACCCGAATCTGAAATTACGCGTGTATATCACCGGCGGTGGTTGCAGCGGTTTCCAGTATGGTTTCACCTTTGATGATCAGGTGAACGATGGTGATATGACCATTGAGAAACAAGGTGTTGGTCTGGTGGTTGATCCGATGAGCCTGCAATATCTGGTGGGTGGTTCGGTTGACTATACCGAAGGTCTGGAAGGTTCCCGCTTCGTTGTGACTAACCCGAATGCTAAAAGCACCTGCGGGTGTGGTTCTTCTTTCAGCATCTGATTGCTGTCTGTAATACTGATGGTCTGATGTTGTAGGCCCGGTAAGCGCAGCGCCACCGGGCAATGTGCCGGATGGCGGCGTAAACGCCTTATCCGGCCTACATGTTCTGTACCGTCATATCAACGCCCGTTATCATCCAGCGCAAACGTCGGCAATTTCAAATGCCAGCGAATGGCGGCCAGCCGAATCAGCAGGGTGACAATCATCCCCATCATACTGGCGTTTTCCAGTGAAACATCAAAGGTATAAAACGCGGTCGCATGTACGATCCCGCCGATAATACAGGCTGTAGCGTAGATTTCGGTGCGCAAAATCATCGGCACTTCACGGGCTAATACGTCACGAATGATCCCTCCGCCAACGCCGGTAATCACGCCCATACAAATCGCCACCAGAGGCCCTGTTCCGGCAATAAAAGCTTTGTTGACGCCAATGCCCACGAATACCGCCAGGCCAACGGCATCCAGCACCGGCAGGATCCACTTCGGCAACCGTCGGGGCTGACGCACCAGCAGGATCGTCAGCATGCTGGTGATCATCGCCACCACCAGATCGGTAGGATCCTTAACCCAAAAAACCGGTCCGTTATCCAGCGCCATATCGCGGATCGTCCCGCCACCGACGGCTGTTACCACGCCTAAGACCAGAACGCCGAAGGGATCCATACGCAGTTTTCCGGCAAGCAATACGCCAGAGATAGCAAATACCGCGGTACCGACAATATCCAGCCAATAGACGAGCATGTTTAAATCCTCACAACAAACCTGGTGGGGGCAGGCGCTAATTTACCTGTGAAAGCGCATTACAGAGTTGTTTTGCGGCGAGGATAATACGCGGGCTCGCACGTTCGAACCAATCACTATTAAGGGTAATAACCGGGATTTTAAGCTGATTTCCCCAATATTGCTCAATTTTCAGCGTTTCGCCGGAACCACCGGTGGCAACGATAGCCTGCGGCGCTCTTGCCAGGACCTGTTCACGGCTAACCTGCGGCCATGGAACCCGACTGCCGGCAAAAATGTTTTCTCCGCCGCATACCTCAAGAACCTCATGCTGAATGGAGCCTTTTCCACTGGTAAACAGAGGATTCGCCCCAAACTGCAGAAACACGCGTTTTTTCGGTTTGTTGGCATACTGAGATTTTAGTAAAGCGTATTCATCAAGCAATGTTTTTGCCGCCTGTTTGGCCTGCTCTGGCCTGGGGCTCCATGGCGCCAATTGGCGTAGCGCATCGGCGACCTGCTCAATGGTAACGGCATCCACCCAAATGACTTTAATGCCCAGCGCGGTTAGCTGATTAACCTGCCGCTCAGCATTTCCTCCGCGCCAGGCGACGACCAAATCCGGTTTCAGCGCCACAATGCGTTCCAGATTCATGCCTTGCCAGGTTGAGACCTCTTCAATTTTTTGGGCCTCGGGCGGGTAATTGGAGTAGCTGCTGACGCCAACGGGCGTAATGCCTGCGGCAAAGGCGAGTTCAGTATTGGCAGGAGAAAGCGTAACAACACGCGGTGCGGCGTAAAGGAACGCCGGAAGAGTGAAAAGCAGGGCGACCAGCGCCCTGGAGAGTAATTTAGCCATGCGCCAGTTTCTGTACCAGCGTTTCAACCATCAGGCTTGACTGCTTCGCGGCGACCACCAGGAACTCGTCAAAGCTGAGATGGGACTGCTGATCGGCGACGTCGGAGATGGCGCGAACCACGACGAACGGCACGTTAAAATTGTGGCAAACATGCGCAATCGCGGTTGCTTCCATCTCAACGGCAATCGCCTGCGGGAAGTTATGCTTAATTTTAGCCAGGCCGACAGAGCCATTAATGAAGGCATCTCCGCTGACGATAAGCCCACGGACGGCATTCAGATTCAGTTCAGCAATGCAGGCTTCTGCTGCAGTAATCAGCGCAGGATCGGCTTTGAAACCCGCCGGGCAACCCGGTAGCTGACCAAATTCATAGCCAAATGCCGTGACGTCGGCATCGTGATAGCGCGCTTCATCAGAAACCACGATATCGCCGACTTTCAGCGTAGAGGCCAGGCCGCCCGCTGAACCGGTATTAATGATAGCGTCCGGCTTGCAGCGTTCAAGCAGCAACGTAGCGCCCAGTGCCGCAGCGACTTTACCGATGCCTGATTTCAGTAGCGCAACCTCAGTACCATTCAGTTGGCCGGTGTAAATTTCACAACCGCCGAGAGCGATGGTCTGACGGTTTTCGATTTTGTCACGCAGTAGCGTAACTTCTTCTTCCATTGCACCAATGATGCCGATTTTCATAGATTTACTCGCGATAAGCCAGATTTGAGGGCATAGTCTATCATGCGCTTACGGGGTAGCGCATTTCTCAGGCGGGAGAGGACATGGCACAGATCGATTTCCGAAAAAAAATAAACTGGCATCGTCGTTACCGTTCGCCGCAGGGCGTGAAGACTGAGCACGAGATCCTGCGTATTTTCGAAAGCGATCGTGGACGCATTATCAATTCTCCGGCAATTCGCCGACTGCAACAAAAGACCCAGGTCTTTCCGTTGGAACGTAATGCGGCGGTACGCACGCGTTTGACGCACTCAATGGAAGTTCAGCAGGTTGGTCGCTATATCGCGAAAGAGATCCTCAGCCGACTCAAAGAGCAAAAGTTGCTGGAGCAGTATGGTCTGGATGAACTGACGGGACCGTTTGAGAGTATTGTTGAAATGTCCTGCCTGATGCATGACATTGGCAATCCGCCGTTTGGTCACTTTGGTGAAGCGGCGATTAATGACTGGTTCCGCCAGCGACTGTACCCCGCAGATGCGGAAAGTCAGCCACTCAGCGATGACCGTTGCCTGGTGGCGGCATTACGTTTGCGCGAGGGCGAAGAGTCGCTGAATGATATTCGCCGTAAAGTGCGACAGGACCTGTGCCATTTTGAGGGTAATGCGCAAGGGATTCGTCTGGTACATACCCTGATGCGTATGAATCTTACCTGGGCGCAGGTTGGCGGTATTTTGAAATATACCCGCCCGGCGTGGTGGCGCGGCAATGCGCCCGCAACACACAACTATTTAATGAAGAAACCGGGCTATTATCTTTCCGAAGAATCGTATATTGAGAGATTACGTAAAGAATTATCATTAGCGCCTTACAGTCGCTTTCCATTAACCTGGATTATGGAAGCTGCTGATGATATCTCTTATTGCGTGGCCGATCTGGAAGATGCCGTTGAGAAAAGAATCTTTAGCGTCGAACAACTTTATCAGCATCTGTATGCGGCGTGGGGACACCACGAAAAAGGTTCCCTGTTCAGTCTGGTGGTAGAGAACGCCTGGGAGAAATCACGTTCAAATACATTAAGCCGGAGTACCGAAGATCAGTTCTTTATGTATTTACGCGTTAATACATTGAATAAACTGGTGCCGTACGCTGCCCAGCGATTTATCGATAACTTGCCGCAGATTTTCGAGGGATGTTTTAATCACGCGCTGTTAGAAGATGCCAGTAGCTTCAGCCAGTTGCTGGGCGTCTATAAAAATGTGGCGATAAAACATGTCTTTAGCCACCCAGACGTAGAGCAACTGGAGTTACAGGGCTATCGGGTGATAAGCGGGCTGCTGGAAATCTATCAACCGTTATTAAAAATGACTCAGTCAGATTTTACGGAACTGGTCGAAAATGAAAGAGTAAAACGTTTTCCTATCGAGTCCCGGTTATTTCAGAAGTTGTCTACTCGCCATCGCCTTGCTTATGTTGAGGCGGTCAGTAAAATATCGGCTAGTTGCGCTGAGTTTCCTGTTCTGGAATATTATTATCGCTGCCGTTTGATTCAGGATTATATCAGCGGGATGACAGATTTATATGCCTGGGATGAATATCGTCGGTTGATGGCAGTAGAACAATAAATAATCATTTGTAAAGATCGACAATAAAATTTTACTTTTTCCTTAAACTTAAATCTGGAACTTAGCGCTATAAAACGACTCTGACGTATACAGCAATTTTGCGTTACCTGTTAATCGAGAACGAAACACATGAAAAAAACCACATTAGCAATGAGTGCACTGGCTCTGAGTTTAGGTTTGGCGTTGTCCCCCTTGTCTGCAACAGCGGCTGAAACGGCGTCTTCAGCAACGACCGCCCAACAGATGCCAAGCCTGGCCCCGATGCTTGAAAAAGTGATGCCATCGGTGGTGAGTATTAACGTCGAGGGGAGCACGACGGTGAATACGCCGCGCATGCCGCGTAATTTCCAGCAGTTCTTCGGTGATAATTCCCCGTTCTGCCAGGACGGTTCTCCGTTCCAGAGTTCCCCGTTCTGCCAGGGCGGCGCACCGGGCGCTGACAACGGCGGCGGCCAGCAGCAAAAATTTATGGCGCTGGGCTCCGGCGTAATTATTGATGCTGCGAAAGGGTATGTTGTGACCAACAACCACGTGGTGGATAACGCCACGGTAATTAAGGTTCAACTAAGCGATGGCCGTAAGTTTGACGCGAAGATCGTGGGTAAAGATCCGCGCTCCGATATCGCGTTGATCCAGATTCAGGATCCGAAAAACCTGACGGCAATTAAGCTGGCGGATTCCGACGCGCTGCGCGTGGGTGATTACACCGTGGCAATTGGCAACCCGTTTGGCCTCGGTGAGACCGTGACCTCCGGTATCGTTTCTGCGCTGGGTCGTAGCGGCCTGAATGCGGAAAACTACGAGAACTTTATCCAGACGGATGCTGCGATCAACCGGGGCAACTCCGGTGGCGCACTGGTCAACCTGAACGGTGAGCTGATCGGGATTAACACCGCGATCCTCGCGCCGGACGGCGGTAATATCGGGATCGGTTTTGCAATCCCAAGCAACATGGTGAAAAACCTGACCTCCCAGATGGTTGAGTTCGGCCAGGTTAAACGTGGCGAGCTGGGCATCATGGGTACCGAGCTGAGCTCTGAGCTGGCGAAAGCGATGAAAGTTGACGCCCAGCGTGGCGCATTCGTCAGCCAGGTCATGCCGAACTCTTCCGCAGCGAAAGCGGGTATTAAAGCCGGGGATGTGATTACCTCCCTGAACGGTAAACCTATCAGCAGCTTTGCCGCACTGCGTGCGCAGGTGGGAACTATGCCGGTAGGCAGCAAAATTAACCTTGGCCTGCTGCGCGACGGTAAGCCTGTTACTGTGAATCTGGAACTGCAGCAGAGCAGCCAGACCCAGGTTGATTCCAGCTCTATCTTCAAAGGCATTGAAGGTGCCGATATGAGCAACAAGGGCCAGGACAAAGGGGTTGTGGTAAGTGACGTGAAACCGAATTCTCCGGCTGCACAGATTGGCCTGAAGAAAGGGGATGTGATTATCGGTGCTAACCAGCAACCGGTGAAAAATATCGCCGAACTGCGCAAAATTCTCGACAGCAAACCCGCTGTACTGGCGCTGAACATTCAGCGTGGCGACAGCTCCATCTATCTGTTGATGCAGTAATCTCCCTCAACCCCTTCCTGCACAGGAAGGGGTTTCTTTTTGTGATACCTCCCACAACTCCATACTTCTCTCTTCCGCTTTGTGCATTTGCACAATGTTGTCGCTTGTTATCTTCCTTATGCTTGAGCTCTGCTCACAGGAGGGTTTATGGCTGGCTGGCATCTTGATACCAAAATGGCGCAGGATATCGTGGCGCGTACCATGCGCATCATTGATACCAATATCAACGTAATGGATGCCCGTGGGCGGATAATCGGCAGCGGCGATCGCGAACGAATTGGTGAATTGCACGAAGGCGCGCTGCTGGTGCTTTCTCAGGGGCGGGTGGTCGATATTGACGATGCGGTCGCACGGCATTTACACGGTGTGCGACAGGGGATCAATCTGCCGCTGCGTCTTGACGGCGAAATCGTTGGCGTTATCGGTCTTACCGGCGAACCGGAACATCTGCGCAAATACGGCGAATTGGTATGTATGACCGCCGAAATGATGCTGGAACAGTCGCGTCTGATGCATCTTTTAGCCCAGGACAGCCGTCTGCGCGAAGAATTGGTGATGAACCTGATTCAGGCGGAAGAAAATACCCCAGCGCTAATGGAATGGGCGCAGCGTTTAGGCATCGATTTGAACCAGCCGCGCGTGGTAGCGGTAGTCGAAGTCGACAGCGGTCAGCTTGGTGTTGACAGCGCGATGGCTGAACTACAGCAATTACAGAATGCGTTGACCACGCCAGAGCGTAATAATCTGATTGCGATTGTTTCCCTGACTGAGATGGTGGTGCTGAAACCCGCGCTTAATCAGTTTGGCCGCTGGGATGCCGAAGATCATCGCAAGCGCGTTGAACAGCTCATTGCCCGGATGAAAGAGAACGGACAGCTGCGTTTTCGCGTCTCGCTCGGCAACTATTTTACCGGACCTGGCAGCATTGCCCGTTCGTATCGTACGGCGCGTACCACCATGATGGTCGGTAAGCAGCGGATGCCGGAAAGCCGAAGCTATTTCTATCAGGATCTGATGCTGCCGGTACTGCTGGACAGCCTGCGCGGCGGTTGGCAGGCCAATGAGCTGGCGCGTCCGTTGGTACGGTTAAAAGCAATGGATAACAACGGCTTGCTGCGTCGGACATTAGCGGCATGGTTTCGGCATAACGTTCAGCCGCTGGCGACCTCAAAAGCCTTGTTTATTCATCGCAATACGCTGGAGTATCGCCTGAATCGTATTTCAGAACTGACCGGGCTGGATTTGGGGAATTTTGACGACAGGCTGCTGCTGTATGTGGCATTGCAGTTAGATGAGCAGCATTGATTGCCTGATGGCGCGACGCTTATCAGGCAAAATGCCGGGTGGCGGCTTCGCCTTACCCGGCCTACGAATACATCCACTCGCGGTTATTTACGCGTCAGTTTTTCCAGATCGGCTTCAATTTCGCTGATCTTGTTGGTCACGACGCTTTCCAGATGACGTAAATCATCGAGGATCTTACGTTTAAGATCGACTTCGCTGCGATCGCGCTGGCAGATCTGATCCAGTTCATCGATCACATAGCGCAGGTTGGGGCTGATCTCCTGCACTTCTTTATAACCCTGGCCGACGCCATCGGCGACAACCGTTTTACGCTGACGGGGATATTTGAACTTCACGCTCTTGGCAAAAAACTCGCCTTTATCCTTCTGGAAATAGATTTTCAGGATATCGTTGTTGGCTTCTTGCCGCAGGCTGTAACGATCGATCTCTTCAGGATTAGTAATGCCCAGACTTTTCAGATTGTCATACATAGCGGTACCCTTAAGCTCACTATAACCATTGAATAATTAACGAAAAGCCTTGTTTACGCCACTCGCAGATGTAAAAAAAGCGGGCTAAGCCCGCTTTTTCAAATTGCTGTTAGTCGATGGTGCGTAACAGTTCGTTGATTCCCACTTTGCCACGCGTTTTGGCATCAACCTTTTTCACTATCACCGCGCAGTACAGGCTGTATTTGCCATCTTTCGACGGCAGGTTGCCGGAGACGACAACGGAGCCCGCCGGAACGCGGCCATAATGTACTTCGCCAGTTTCACGATCGTAAATACGGGTGCTCTGGCCGATGTACACGCCCATGGAGATAACGGATCCTTCTTCGACGATCACGCCTTCTACGACTTCAGAACGCGCGCCGATGAAGCAGTTGTCTTCAATGATGGTCGGGTTAGCCTGTAACGGCTCCAGTACGCCGCCAATGCCAACGCCGCCGGACAAGTGTACGTTTTTACCGATTTGCGCACAGGACCCGACTGTCGCCCAGGTATCAACCATCGTACCTTCATCAACATAAGCGCCGATGTTCACGTAAGACGGCATCAGCACGGTGTTACGGGCGATAAACGCGCCCTGACGTACTGCCGCAGGCGGCACCACGCGGAAACCTTCTTTCTGAAAACGCGCTTCGTCATAGTCGGCGAATTTCATCGGCACTTTATCGAAGTAACGGCTTTCCGCACCATCGATAACCTGATTATCGTTAATACGAAAAGAGAGCAGGACCGCTTTTTTCAGCCACTGATGCGTGACCCACTGACCCTCAATCTTTTCTGCGACGCGCAGAGCACCGGAATCCAGTAAAGAAATAACCTGATTCACCGCTTCGCGGGTTACGGTATCCACATTTGCCGGAGTAATGTCGGCACGGCGCTCGAAAGCGGATTCAATAACGTTCTGTAACTGCTGCATTGTTAAACTCTTTCCATAATAAATAAAAACATCACCCTTTATCGTTTGGATTGAGGGCCTCTGTCAACCGTTGATGCACTTCCTGCTGCAGCTCATTATTAAGGGCGCGCCGGTCGGCGGTGGCGATTATGAATAAATCTTCTACTCGCTCGCCAATTGTTGTAATTCGGGCGCCATGCAGCGAAATTCCCAGATCGGCAAAAATCTGCCCGACCCGCGCCAGCAGTCCTGGCTGGTCGAGAGCGATAAGCTCGAGGAATGATTTTCGATCGGTATGGGTCGGCAGAAAAGTCACTTCGGTATCGACGGTAAAATGGCGTAATTTTGCCGGCTGGCGACGCGGTTGCGGCGGTTGCCAGCTACGCTGAGTGATCGCCTGTTCCAGCCCGAAGCGGATCGCTTCGTGTCGGTCTGACGACAGCGGGCTACCGTCCGGCTCCAGCACAATGAACGTATCCATCGCCATTCCATCGCGGGTGGTGAAAATCTGCGCATCGTGGACGCTCAGATTACGCCGGTCCAGCTCGGCGCAAACGGCGGCAAACAGATACGGGCGATCCGGACTCCAGATAAAGATTTCCGTTCCTCCACGCGTTGCCTGCGGGCTAAGCAGAATGAGCGGCTCTTTGAGGTCATGTTGTAAGAGATGACGCGCATGCCAGGCCAGTTGATTTGGACTGTGGCGCACGAAATAGTTTGCCCGACAGCGTGACCAGATATGGTGTAGCGCTTCTTCATCAATGTTATCCATCCGCAATAACGCCAGTGCCTGAAGCTGATGGTGACGCACGCGCTCGCGCATATCCGGCGTGTTTTGCATCCCACGACGTAGCTGTTTTTCCGTGGCAAAGTACAGCTCGCGCAGCAGGCTTTGCTTCCAGCTATTCCACAGCGTTTCGTTGGTGGCGCAAATATCCGCGACGGTCAGGCACACCAAAAAGCGCAGGCGGTGTTCCGTTTGCACTTCTTCGGCGAATTGCTTAATCACTTCGGGATCCTGAATATCGCGACGTTGAGCGGTTACTGACATCAGTAAATGCTGGCGCACCAGCCACACGATCAGCTGTGTTTCGCGGGAGTTCAGGCCGTGCAGTTCGGCGAATTTGAGTACGTCCTGAGCACCGAGAACCGAATGATCGCCACCGCGGCCTTTGGCGATATCATGGAACAACGCGGCAATCAGAATCAGCTCCGGCTGCCGCAGGCGCGGCCACAGATCCACACACAGCGGATGGCGCTGGCGGGTCTCTTCGTTGGCAAAACTTTCCAGCTTGAGCATTACGCGGATGGTGTGTTCATCTACCGTATAGGCATGAAACAGGTCAAACTGCATTTGGCCGACTATATGCGACCATTGCGGCATATAGGCCCACAATACGCTGTGGCGATGCATCGGCAGCAGGCCGCGGCTCACCGCGCCCGGATGGCGTAACATGCTGAGAAACAGCGAGCGCGCTTCCGGGATGTAGCATAACGGCTGCGTTAAATGACGGCGGGCATGGCGCAGATGGCGCAGTGTGGTGGAGTAAATCCCGCTGATTGCGCTGTTACGCACCATGATGTAAAACATCCGCAATATCGCTTCGGGTTTACGGATAAACAGGTCATCGCTGCGCAGATCAATCAAGGAGCCGCGCAGTTGAAAGTCGTCATCAATCGGACGCGGCTTTTCGTCGGCGGGCATGGCGAGGATCGCCTCGTCGAACAGCTGCAACAGCATGTGGTTCAGTTCGCTGACCCGTCGCGTAACGCGAAAATAGTCTTTCATCATCCGCTCGATTGGCTCGTTGCCCTCACCGCCGTAGTTTAGCCGTTGGGCTACGCTGAGCTGACGATCAAACAGCAGGCGGTTATCGTAACGACTCACGATCAGGTGCAGAGCAAAGCGTATGCGCCACAGGATATGCAAGCATTCATTCAGCTCGGCACGCTCCGCCAGCGTCAAAAAACCAAAACCAACCATTTCATCCAGCGACGTGGCGCCAAAATGGCGGCGGGCGACCCATTGTAGAGTGTGGATGTCGCGCAGGCCGCCGGGGCTGCTTTTGATATCGGGTTCCAGATTGTAGCTGGTGCCATGATAACGCTGGTGACGTTGATTTTGCTCTTCCACTTTGGCGGCGTAAAACTTATCGGACGGCCAGAAACCTTCGCTAAAAATATGCTTTTGTAGCTCAAGAAACAGCGCCACGTCGCCAATCAGCAGGCGTGTTTCTATCAGATTGGTGGCGACGGTTAAATCTGATAAACCTTCCAGCAGACACTCTTCCAGCGTGCGCACGCTGTGGCCCACTTCCAGCCTCACGTCCCACAACAGCGTTAACAGCTCACCGACTTTTTCGGCCTGCGCGTCAGGGAGCTTTTTACGGCTGAGGATCAACAGGTCGATATCGGAAAGCGGGTGCAGTTCGCCGCGCCCGTAACCCCCAACGGCAACCAGCGCTAGGTCGGCAATTTGGCCAAAACCGGCTTCAATCCACAGGCGCTGTAGCAACTGGTCAATAAATTCGGTACGGGCCTCAATGAGCTGTTCAGCGGAAATTCCGCTGTCGAACGCTTCGCCTAACCAGCGCTGGAACGTGTCGATATGCGCTTTAATGCCGGCGCAGTTGAGATCGTGCTGTGGCCAGGTTCCGGGGTTTTGCGGTTGGCCAGGCAGGGTGGGGAGGGCTGTATTTGCGTGCTGTTCAGGAAGAGTATTCATTATGCGCCACCCATTAAAAAGCCGGATGATGGCGTGAACGCCTTATCCGGCCTACGTATTTACTCTTCATCCTTCAAGTTGCTTCTACGTTGGCTGCGCTCGTTCACTCCAGTCACGTACTTATGTACGCTCCTGAAGATTCACTCTCTTGCCGCCTTGAGGCAACTCGAATGATTTTGAGTAAAGGGGTAATTTGTAGGCCTGATAAGATGCGAATGCATCGCCATCAGGCAAAACATTATTCGTCGTGAGTGATGATCGCCGGGATGGTGTCATCCTTGCGTAACGTCAGGATCTCACAGCCGTTTTCCGTCACCACAATAGTATGCTCGTACTGAGCAGACAAGCTGCGGTCTTTGGTTTTCACCGTCCAGCCGTCTTTCATGGTGCGGATGCGGTAATCACCGGCATTCAGCATCGGTTCTACGGTGAAGGTCATGCCCGGCTGCAGTACCACGCCGCCGTCGTCTGCATCGTAGTGCAGAACCTGAGGCTCCTCGTGGAAGCCGCGACCGATACCGTGACCGCAGTATTCACGTACTACAGAGAAGCCTTCGCCTTCCGCGTATTTCTGAATCGCAGCGCCCAACGTGCGCAGGCGAATGCCCGGTTTAACCATCCGCAGCGCCAGATACAGGCTTTCCTGCGTTACACGGCACAGACGTTCGCCCAGAATGGTGGGTTTGCCGACGATAAACATTTTGGAGGTATCGCCGTGGAATTCGTCTTTAATCACGGTCACGTCGATGTTAACGATATCACCATCTTTCAGGTGCTTAGCGTCGTCCGGGATCCCGTGGCACACCACTTCGTTAATCGAGATACACACGGATTTAGGGTAACCGTGGTAGCCCAGGCACGCGGAAATGGCCTGCTGCTCATTAACGATATAGTCATTACAGATGCGATCCAGTTCGCCGGTGCTGACGCCCGGTTTGATAAACGGTTCGATCATCTCCAGTACTTCCGCCGCCAGACGGCCAGCGACGCGCATTTTTTCGATTTCTTCAGGGGTCTTGATTGAGATAGCCATGAATTCTGTCCATCAGTGCCGATTATTTTCGGCAATAATTGTGTAAGTGCTGACAATGGTATCAGTCAGGGGTGTACCCTGCCAAATTGAGAATCATTCTGAACTTCGCCTTTCGTGCCACAGGTGCGTTGGCTACATTTTTTCACCCCAGTCACTTACTGGCCGTAAGCTCCCGGGGATTCAAAAATTTGCCGCCCGCCTGTAACACGAAATTCATCGTTCAATTCAGCACTGAGTGCCAACAATTATTGGTGTCGGTGGCGTATTTGTGGTATAAAGCGCGCCGGACTTCCGATCCACTCGAAGACTACACACGATGGACGGGAGCGACAAATCTCACTTTGTGTAACAACACACACGTATCGGCACATATTCCGGGGTGCCCTTTGGGGTCGGTAATATGGGATGCGTGGAGGCTTAACCCCAACTTTTATATATAGAGGTTTTAATCATGGCAACTGTTTCCATGCGCGACATGCTCAAGGCTGGTGTTCACTTTGGTCACCAGACCCGTTACTGGAACCCGAAAATGAAGCCGTTCATCTTCGGTGCGCGTAACAAAGTTCACATCATCAACCTTGAGAAAACTGTACCGATGTTCAACGAAGCTCTGGCTGAACTGAACAAGATCTCTGCTCGTAAAGGTAAAATCCTTTTCGTTGGTACTAAACGCGCTGCAAGCGAAGCGGTGAAAGAAGCTGCTAACAGCTGCGACCAGTTCTTCGTGAACCATCGCTGGCTGGGCGGTATGCTGACTAACTGGAAAACCGTTCGTCAGTCCATCAAACGTCTGAAAGATCTGGAAACTCAGTCTCAGGACGGTACTTTCGAAAAGCTGACCAAGAAAGAAGCGCTGATGCGTACTCGTGAGCTTGAGAAACTGGAAAACAGCCTGGGCGGTATCAAAGACATGGGCGGTCTGCCGGACGCTCTGTTCGTAATCGATGCTGACCACGAGCACATTGCTATCAAAGAAGCAAACAACCTGGGTATCCCGGTATTTGCTATCGTTGATACCAACTCTGATCCGGACGGTGTTGACTTCGTTATCCCGGGTAACGACGACGCAATCCGTGCTGTGACCCTGTACCTGGGCGCTGTAGCTACTACCGTTCGTGAAGGCCGTTCTCAGGATCTGGCTTCCCAGGCGGAAGAAAGCTTCGTAGAAGCTGAATAATAAGGCACGCTCGTTAGAGCCCTTATAGACCAGGTAGTATCACGTTTGGTTAGGGGGCCTGTATATGGCCCCCTTTTTCACTTTTAAATCTGTGCGGTTTCATGCCGGGCAGATCAAATCTTCCGAGGATTTTAGAATGGCTGAAATTACCGCATCCCTGGTAAAAGAGCTGCGTGAGCGTACTGGCGCAGGCATGATGGATTGCAAAAAAGCACTGACTGAAGCTAATGGCGACATCGAGCTGGCAATCGAAAACATGCGTAAGTCCGGCGCAATCAAAGCGGCGAAAAAAGCAGGCAACGTTGCTGCTGACGGCGTAATCAAAACCAAAATCGACGGCAACATCGCTTTCATTCTGGAAGTTAACTGCCAGACTGACTTCGTTGCTAAAGATGCTGGTTTCCAGGCATTTGCTGACAAAGTACTGGACGCTGCCGTTGCTGGCAAAATCACTGACGTTGAAGTTCTGAAAGCACAGTTCGAAGAAGAACGTGTTGCGCTGGTTGCTAAAATCGGTGAGAACATCAACATTCGTCGCGTGGCTTCCCTGGAAGGCGAAGTTCTGGGTAACTACCAGCACGGTGCGCGTATCGGTGTTCTGGTTGCTGCAACTGGCGCTGACGAAGAACTGGTTAAACAGCTGGCAATGCACGTTGCTGCAAGCAAACCAGAATTCGTTAAGCCGGAAGACGTTTCTGCTGAAGTGGTAGAGAAAGAATACCAGGTTCAGCTGGACATCGCCATGCAGTCTGGCAAGCCGAAAGAAATCGCAGAGAAAATGGTTGAAGGCCGCATGAAGAAATTCACCGGCGAAGTTTCTCTGACTGGCCAGCCTTTCGTTATGGAACCGAGCAAATCTGTTGGTCAGCTGCTGAAAGAGCACAATGCTGACGTAACTGGTTTCATCCGCTTCGAAGTGGGTGAAGGCATCGAGAAAGTTGAGACTGACTTTGCAGCAGAAGTTGCTGCGATGTCCAAGCAGTCTTAATTTTTAAAGGAGCCGCCTGAGGGCGGCTTCTTTTTGTGTCTGGCTTGTAAATTCAGCGAACCGCTATAGTGGTCATGCTGAAAAGCGACATACAATGTCGCCGGAATTAACTCATCTCATTCGTTGACAGTCTCAGGAAAGAAACATGGCTACCAATGCAAAACCCGTCTACAAACGTATTCTGCTTAAGTTAAGTGGCGAAGCTCTGCAAGGTTCAGAAGGCTTCGGTATTGATGCAAGCATACTTGACCGTATGGCTCAGGAAATCAAAGAGCTGGTTGAGCTGGGTATTCAGGTTGGCGTAGTGATTGGTGGCGGTAACCTGTTCCGTGGTGCTGGTCTGGCGAAAGCAGGGATGAACCGCGTTGTGGGCGACCACATGGGCATGTTAGCCACCGTAATGAACGGTCTGGCGATGCGCGATGCGCTTCACCGCGCCTATGTGAACGCTCGCTTGATGTCCGCCATTCCTCTGAACGGCGTGTGTGATAACTACAGCTGGGCGGAAGCTATCAGCCTGCTGCGTAACAACCGCGTTGTTATTTTGTCTGCGGGTACTGGCAATCCGTTCTTCACTACTGATTCAGCAGCCTGTCTGCGCGGTATTGAAATTGAAGCGGATGTGGTACTGAAAGCTACCAAAGTGGACGGCGTATTTACTGCCGACCCGGCTAAAGATCCTACGGCGACCATGTACGAACAGTTGACCTACACTGAAGTACTGGATAAAGAGCTGAAAGTGATGGATCTGGCGGCGTTCACGCTGGCTCGTGACCACAAATTACCGATTCGTGTCTTTAACATGAACAAACCGGGTGCGCTGCGCCGTGTTGTTATGGGTGAAAAAGAAGGCACGTTAATCACGGAATAATTCCCGTTGCGGCTAAATGCAGGTAATATTCCGCTTTAATGTCGCGGGATACGTCCCTCAAAATTAATTAAGACTATACTTGTCACAGCTTGCGTGGTGGGTATGGTCTGACTGAAACGAGCTTTCAAGGATTCGTAACGTGATCAACGATATCAGAAAAGATGCTGAAGTACGCATGGACAAATGCGTCGAAGCGTTCAAAAATCAAATCAGCAAAATTCGTACGGGCCGTGCTTCTCCTAGCCTGCTGGATGGTATTGTCGTGGAATATTACGGCACGCCGACTCCGCTGCGCCAGCTGGCAAGCGTAACGGTTGAAGATTCCCGTACCCTGAAAATCAACGTGTTTGACCGTTCCATGGGACCAGCCGTTGAAAAAGCAATTATGGCTTCCGACCTTGGTCTGAATCCAAGTTCAGCGGGTTCCGATATCCGCGTTCCGCTGCCGCCGCTGACCGAAGAGCGTCGTAAAGATCTGACCAAGATCGTGCGTGGCGAAGCTGAAGGCGCGCGTGTTGCCGTACGTAACGTACGCCGCGATGCAAACGACAAAGTGAAAGCGCTGTTGAAAGATAAAGAGATCAGCGAAGACGACGATCGCCGCTCTCAGGATGAAGTACAGAAACTGACTGACGCAGCGATCAAGAAAGTTGATGCGGCGCTGGCAGAGAAAGAAACGGAACTGATGCAGTTCTGATTCATCTGTACGCTAAAAACGCCGCTTAGAAGGCCTGCAAAGGCTGGATGGCGGCGTTTTGCTTTTTTCTGTCTATACCCTATTTTTCTGGATGTCTCATGAAGCAATTAACCATCCTGGGATCAACCGGTTCCATTGGTTGCAGTACGCTGGATGTAGTTCGCCATAACCCGGAAAAATTTCGTGTTGCTGCGTTGGTTGCGGGAAAGAATGTTGCCCGTATGGTGGAGCAATGCCTGGAATTTTCTCCTCGCTATGCGGTAATGGACGATGAAAAAAGCGCGGCATTGCTAAAATCGGCTCTGCTGGAGCAGGGTAGCCGCACTGAAGTTATGAGCGGACAGCAGGCAGCCTGTGATATGGCCGCGCTGGATGATGTTGATCAGGTCATGGCAGCGATTGTCGGCGCAGCGGGCCTGCTGCCGACGCTTTCGGCAATCCGCGCGGGCAAAAGCATTTTGCTGGCGAATAAAGAGTCTCTGGTCACCTGCGGACGTCTGTTTATGGACGACGTGAAACGCCACAAAGCGCAGCTTTTGCCGGTAGATAGCGAGCATAACGCGATTTTTCAGAGTTTACCGCAACCGATCCAACTCAATCTGGGATACGCTGACCTTGAGCAAAACGGCGTCGTGTCCGTACTGCTTACCGGGTCTGGTGGCCCTTTCCGTGAAACGCCATTGCGCGATCTGGTTGCTATGACCCCCGATCAGGCATGTCGTCATCCGAATTGGTCGATGGGACGAAAAATCTCTGTCGATTCAGCCACCATGATGAATAAAGGTCTGGAATACATTGAAGCGCGTTGGTTATTCAATGCCAGCGCAAGCCAGATGGAAGTGCTGATTCATCCGCAGTCGGTTATTCATTCGATGGTACGTTATCAGGATGGTAGCGTTCTGGCGCAGTTGGGGGAACCTGACATGCGTACACCTATTGCCCATACGATGGCATGGCCGGAACGTGTGACGTCTGGCGTTAAGCCTGTCGACTTTTGCCAACTCAGTGCGTTGACGTTTTCCGCACCTGATTATCAGCGCTATCCGTGCCTGAAACTGGCGATGGACGCGTTTGAGCAAGGGCAGGCGGCAACGACCGCACTGAACGCCGCGAATGAAATTACCGTTGCCGCATTTCTGGCGCAGCAGATTCGATTTACCGATATTGCCGATCTTAATTTATCCGTACTGGATAAGATGGATTTGCAGGAGCCGCAGAGCGTTGATGACGTGCTGAAGGTGGATACCATCGCGCGGGAAGTCGCCAGAAAAGAAGTGATGCGACTCTCAAGCTGATGATAATCCCTCTACGGAAGATCGTGCTATTTGTTAGCGTTGGGCTTCAGTGATATAGTCTGCGCCACTCGATCGCGGGTAGTTGCTTTTTTTCGGTCGGGTAAGCCGTGGTTTGACACGGCTTTTTTGTGGATGGGCTTCAGTATTCCTGAGTACCGTAAATCCTTTCAGGGACTAAAAACGCGTTATGTTGTCTGCAACTAAACCATTAAGCGAAAATTTGCCAGCACATGGTTGCCGCCATGTTGCAATCATCATGGATGGCAATGGCCGCTGGGCGAAAAAGCAAGGGAAGATTCGCGCCTTTGGGCATAAGGCCGGAGCAAAATCCGTCCGCCGGGCTGTCTCTTTTGCTGCCAATAACGGTATTGATGCGTTAACGCTGTATGCCTTTAGCAGTGAGAACTGGAACCGACCTGCGCAGGAAGTGAGCGCGTTAATGGAACTGTTTGTGTGGGCGCTTGATAGCGAAGTGAAAAACCTGCACCGCCATAACGTACGTCTGCGTATTATCGGGGATATCAGTCGATTTAACTCACGTTTGCAAGAACGGATTCGCAAATCAGAAGCGCTTACCGCCCAGAATACCGGGTTGACGCTGAATATTGCAGCGAATTACGGTGGACGGTGGGATATTGTCCAGGGAGTCAGGCAACTGGCACAACAGGTGCAGGAAGGTCTGCTGCGCCCAGAGCAAATCGATGAAGAGATGCTTGGGCAGCAAATTTGTATGCATGAACTGGCCCCTGTGGATTTAGTGATAAGGACTGGGGGAGAACATCGAATTAGTAATTTTTTGTTGTGGCAAATTGCCTATGCCGAACTTTACTTTACGGATGTTCTCTGGCCCGATTTCGATGAACAAGACTTTGAAGGTGCGCTGCATGCCTTTGCTAATCGTGAGCGTCGTTTCGGCGGCACCGAGCCCGGTGATGAAAAAGCCTGATGGGGGTCGCTTTTGCTGAAGTATCGCCTGATTTCTGCTTTTGTTTTAATACCCGTTGTCATCGCGGCGTTGTTTTTGCTGCCGCCGGTGGGGTTCGCCATTGTTACGCTGGTTGTCTGTATGTTGGCCGCCTGGGAATGGGGACAGTTAAGCGGTTTTACCACGCGTACACAGCGAGTCTGGCTGGCGGTTTTGTGCGGGCTATTGCTGGCGCTAATGCTATTTTTACTGCCAGAATACCATCGCAATATTCATCAGCCGCTGGTTGAAGTATCGCTATGGGCGTCGCTGGGTTGGTGGATCGTCGCGCTGTTACTGGTACTGTTTTACCCAGGTTCTGCGTCGGTCTGGCGTAATTCCAAAACATTACGCATAATTTTCGGCGTGCTAACCATTGTTCCTTTCTTTTGGGGAATGCTGGCGCTACGGGCATGGCACTATGATGAAAATCATTATAGTGGCGCGTTATGGCTGCTGTATGTCATGATCCTCGTCTGGGGAGCGGACTCTGGCGCGTATATGTTTGGTAAGCTGTTTGGCAAACACAAACTGGCACCGAAGGTTTCTCCTGGTAAAACCTGGCAGGGTTTTATTGGCGGACTCGCCACTGCGGCCGTAATCTCATGGGGTTATGGCATGTGGGCGAATCTTGAAGTTGCGCCTGTCACCTTGCTCATTTGCTCCATCGTTGCAGCCCTGGCCTCCGTGCTGGGTGACCTGACTGAGAGTATGTTTAAGCGTGAAGCAGGTATTAAGGACAGTGGTCACTTAATTCCAGGACACGGCGGTATTCTGGATCGTATTGATAGCCTGACGGCTGCGGTACCGGTCTTTGCCTGCCTGTTGTTACTGGTATTCAGGACGCTCTAACGGATGGTCTTATGCTGAGTATTCTCTGGAATCTGGCTGCATTCATCGTCGCACTCGGTGTGCTTATCACCGTGCATGAATTTGGTCATTTCTGGGTTGCACGGCGCTGCGGAGTCCGCGTTGAGCGCTTTTCCATTGGCTTTGGAAAAGCGCTTTGGCGTCGTACCGATAAACTGGGTACAGAATACGTCATCGCTCTAATCCCCCTCGGCGGTTACGTCAAAATGCTGGATGAGCGCGCTGAACCGGTGGTACCGGAGCTGCGCCATTACGCTTTCAACAATAAAACGGTTGGGCAGCGCGCGGCTATTATCGCCGCAGGTCCGATCGCAAACTTCCTTTTTGCTATTTTCGCTTATTGGCTGGTGTTTATCATTGGCGTTCCTGGCGTTCGTCCGGTTGTTGGTGAAATAACACCCAACTCGATTGCTGCGCAGGCGCAAATTCAGCCTGGTACGGAACTAAAAGCGGTTGATGGTATCGAAACCCCTGATTGGGATGCCGTGAGACTGCAGTTGGTTTCCAAAATTGGCGATGAGCATACAACGCTCAGCGTGGCGCAGTTTGGCAGTAACCAGCGGCAGGACAAAACGCTGGATTTGCGCCATTGGGCATTTGAGCCAGACAAACAGGATCCCGTCGCCAGTTTAGGGATTCGCCCACGCGGTCCGCAGATTGAATCGGTGCTGTCAGAAGTGCAGGCTAACTCGGCTGCAAGTAAGGCGGGTTTGCAAGCTGGCGACAGGATCGTTAAAGTCAATGGTCAGCCGCTGACGCAATGGATGATGTTCGTGACGCTGGTGCGCGATAATCCGGATAAGCCGTTAGCGCTAGATATTGAAAGACAAGGCAGTTCCTTGTCTTTAACGTTAACCCCGGATTCAAAACAGGTTAACGGGAAGGCAGAAGGTTTTGCGGGCGTGGTGCCTAAAATTATTCCTCTGCCTGATGAGTATAAGACTGTACGCCAGTATGGACCCTTCAGCGCCATCGTCGAAGCCTCGGATAAAACGTGGCAGTTGATGAAGCTGACGGTCAGTATGCTGGGAAAATTGATTACCGGTGATGTAAAACTGAACAACCTCAGTGGGCCGATTTCTATCGCCCAGGGGGCTGGGATGTCAGCGGAGTTCGGGGTGATTTATTACCTGATGTTCCTTGCGCTTATCAGCGTGAACTTAGGGATAATTAACCTGTTTCCGTTGCCCGTTCTTGACGGGGGGCATCTGCTGTTCCTGGCGATTGAAAAGCTGAAGGGCGGTCCGGTATCCGAGCGGGTTCAAGACTTTAGTTATCGCATTGGCTCTATATTGCTGGTGTTGTTAATGGGGCTTGCACTTTTCAATGATTTCTCTCGGTTGTAAGAGAGTGTTAGGAAGAACGCATAATAACGATGGCGATGAAAAAGTTGCTCATAGCGTCGCTGCTGTTTAGCAGCGCCACCGTATACGGTGCTGAAGGGTTCGTAGTGAAGGACATTCATTTCGAAGGCCTACAGCGAGTCGCCGTTGGTGCGGCTCTCCTCAGTATGCCGGTGCGCACAGGCGACACGGTTAATGATGAAGACATCAGTAATACCATTCGTGCTCTGTTCGCCACCGGTAACTTTGAGGATGTCCGCGTCCTGCGCGATGGTGATACCCTTCTGGTTCAGGTAAAAGAACGTCCGACGATTGCCAGCATTACTTTCTCCGGTAACAAATCGGTGAAAGACGACATGCTGAAGCAAAACCTCGAGGCGTCTGGCGTACGTGTTGGCGAGTCTCTGGATCGCACCACGCTTGCCGATATCGAAAAAGGCCTGGAAGATTTCTACTATAGCGTCGGTAAGTACAGCGCCAGTGTGAAAGCGGTGGTAACGCCGTTGCCGCGTAACCGCGTTGACCTCAAACTGGTCTTCCAGGAAGGTGTTTCGGCGAAGATCCAACAGATCAATATCGTCGGCAACCATGCCTTCTCGACTGACGAACTTATCTCTCACTTCCAACTGCGTGATGAAGTGCCGTGGTGGAACGTAGTGGGCGATCGTAAATACCAGAAACAGAAACTCGCGGGCGATCTCGAAACCCTGCGCAGCTACTATCTGGATCGCGGTTATGCTCGCTTTAATATCGATTCTACCCAGGTAAGCCTGACGCCGGATAAAAAAGGTATCTACATCACCGTTAACATCACTGAAGGCGATCAGTACAAGCTTGCTGGGGTAGAGGTGAGCGGTAACCTGGCCGGACACTCCGCCGAAATTGAGAGCCTGACCAAAATCGAGCCAGGCGAACTCTATAACGGCACCAAAGTGACCAAAATGGAAGATGATATCAAGAAGCTTCTGGGGCGCTATGGCTATGCCTATCCGCGCGTACAGTCGCAGCCTGAAATCAACGATGCCGACAAAACCGTTAAATTACGCGTAAATGTGGATGCGGGTAACCGTTTCTATGTGCGTAAGATTCGCTTTGAAGGTAACGACACGTCTAAAGACTCCGTTCTGCGTCGCGAAATGCGTCAGATGGAAGGTGCATGGTTGGGCAGCGATCTGGTCGACCAGGGTAAAGAACGTCTGAACCGTCTGGGTTACTTTGAAACCGTCGATACCGATACTCAGCGTGTTCCGGGCCGTCCGGATCAGGTTGATGTGGTCTATAAGGTGAAAGAGCGTAACACCGGTAGCTTTAACTTCGGCGTCGGTTACGGTACCGAGAGCGGCGTGAGCTTCCAGGCGGGCGTTCAGCAGGATAACTGGTTAGGTACCGGTTATTCCGTCGGGATTAACGGCACTAAAAACGACTACCAGACCTATACTGAGCTATCTGTCACCAACCCGTACTTCACCGTTGACGGTGTGAGCCTTGGCGGTCGCGTCTTCTATAACGACTTTGAAGCGGATGATGCAGACCTGTCCGACTATACCAACAAAAGTTATGGTACTGACGTAACGCTCGGCTTCCCGGTTAACGAATACAATACGCTGCGTGCTGGCCTGGGTTATGTACATAACAAACTGTCCAACATGCAGCCGCAGATCGCGATGGATCGTTATCTTGAGTCGATGGGACAACCTGCTGATACCAGCAGTTTTGCCGCTGATGACTTCACCTTCAACTACGGTTGGACGTACAACAAGTTAGACCGTGGTTATTTCCCGACAGACGGTTCGCGTGTCAACCTGAATGGTAAAGTGACCATTCCGGGTTCTGATAACGAATACTACAAATTGTCGATGGATACCGCGACCTACGTGCCGATTGATGACGATCACAAATGGGTTGTCCTGGGCCGTACCAAGTGGGGTTATGGTGATGGCATCGGTAGCAAAGAGATGCCGTTCTACGAGAACTTCTATGCTGGTGGTTCCAGTACCGTGCGTGGTTTCCAGTCGAATACTATCGGCCCGAAAGCTGTTTATAAAAATGGCGCCCACACGAGCTGGGACGATAATAATGATTACGAAGACTGTACTCAGGAAGCTGGCTGTAAATCTGATGATGCGGTAGGTGGTAACGCCATGGCTGTCGCCAGCCTGGAGTTTATTACCCCGACGCCGTTCATCAGCGACAAGTATGCCAACTCGGTCCGTACCTCGTTCTTCTGGGATATGGGTACCGTTTGGGATACGAACTGGGATCCGTCATCCGCGCCGTCGGATGTACCGGACTATAGCGATCCGAGCAATATCCGTATGTCAGCAGGTATCGCTTTACAATGGATGTCCCCATTGGGGCCGTTGGTTTTCTCCTACGCCCAACCGTTCAAGAAGTACGATGGAGACAAAGCGGAACAGTTCCAGTTTAACATTGGTAAAACCTGGTAATTGTTCTTCGCAAAGGAATGTAGTGGTAGTGTAGCGCTGACTTTAGGCGATCTTGCATGGGATCGCCTGGCCACGCAAAGAACTGTACCTTCGGGTGCAAATGGGATGGTAAGGAGTTAATTGTGAAAAAGTGGTTATTAGCTGCAGGTCTCGGTTTAGCGATGGCAACGTCCGCACAGGCCGCTGACAAAATTGCAATCGTCAACATGGGTAGCCTGTTCCAACAGGTTGCACAGAAGACAGGTGTTTCCGCTACGCTGGAAAACGAGTTCAAAGGCCGTGCCAGCGAACTGCAGCGTATGGAATCCGATCTGCAATCTAAAATGCAGCGTCTGCAATCAATGAAAGCGGGTAGCGATCGTACCAAGCTGGAAAAAGACGTTATGGCTCAGCGTCAGACTTTCTCACAGAAAGCTCAGGCTTTTGAGCAGGATCGTGCGCGTCGTTCCAACGAAGAACGTGGCAAACTGGTTACTCGTATCCAGACAGCTGTGAAATCTGTTGCTAACAGCCAGAGCATCGATCTGGTCGTTGACGCAAACACCGTTGCATACAATAGCAGCGATGTAAAAGACATCACCGCTGACGTACTGAAACAGGTTAAATAAGTAATGCCTTCAATTCGACTGGCTGATTTAGCAGAGCAGTTGGATGCAGAATTACACGGTGATGGCGATATCGTCATCACCGGCGTAGCGTCCATGCAATCTGCGCAAACTGGCAATATCACGTTTATGGTGAATCCTAAGTACCGTGAACACTTAGGCGTATGCCAGGCTTCTGCCGTTGTCATGACGCAGGACGATCTTCCTTTTGCTAAGAGTGCAGCGCTGGTAGTGAAGAATCCCTACCTGACCTATGCTCGTATGGCGCAAATTTTAGATACCACGCCGCAGCCCGCACAAAACGTTGCACCGAGTGCAGCGATCGATGCGACGGCGAAGCTGGGTAAAAATGTCTCTGTGGGCGCAAATGCGGTCATTGAGTCTGGCGTAGAACTGGGCGATAACGTGGTTATTGGCGCAGGCTGCTTCGTCGGGAAAAATACAAAAATCGGCGCAGGTTCTCGCTTGTGGGCGAATGTGACGATTTACCACGACATTCAGATCGGTGAGAATTGCCTGATCCAATCCAGCACTGTCGTCGGTTCGGATGGATTTGGTTACGCGAACGATCGCGGTAACTGGGTGAAGATCCCGCAGCTTGGTCGCGTGATTATCGGCGATCGCGTCGAGATCGGCGCTTGTACTACCATTGACCGTGGTGCCCTGGACGATACTGTGATCGGTAATGGTGTTATCATTGATAATCAGTGCCAGATTGCACATAACGTTGTGATTGGCGACAATACGGCGGTAGCCGGTGGCGTCATTATGGCGGGTAGCCTGAAGATTGGCCGTTACTGCATGATTGGCGGCGCCAGCGTGATCAATGGGCATATGGAAATATGCGACAAAGTCACGGTAACTGGCATGGGTATGGTGATGCGTCCTATCACGGAACCTGGCGTCTACTCCTCAGGCATTCCGCTACAACCCAATAAGGTATGGCGTAAAACAGCTGCACTGGTGATGAATATTGATGATATGAGCAAGCGCCTCAAAGCGATTGAGCGCAAGGTTAATCAACAAGACTAAAGCACCTTTTTTGCATGTCTGACTTTTCGGCCTGTCCCATTCATACGATTGCGACAGGCCGTGTTATTATTGCCTTTTAGTATATTTTGACAGGAAGAGTATTTTGACTACTAACACTCATACTCTGCATATTGAAGAGATTTTAGAACTTCTGCCGCACCGTTTTCCGTTTCTGCTGGTTGACCGCGTGCTGGATTTTGAAGAAGGTCGTTTTCTGCGCGCAGTGAAAAATGTATCCGTTAATGAGCCTTTCTTCCAGGGCCACTTCCCGGGCAAACCTATTTTCCCTGGCGTACTGATTCTGGAAGCGATGGCGCAGGCCACCGGTATCCTCGCATTTAAAAGCGTAGGAAAACTGGAACCAGGCGAACTGTACTATTTCGCGGGTATTGACGAAGCACGCTTTAAGCGTCCTGTCGTGCCGGGCGATCAGATGATCATGGAAGTGACTTTCGAGAAAACGCGCCGTGGCCTGACCCGTTTTAAAGGGGTTGCGCTGGTCGACGGTAAAGTTGTGTGCGAAGCAACGATGATGTGTGCCCGTAGCCGGGAGGCCTGATACGTGATTGATAAATCCGCCTTTATTCACCCTACCGCCATTGTGGAAGAGGGCGCCAGTATTGGCGCTAACGCTCACATTGGCCCATTTTGTATTGTTGGACCCCATGTTGAAATTGGTGAGGGTACCGTACTGAAGTCTCACGTTGTCGTGAATGGCCATACAAAAATTGGTCGCGATAACGAGATCTATCAGTTTGCCTCCATCGGCGAAGTTAACCAGGATCTTAAATATGCTGGCGAACCGACCCGCGTGGAAATTGGCGATCGCAACCGCATCCGCGAAAGCGTCACCATTCATCGTGGCACAGTGCAGGGCGGTGGAGTGACGAAGGTGGGCAGCGATAACTTACTGATGATTAATGCGCATGTCGCGCATGATTGTACGGTAGGCAACCGCTGTATTCTGGCGAATAACGCCACGCTTGCCGGACATGTTTCGCTGGATGATTTTGTTATCATCGGCGGTATGACTGCGGTGCATCAATTCTGCATCATCGGCGCGCATGTGATGGTTGGCGGTTGTTCTGGCGTTGCTCAGGACGTGCCACCGTACGTTATCGCCCAGGGCAACCACGCGACGCCGTTTGGCGTCAATATCGAAGGTCTGAAGCGTCGTGGGTTCACCCGCGAAGCGATTACCGCGATTCGTAATGCCTACAAAGCGTTGTACCGTAGCGGTAAAACGTTGGAAGAAGCGAAACCGGAAATCGCCGAACTGGCGAAACAGCACCCTGAAGTCCAGGCTTTCAGCGACTTCTTTGAGCGCTCAACGCGTGGTCTGATTCGTTAATGACTGAGCAGCGTCCTTTAACGATTGCCCTCGTCGCCGGAGAAACCTCCGGCGATATTCTTGGTGCAGGGCTAATCCGCGCACTCAAAGCTCGTGTTCCCAATGCGCGTTTTGTTGGCGTGGCGGGGCCGCTAATGCAGGCCGAAGGCTGTGAAGCCTGGTACGAAATGGAAGAACTGGCGGTGATGGGCATTGTTGAAGTGCTCGGACGTCTGCGCCGTTTACTGCATATTCGTGCCGATCTCACTCGTCGATTCACCGATCTCAAGCCGGATGTTTTCGTTGGCATTGATGCGCCTGATTTCAATATTACCCTTGAAGGGAACTTGAAAAAGCAGGGCATAAAAACCATTCATTATGTCAGTCCGTCCGTCTGGGCGTGGCGACAGAAACGCGTTTTCAAAATAGGCAGATCCACTAATATGGTGCTGGCTTTTCTGCCTTTCGAAAAAGCGTTTTATGACAAATTTAACGTCCCGTGCCGCTTTATCGGCCACACCATGGCGGATGCCATGCCGTTGGATCCGGATAAACACGCGGCCCGTGATATTTTGGGTATTCCCCACGACGCGCATTGCCTTGCGCTGCTGCCAGGAAGCCGTGGCGCAGAAGTGGAGATGCTCAGCGCCGATTTTCTGAAAACGGCGCAACTGTTACGTCAGCATTATCCGGATCTCGAAGTCGTGGTGCCGTTGGTGAATGCCAAACGCCGGGAGCAGTTTGAGCGTATCAAGGCAGAGGTTGCGCCGGAGCTTTCCGTGCATCTGCTTAATGGCATGGGACGTGAAGCGATGGTGGCCAGCGACGCCGCACTGTTGGCTTCAGGCACCGCCGCGCTGGAATGTATGCTGGCAAAGTGTCCTATGGTGGTCGGCTACCGCATGAAACCCTTTACCTTCTGGCTGGCGAAGCGTCTGGTGAAAACGGATTACGTTTCGCTTCCTAACCTGTTAGCGGGAAGAGAACTGGTTAAAGAGCTGTTGCAGGAAGAGTGTGAGCCGCATGCGCTGGCGCAAGCGCTGTTGCCGTTACTGGCGAATGGCAAAACCAGCCATGCGATGCATGACACTTTCCGTGAACTGCATCAGCAGATCCGTTGCAATGCTGATGAGCAGGCGGCGGATGCAGTCCTGGAGTTAGCGCAATGATTGAATTTGTTTATCCGCATACGCATTTAGTGGCGGGTGTGGATGAAGTCGGGCGCGGTCCTTTGGTCGGCGCGGTTGTTACTGCTGCCGTTATTCTGGATCCGGCGCGTCCGATTATCGGTCTTAACGACTCAAAAAAATTGTCGGAAAAACGTCGCCTGGCGCTGTTTGATGAAATAAAAGAAAAAGCGTTAAGCTGGAGCGTGGGCCGTGCGGAACCGCATGAAATCGACGATCTGAATATTTTGCATGCCACCATGCTGGCGATGCAGCGTGCGGTCGCGGGGCTGCATATTGCGCCGGAATACGTACTGATTGACGGCAATCGTTGTCCGGCATTACCGGTACCGTCGATGGCGGTAGTCAAAGGTGATAGCCGCGTAGCGGAGATTAGCGCAGCGTCAATACTGGCAAAAGTGACCCGCGATGCTGAAATGGCAGCGCTGGATACGGTGTTTCCGCAGTATGGCTTTGCGCAGCACAAAGGCTATCCAACCGCTTTTCATCTGGAAAAATTGGCACTGTATGGCGCGACAGAGCACCATCGCCGCAGTTTTGGCCCCGTCAAACGCGCACTGGGACTCACGTCCTGATTCTTGTGTCGAAGGAATCTGAAGATGTCTGAACCACGTTTCGTCCACCTCCGGGTGCACAGCGACTACTCCATGATCGATGGGCTGGCGAAAACCGGGCCGCTGGTGAAGAAGGCGGCCGCGTTAGGCATGCCTGCGCTGGCGATCACCGATTTTACCAACCTGTGTGGTCTGGTGAAGTTTTACGGAGCGGGTCACGGCGCCGGTATTAAGCCTATTGTAGGCGCAGATTTTCATGTCCGCAGTGAACTATTGGGTGATGAACTCACGCAACTCACCGTACTGGCCGCTAACAATACCGGCTATCAGAACCTGACGTTATTGATATCAAAAGCCTATCAGCGCGGTTATGGCGCAGAAGGGCCGGTTATCGACCGCGACTGGCTGGTCGAGCTAAAAGAAGGTTTGATTTTGCTCTCCGGCGGCCGCATGGGCGACGTCGGACGTAGCTTGTTGCGCGGTAATAGCGCCCTGGTTGACGAATGCGTGGCGTTTTACGAAGCGCATTTTCCCAATAGCTACTTCCTTGAGCTGATCCGTACCGGCAGACAAGATGAAGAAAATTATCTGCATGCCGCGGTAGAACTGGCTGAAAGGCGTGGTTTGCCGGTGGTGGCGACCAACGATGTTCGCTTCCTGGAAACCGGCGATTTCGACGCGCATGAAATCCGTGTGGCGATCCACGACGGGTTCACCCTTGACGACCCTAAACGCCCGCGTAATTACTCCGCGCAGCAGTATATGCGTAGCGAAGACGAGATGTGCGAGCTGTTCTCCGATATCCCGGAGGCGCTGCAAAACACCGTCGAAATTGCCAAACGCTGTAACGTCACGGTGCGTTTGGGTGAGTATTTCTTGCCACAGTTCCCGACCGGCGATATGACCACCGAGGATTTCCTCGTGGCGAAGTCGAAAGAGGGGCTGGAACAGCGACTGGAGTTCCTGTTCCCGGATCCGGAAGAGCGCGCCAGGCGCCGTCCGGAATATGATGAACGTCTGGATGTTGAGCTACAGGTTATCAACCAGATGGGATTCCCGGGCTACTTCCTGATCGTTATGGAATTTATCCAGTGGTCGAAGGATAACGGCGTACCAGTAGGTCCGGGACGTGGTTCCGGCGCAGGCTCGCTGGTGGCCTATGCGCTAAAAATTACCGACCTGGATCCGCTGGAATTTGACCTGCTGTTCGAACGTTTCCTGAACCCGGAACGTGTCTCAATGCCCGACTTCGACGTTGACTTCTGTATGGAGAAACGCGACCAGGTTATTGAACACGTGGCGGATATGTACGGTCGTGATGCGGTTTCGCAGATTATTACTTTCGGTACGATGGCGGCAAAAGCGGTTATCCGAGACGTGGGCCGCGTGCTGGGGCACCCGTACGGCTTCGTGGATCGTATTTCGAAACTGGTGCCGCCCGATCCGGGCATGACGCTGGCGAAAGCCTTCGAAGCTGAACCGCAACTGCCGGAAATCTATGAGGCAGATGAAGAGGTTAAAGCGCTGATCGATATGGCGCGTAAGCTGGAAGGCGTCACGCGTAACGCCGGCAAGCACGCCGGTGGCGTGGTTATCGCTCCGACCAAAATTACCGATTTTGCGCCGCTATACTGCGATGAACAGGGGCTGCACCCGGTTACTCAGTTTGATAAGAACGACGTGGAATACGCCGGCCTGGTGAAGTTCGACTTCCTGGGGCTGCGTACGCTGACCATCATCAACTGGGCGCTGGAGATGATCAACGCCCGCCGTGAAAAGAACGGCGAGCCGCCGCTCGATATCGCGGCCATTCCGCTTGACGATAAGAAAAGCTTCGACATGCTGCAACGCTCGGAAACCACCGCGGTATTCCAGCTTGAATCCCGCGGCATGAAGGATCTGATCAAACGTCTGCAGCCTGACTGCTTCGAAGATATGATCGCACTGGTGGCCCTGTTCCGCCCGGGCCCGCTACAGTCGGGGATGGTAGATAACTTTATCGACCGTAAGCATGGTCGCGAAGAGATTTCCTATCCGGACGTACAATGGCAGCATGAGTGTCTGAAGCCGGTACTGGAGCCAACCTACGGCATTATCCTGTATCAGGAACAGGTTATGCAGATTGCCCAGGAGCTGTCTGGTTACACGCTTGGCGGCGCGGATATGCTGCGTCGTGCGATGGGTAAGAAAAAGCCGGAAGAAATGGCCAAACAGCGCGGCACCTTTGAAGAAGGGGCGAAAAAGCGCGGCGTCGACGGCGAACTGGCGATGAAAATCTTTGACCTGGTGGAGAAATTCGCCGGTTACGGATTTAACAAATCACACTCCGCCGCCTATGCGCTGGTCTCTTACCAGACGCTATGGTTGAAGGCGCATTACCCGGCCGAGTTTATGGCGGCGGTAATGACGGCCGATATGGATAACACCGAGAAAGTGGTCGGGCTGGTGGATGAATGCTGGCGCATGGGGTTAAAAATCCTGCCGCCAGACATTAACTCCGGGCTTTACCATTTCCACGTTAACGATGATGGCGAGATTGTTTATGGCATCGGCGCGATAAAAGGCGTGGGTGAAGGGCCAATTGAAGCTATTATTGAGGCGCGCAACGAAGGCGGTTACTTCCGCGAGCTGTTTGATCTCTGTGCGCGTACGGATATCAAAAAACTCAATCGCCGGGTGCTGGAAAAACTGATTATGTCCGGGGCGTTTGACCGCCTTGGCCCACACCGCGCGGCGTTGATGAATTCGTTGAATGATGCGCTAAAAGCCGCCGATCAGCATGCGAAAGCCGAGGCTATTGGCCAGGCTGATATGTTTGGCGTGCTGGCGGAAGAACCCGAACAAATTGAACAGTCTTATGCCAACTGTACACCGTGGCCTGAGCAGGTAGTATTAGACGGTGAGCGTGAAACGTTAGGGCTTTACCTGACGGGACACCCTATCAACCAGTATTTAAAAGAAATTGAGCGCTATGTTGGAGGCCACAGGCTGAAAGACATGCATCCGACAGAACGTGGTAAAGTCACCACGGCTGCGGGGCTCGTCATTGCCGCGCGGGTAATGGTCACCAAGCGCGGCAATCGTATCGGCATCTGTACACTGGATGACCGTTCCGGGCGTCTGGAAGTTATGTTGTTTACCGATGCCCTGGATAAATACCAGCAATTGCTGGAAAAAGACCGCATACTTATCGTCAGCGGACAGGTCAGCTTTGATGACTTCAGCGGCGGGCTTAAAATGATGGCCCGTGAAGTCATGGATATTGACGAAGCCCGGGAAAAATATGCTCGCGGGCTTGCTATCTCGCTGACGGACAGGCAAATTGATGACCAGCTTTTAAACCGACTCCGTCAGTCTCTGGAACCCCACCGCTCGGGGACAATTCCAGTACATCTCTACTATCAGAGGGCGGATGCACGTGCGCGGTTGCGTTTTGGCGCGACGTGGCGTGTCTCTCCGAGCGATCGTTTGCTAAACGATCTCCGCGGCCTTATTGGTTCGGAGCAGGTGGAACTGGAGTTTGACTAATACAGGAATACTATGAGTCTGAATTTCCTAGATTTTGAACAGCCGATTGCAGAGCTGGAAGCAAAAATCGATTCTCTGACTGCGGTTAGCCGTCAGGATGAGAAACTGGATATTAACATCGATGAAGAAGTGCATCGTCTGCGTGAAAAAAGCGTAGAACTGACGCGTAAAATCTTCGCCGATCTTGGCGCATGGCAGGTAGCCCAACTGGCGCGCCATCCACAGCGTCCGTACACCCTGGATTATGTCCGCCTGGCGTTTGATGAATTTGATGAGCTGGCGGGCGATCGTGCCTATGCGGATGACAAAGCTATCGTCGGCGGTATTGCGCGTCTGGATGGTCGTCCGGTGATGATCATTGGTCATCAGAAAGGCCGTGAGACCAAAGAAAAAATTCGTCGTAATTTCGGCATGCCAGCGCCAGAAGGCTATCGCAAAGCGCTGCGTCTGATGGAAATGGCAGAACGTTTCAACATGCCGATCATTACCTTCATCGACACCCCAGGGGCTTACCCGGGCGTGGGCGCGGAAGAACGTGGTCAGTCTGAAGCGATCGCGCGCAACCTGCGTGAAATGTCGCGTCTGAGCGTACCGGTCATCTGCACCGTTATCGGTGAAGGTGGTTCCGGCGGCGCGCTGGCGATCGGCGTAGGCGATAAAGTGAATATGCTGCAATACAGCACCTATTCCGTTATCTCCCCGGAAGGTTGTGCCTCCATTCTGTGGAAAAGCGCTGATAAAGCGCCGCTGGCCGCTGAAGCGATGGGCATTATCGCGCCGCGTCTGAAAGAGCTGAAGCTTATCGACTCTATCATTCCTGAACCGCTGGGTGGCGCGCACCGTAACCCGGAAGCCATGGCGGCGTCACTGAAAGCGCAACTGCTGGCCGATCTCGCCGATCTTGATGTGTTAGGTAAAGAAGATCTGAAAAACCGTCGCTACCAGCGTCTGATGAGCTACGGCTACGCATAAGCTACATTAATTCTGAAAAGGGCCACAATGCTGTGGCCCTTTTTTTTACCTGCAGTTTGACCAGGCTATGCTTAACTGAGGTTTTTCCAGGAGGAACGCATGAATATCATTGCCATCATGGGACCGCATGGCGTCTTTTATAAAGATGAGCCCATCAAGGAACTTGAGCGTGCGCTACAACAGCAGGGGTTTCAGATTATCTGGCCGCAGAATAGCGTTGACCTGCTGAAGTTTATCGAACATAACCCGCGAATTTGCGGCGTCATTTTTGACTGGGATGAATACAGTCTGGATCTGTGCAGTGACATCAACCAGCTCAACGAATATCTTCCGCTTTACGCCTTTATTAATACCCATTCAACGATGGATGTCAGCGCTCACGACCTGCGCATGGCGCTGTGGTTTTTTGAGTATGCGCTGGGCCAGTCTGAAGACATTGCCACCCGTATCCGCCAGTACACCAGCGAATATCTGGATAACATTACGCCCCCTTTCACCAAAGCGCTGTTTACCTATGTGAAGGAAGGAAAGTATACCTTTTGCACGCCCGGTCATATGGCGGGAACGGCGTACCAGAAAAGCCCGGTCGGCTGCCTGTTCTATGATTTCTTTGGCGGTAATACGCTGAAAGCCGATGTCTCCATTTCAGTGACCGAGCTGGGCTCGCTGCTGGATCATACCGGCCCGCACCTGGAAGCGGAGGAGTACATCGCGCGCACTTTTGGCGCCGAGCAGAGCTATATGGTAACCAACGGCACGTCCACCTCCAATAAAATTGTTGGTATGTACGCCGCACCCACGGGCAGTACGCTGTTGATTGACCGCAACTGCCATAAGTCGTTGGCGCATTTGCTGATGATGAGCGATGTGGTGCCAATCTGGTTGAAGCCGACGCGTAATGCGTTGGGTATTCTGGGCGGTATCCCCCGTCGGGAATTTAGCCGGGCAAGCATCGAAAGCAAGGTAGAGGAGACCCCTCAGGCGCAATGGCCGGTGCATGCGGTGATCACCAACTCCACCTATGACGGCCTGCTGTATAACACCAACTGGATCAAACAAACGCTGGATGTGCCCTCTATCCATTTTGATTCAGCCTGGGTGCCATATACCCATTTTCATCCGATCTATCAGGGGAAAAGCGGGATGAGCGGTGAGCGCGTGCCGGGGAAGGTGATTTTTGAAACCCAGTCCACCCACAAGATGCTGGCGGCGTTGTCACAGGCTTCTCTGATCCACATTAAGGGCGATTACGACGAAGACACCTTTAACGAAGCCTTTATGATGCACACATCCACTTCGCCGAGTTACCCGATTGTTGCCTCAATAGAAACCGCAGCGGCCATGCTGCGTGGCAATTCCGGTAAGCGGTTAATCAATCGTTCGGTGGAGCGGGCGCTGCATTTTCGTAAAGAAGTGCAGCGGTTGCGTGAAGAGTCGGATGGCTGGTTTTTTGATATCTGGCAACCAGAAAGGGTGGATGAAGCAGAATGCTGGCCGGTAGCGCCCGGTGAAGACTGGCACGGATTTATCGATGCTGACGCCGACCACATGTTTCTTGACCCGGTGAAAGTCACTATTCTGACGCCGGGGATGGATGAACAGGGAAATATGAGTGAAGAGGGGATTCCTGCCGCGCTGGTGGCGAAATTCCTTGATGAACGCGGCGTGGTTGTCGAGAAAACGGGACCGTATAATCTGTTGTTCCTGTTCAGCATCGGCATTGATAAAACCCGGGCGATGGGCCTGCTGCGCGGACTGACGGAATTTAAGCGTTCGTACGATCTGAATTTACGCGTGAAAAACATGCTGCCGGATCTGTATGCTGAAGATCCTGATTTTTATCGTAATATGCGCATTCAGGATCTGGCGCAGGGGATCCATAGGCTTATTCGCCAGCACGATCTTTCCGGGCTGATGCTGCGGGCATTTGATACCTTACCGGAAATGAAAATGACGCCGCATCAGGCCTGGCAGCGGCAGATCAAAGGTGAGGTTGAAACGGTAGCGCTCGATCAACTGGTGGGGCGCGTTTCCGCCAATATGATCCTGCCTTACCCTCCCGGCGTACCGCTCTTGATGCCTGGTGAAATGATCACGGAAAAAAGCCGGGCTGTACTCGATTTCCTGCTGATGCTGTGCTCCGTGGGCCATCATTATCCTGGATTTGAAACCGATATCCATGGCGCTAAACTGGGTGAGGATGGCGTGTATCGTGTGAGAGTCTTAAAAATGGCATAACGACTTGCCTGAACCCATTGAGCGCGAGTAACGTGCTGAAAGAACAAACGAAAGAGGCAAAACGCTATGCTGGGATTAAAACAGGTTCACCATATTGCCATTATTGCGACGGACTACGCGGCGAGTAAGGCATTTTACTGCGATGTGTTGGGCTTCACCCTGATGAGCGAAGCCTACCGGGAAGAGCGAGACTCCTGGAAAGGCGATCTGGCATTGAACGGTCAGTATGTGATTGAGCTCTTTTCTTTCCCATTTCCACCTTGCCGCCCCAGCCGACCGGAAGCCTGTGGTTTACGTCATCTGGCGTTCAGTGTGGATGACGTAGAGAAAGCGATCGCGCATCTGGAAGCGCGCGATGTGAAGTGCGAGCCGATACGCATTGATCCGTTCACCGGCAAACGCTTCACGTTTTTTAACGATCCCGACGGATTACCGCTCGAACTGTATGAGCTATAAGGCTTGTCATTATGGCGTTAGCCCGGTAACGTGCCGGGCAATGCCATTGTAAGTAACCATCATGACAACACTCACGCTGAACACTTCACTGCTGAATTCTCAATCGATTCTGGTCGCCTTTAGCGGCGGGCTGGACTCCACCGTGCTGCTGCATCAGTTAGTGCTATGGCGAGCACAGCACCCTGAGGTTACGTTGCGCGCAATCCATATTCATCATGGATTAAGTCCCCACGCGGACAACTGGGTGCAGCACTGTGAATCGATATGCGCGCAGTGGCAGGTGCCGCTGGTGGTTGAACGGGTCCGTCTGGAGGATGATGGTCTGGGGATAGAAGCTCAGGCGCGGCGGGCGCGCTATCACGCATTTGCACAGACGTTGCTGCCGGGCGAGGTACTGATGACCGCCCAGCATCTGGACGACCAGTGCGAAACTTTTCTGCTGGCCCTTAAGCGTGGCAGTGGCCCTGCCGGGCTGTCCGCCATGGGAGAAAGCTCACCGTTCGCCGGGACCCGGCTGATCCGACCGCTGCTGGCGCAAACGCGAGAGGCGCTGGAAGGGTGGGCGCGACAGCACCAATTATGTTGGATTGAGGATGAAAGTAATCAGGATGATACCTACGATCGCAATTTCCTCAGATTACGCGTTACCCCGTTGCTGCAACAGCGTTGGCCGCACTTCGCGCAAGCCACGGCCCGCAGCGCCGCGCTGTGCGCCGAGCAGGAGAGCTTACTGGATGAACTGCTTGCCAGCGATTTAGCCGACTGTGTCACGGCCCAGGGCACACTTTTACTGGCGCCGCTTATGACGATGAGCAGTGTGCGGCGTGCCGCCCTGCTTCGCCGCTGGCTGGCAGGATTAACTGCGCCAATGCCTTCCCGTGACGCGCTGGAACGTATCTGGCTGGAAGTCGCACTAGCGCGGGAAGATGCTTCCCCCTGTTTTCGCCTTGGAGAGTTCGACATTCGTCGTTATCAGTCACAGCTGTGGTGGGTGAAATCGGTCGATGGGCAAAGCGAAACCGTCATCCCGTGGACATGCCGGGAAACGCCGTTGACGCTGCCTGCCGGGTTAGGCTCGGTGCAGATCATCCCTGCTGGCGAATTGCGTATGCCGCAGGCAGATGAAGCCGTCAGCATTCGGTTTAAAGCGCCAGGCGTATTACATATTGTCGGGCGTAACGGTGGACGTAAATTAAAGAAAATCTGGCAGGAGCAGGGGATCCCGCCCTGGCGACGAGATACTACGCCGCTGTTGTTTTACGGCGAAACGCTGATTGCGGCTGCGGGTGTTTTTGTGACGCGTGAGGGAGCAGCAGAAGATAAAGAAGGGGTGAGTCTGGTTTGGCATGCCTGATGGCGGTGCGCTTATCCGACCTACATATCGCATGGAAAGTAGGCCGGATAAGGTGCTTGCACCGCCATCCGGCAACAAAAGAATCAGGATTCGCTAACGACCACGGTACCGATTTGCGGGTGGCTGAAGCTGGCAATTTTATCGAGGCGAAGCTCCCGGGTTTCACCTGCGACATCTGCGACCAGATATTCCACGTTTTTGCGTGAAACCAGATCGTTTGCTTTCGCTTGTAAAACTTCGCCATCTTTTAACGCCAACGTCAGTAACAAATGGTGCTGGCAGGCGAGTTCAAGATTGTCGTAATCATCACAGTTGATGGGTTGATACGTTTCATTCATTGACATAATCGCTCACCAGTAAGTTCGCGGCAGCATAGGCCGCTTTTTCCCTGACCGACTCAGAAAGGGCGCTGTCTGCCGCCATTTCATTAAGCACCTTCAATACGCAACCCAGCGCATCCGGGACATACCCTAAGTCTCCGCTGGCGATTTCCGCGTACCGCTTGCGTATTAACTCACAATATTTTTCCACATGCCCTCCTGTCAGCACTCTGACTTAACCGTGGATGCAAGTCTAAGCCTACGAAGATAAACTCTGTTTAGCAAGGTGACTATACCATACTCATTCAGGCAATATCAGCGGCCTTGATAGAGGTGCTGTTAGCAGCCTTTTGCCGTAGTTTTCGCTACAATGAGCGCCTGATTCGAAAGGAGTTCTCAAATGGCGCTTAAAGCGACAATCTATAAAGCTGTAGTCAATGTGGCGGATCTCGACCGCAACCAGTTCCTTGACGCAGCCTTGACGCTGGCGCGTCACCCTTCAGAAACCCAGGAGCGCATGATGCTGCGCCTGCTGGCGTGGATTAAATATGCTGATGAACGCCTGCAGTTCACGCGTGGCCTGAGCGCGGAAGATGAACCGGAAGCCTGGCTGCGAAACGATCATCTGGGCATTGATTTATGGATTGAACTCGGCCTGCCGGATGAGCGTCGTATTAAGAAAGCCTGCACTCAGTCTGCTGAGGTAGCCCTGTTTACCTACAACAGCCGTGCGGCCCAGATCTGGTGGCAACAAAACCAGAGTAAGTGCACGCAGTTTAAAAATCTTACCGTGTGGTATCTGGATGACGAACAGCTGGCGCAACTGAGTGAATTTGCTGGTCGCACCATGGCGCTGCAGGCGACGATCCAGGATGGCGCTATCTGGTTGTCCGATTCTCAGAACAATCTGGAAATTCATCTGACCGCGTGGCAGCAGGGTTCATGATAGTCATCTCCCGAAACGTCTCTATCCCTGATAATGAGCTGGAAATCACGGCGATTCGGGCGCAGGGCGCGGGTGGTCAGCACGTTAACAAGACCTCGACAGCCATCCATTTGCGCTTTGACATTCGGGCCTCTGGCCTGCCAGAGTATTATAAGGAACGCCTGCTGGCCGCCAGCCATCATCTGATTAGCGGTGATGGCGTTATTATCATTAAGGCGCAGGAATACCGTAGCCAGGAGCTAAACCGGGAAGCGGCAATCTCCCGGCTGGTGGCGGTGATCAAAGAATTAACCGCAGTGCAAAAAAGCCGACAGGCAACGCGTCCTACGCGTGCTTCGAAAGAGCGTAGGTTGTCATCGAAGGCGCAAAAATCCACAGTGAAGTCACTGCGCGGGAGAGTTCGTCGAACGCAAGACTGACGAGCAGGAATAAAAATCTATAAGGAATTGATAGTGAAAACAGCAATATTGTCCGTCGTCGCTGCATGCACGCTTTTTTCCTTGATCGGCTGTAACAACCGTACTGAAGTGGAAGTACTACAGCCGACACGGGCGGCAGAATTAAAACCGATGCAGCAAAGCTGGCGAGGCATCCTGCCTTGCGCGGACTGCGAAGGGATTGAAACTTCTCTGTTCCTCGAAAAAGACGGAACATGGGTGATGAACGAACGTTATCAGGGGGTGAGGGATGAACCGTCGTCCTTTGCCTCTTATGGAACATGGGCGCGTACTGCGGATAAGCTGGTGCTGACCGACAGTAAAGGTGAAAAGTCGTACTATCGTGCTAAAGGCGAAGCGCTGGAAATGCTCGATCGTGAAGGTAATCCGATTGAGTCGCAGTTCAACTACACCCTTCAGCCCGTTTCCGCTAGCTTACCGGTGACGCCAATGCCGATGCGGGGCATGTACTTCTATATGGCTGACGCAGCTATCTTTACCGACTGTGCAACGGGTAAACGGATGCCGGTGGCGAATAACGCCCAGCTTGAGCGTGACTATTTAGCCGCGCGCGCGGAAAACGGGCAATCCGTATTGCTGACGCTGGAAGCGCATTTTACACTGGAGGCGAACCCGGACACTGGCGAGAAAGTGAAAACGCTGATGGCGGATAAAGATGCGAAATTTATCCCCGGTAAAGGGTGTAATTAATTGATGAAAAAAAGGCCCTGATTATCAGGGCCTTTTGCTGATATTAGCCTTTAATGGCTTTTACCAGGTAGTCGACGATGTCGCCCGTTTTAATCAACTGCTTCTCGCCGTTACGACGGTATTTGTATTCGATATCGTCGTTGTCGAGGTTACGGTCGCCCAGCACGATAGTGTGCGGAATACCGATCAGTTCCATATCGGCAAACATCACGCCCGGACGCTCTTTACGGTCGTCCATCAGCACTTCAATGCCCTGCGCGCGCAGCTCTGCGTACAGCTTTTCAGCCAGTTCCTGCACGCGGTAGGACTTATGCATGTTCATCGGCAGAATCGCGACCTGGAACGGGGCAATGGCGTCTGGCCATACGATACCGCGATCGTCATAGTTCTGTTCGATAGCTGCAGCAACCACGCGAGTGACCCCGATACCGTAGCAACCCATGGTCAGGATCTGGTTACGGCCATCTTCGCCCTGAACGGCGGCTTTCATCGCTTCAGAGTACTTGGTGCCCAGCTGGAAGATGTGACCCACTTCGATGCCGCGTTTAATCAGCAGCGTACCCTGGCCATCCGGACTCGGGTCGCCAGCGACCACGTTACGAATGTCCGCAACTTCCGGGGTGGCAACATCACGATCCCAGTTGATACCGAAATAGTGCTTACCGTCGATGTTCGCGCCCGCAGCGAAATCGCTCATCACGGCAACGGTACGGTCGATAACGACCGGAATTGGCATGTTCACCGGACCCAGAGAACCCGGACCCGCTTTCACCAGTGCGCGAATCTCTTCTTCGGTGGCGAAGGTCAGCGGGCTGGCAACCTGCGGCAGTTTTTCCGCTTTGACTTCGTTCAGCTCGTGATCGCCGCGAACCAGCAGCGCAATCAACGGAGACTTGCTGCCTTCAACCGCTTTCACCAGCAGGGTTTTTACGGTTTTCTCGATAGGCAGGTTGAACTGCTCAACCAGCTCGGCGATGGTTTTGGCGTTTGGCGTATCGACCAGCGTCATCTCCTGCGTTGCTGCCGCACGCGGCTCTTTTGGCGCAACGGCTTCGGCAAACTCGATATTCGCTGCATAATCGGAGGTGTCGGAGAAGATCACATCGTCTTCGCCGCTCTGCGCCAGCACCTGGAATTCGTGAGAGGCGCTACCGCCGATAGAACCGGTATCCGCTTGTACCGCACGGAAATCGAGACCCATACGGCTGAAGATCTTGCTGTACGCTGCGTACATCGCGTCGTAGGTCTCCTGCAGGGATTCCTGAGAGGTATGGAAAGAGTAGGCATCTTTCATCAGGAATTCGCGGGAACGCATCACGCCGAAGCGCGGACGAACTTCGTCACGGAATTTAGTCTGGATCTGGTAGAAGTTCAGCGGCAGCTGTTTGTAAGAGCTCAGCTCGTTACGAATCAGGTCGGTGATCACTTCTTCATGCGTTGGGCCAAGGACGAACGGGCGATCGCCACGGTCAGCAATACGCAGCAGTTCCGGGCCGTATTGTTCCCAACGGCCACTCTCTTGCCACAGCTCAGAGGGCTGAACGACCGGCATCAACACCTCGATCGCACCGGCGTTGTTCATCTCTTCACGCACGATGTTTTCGACTTTTTTCAGGACGCGCACGCCGGTCGGCAGCCAGGTGTATAACCCGGAGGCCAGCTTGCGGATCATCCCGGCGCGCAGCATCAGCTGATGGCTGATGACTTCGGCGTCGGCAGGTGTCTCCTTCAGAGTGGAGAGCAGATATTGGCTAGTACGCATGTTGTTACGGTTCCAGTTGAACGATCGAACAGGCTCAAGACGAGCCTGGCACAAAACAAAAGTGGTTTAGTTTACCAGCGAGAAAGGGATGTCAAAAGAGTACGCGACGCAAATTAGCGGGCTTCCAGAGCAAAGACCTCAAATCCTGACGGCGTAACGCGCCAGCGGACGTTAAAGTCCAGCAGCCAAACGGCGTAGGTTTTGCCTTCTTCCTCGTTTTTACGGTAGGCAGGACGGGGATCCTGCGCCAGCACTTCGGCAATAAACTGGCGAAGATGCGGATAACGTTTTTCCAGCCCAGCCAGTTGCCCGGCGATCTCTTCACTGAACGACACATCTACGCTGGCCTGCGGTGCATCCTGAGCATAGCTGGCGCGAGCATCGGGCAGCGATTCGGCAAATGGCAGATACGGTTTAATATCCACAACCGGCGTACCATCGACAAGATCCAGCCCGCCGAGCTCAAGGATGACGTGCTCTTTGTGGCAGCGGATACCTCGAAGCTCAACCAAAGACATGCCAACAGGGTTAGGACGAAACGTTGAACGCGTGGCGAAGACACCCATTCTGGCGTTGCCGCCAAGACGGGGAGGGCGCACGGTTGGACGCCATCCTCCTTCCATTGTCTGATGAAAAACAAAAATCACCCACAAATGGCTGAAGGCTTCCAGGCCGCGAACAGCTTCGGCCTGGTTATAGGGAGCGAGCAAATGCAGTTCGCCTCTGGCACTTTTCACCAGACCTGGCTGGCGTGGAACGGCGAACTTTTCTTTATAAGGTGAGCGGATAACGCCTATTTGCTCGAACTGAAAATGACTCATTTCGCCGAAATGTTCAGTGCAGAACCAATGCAAACCGCCTGACGATAGCAACCTGGCGTCCCGCTGGTGACTTCGCAACTGTGCAGCAATACCGCATTCGCTTTCATTTTAGAGGCGTTAATCTGCATGCGTTTACGTGCGGTTGGGATGCTCGGAGGGGAATCCTGGTTAGATGCCTGGCAGGATTCGCCGCTGACTTCGCCGAGATCGCGGAACGGTTTACCCACTAAATCTTCGGCGTTAGTAATGATTCTTACCGGCGCCGCGCGCGGTGCTTTTGGTTTTTCCGGCTCCGCTTTTGGCGGGGTAGCGGTGCTTTGAACGGGTTCAACAGGGGATCTGCTTAACATAGAACAGCCGCTCAGCATGAGTGCTACTAAACAGATCGGTAAAGCACGCATAATATTTCCTCAATGAATGATCTAAACGTCAGATATTGAATCAGGTGCTTGCATAAATGACAAGACGGGCAAGCGCCCGTCCTGATGATATTACAGATTCTGGAAACAGCCTAAAATTACCAGCCCTTAACAGCACCGCCGTTGAAGACTTTGTTCGCTGCTTCGTACACTTCGTCAGACTGGTAGGCCTGCACGAATTTCTTCACGTTCTCAGCATCTTTGTTGTCTTCACGGGTCACGATCAGGTTTACGTACGGAGAATCTTTATCTTCAACAAAGATACCGTCTTTTGCCGGGGTCAGGCCAATCTGGCTGGCGTAGGTGGTGTTGATGACCGCCAGGGCGATTTGCGCATCGTCCAGTGAACGCGGCAGCTGCGGCGCTTCCAGTTCAACCAGCTTCAAGTTTTTCGGGTTTTCAATCACGTCCAGCGCGGTCGGCAGCAGGCCAACACCGTCTTTCAGTTTGATTAAGCCCACTTTTTGCAGCAGCAGCAGCGAGCGGCCGAGGTTAGTCGGGTCGTTTGGAATCGCGACCTGAGAACCTTCCTGCAGCTCATCCAGTGATTTGATTTTTTTGGAATAGCCCGCAATCGGGTAAACAAAAGTATTGCCCGCGGCAACCAGCTTGTAACCACGATCTTTAATCTGCTGATCCAGGTACGGTTTGTGCTGGAAGGCGTTAGCATCAATGTCGCCTTTGCTCAGCGCTTCGTTAGGCAGGACGTAATCGTTAAACGTGACCAGCTCAACGTCCAGACCGTATTTTTCTTTTGCCACTTTCTGCGCGACTTCTGCAACCTGTTGCTCTGCGCCAACAATAACGCCCACTTTGATGTGGTTAGGATCTTTTTCATCCTGACCGCAACCCACAAGTGCCAGAGAACCGATCAGGGCTCCAACTGCCGCAAAGGTTTTGAATTTGAACGCCATGCTTATTTCCTTTTCTTAATGAGTTTTTAGTGTTGTGTGCAACGTTATTTGTGCGTGACAACCCGGACGATGCGATCGCCGGATAACTGAATTAAATAAACCAGAACGACGAGCAATACCAGTACTGTATTCATCACGGTAGCGTTGTAGCCAATATAACCGTACTGGTAACCAATCTGTCCCAGACCACCTGCGCCGACGGCACCGCCCATCGCGGAATAGCCAACCAACGTGATGAGCGTGATGGTAGCGGCATTGACCAGACCCGGCAGCGCTTCTGGCAGCAATACCTTACGTACAATCTGCAACGGCGTGGCGCCCATCGCACGGGAGGCTTCAATCAGCCCGGTCGGGATTTCCAGCAGCGCGTTTTCCACCATACGGGCGATAAACGGCGCGGCGCCGACGGTCAGCGGGACGATAGCGGCCTGCAGCCCAATAGAGGTACCCACAATCATGCGGGTGAATGGAATCATCCACACCAGCAAAATAATGAATGGGATGGAACGGAAAATATTTACCAGCGCAGAGAGCGTACGGTAAAGCTTAGCGTTCTCAATAATTTGCCCAGGACGCGTAACGTACAGCAATACGCCAACCGGCAGGCCAATGACAAAACCAAAAAAACCGGACACAAAGGTCATTGCCAGCGTTTCCCATACGCCGCGAACCAGCAGCCACATCATCGGCTCAGACATAACCCAGTACCTCTACTTTTACATGGTGTTCCTGCAGCCAGTTAATGGCTGCTTGTGTATCTTCCTGTGTGCCGTGCATTTCCGTCAGCATAATGCCGAACTTCACGCCGCCGGCATAATCCATCTGCGCGCTAATAATGTTGTTATTCACATTAAAGCGACGGGCCGTCTCAGAGAGTAATGGCGCATCGACCGAATGACCGGTGAACTCCATGCGCAGCATTGGCACGCTGTCGGCTTGCGGCTCTGCTTTTAAACGTTCCAGATAATCTTCCGGGATATCCAGATGTAGAGTGGACTGGATAAACTTCTGTGCCAGCGGCGTTTTCGGGTGAGAGAAGACTTCGCTGACGGTGTCCTGTTCAATCAGTTCACCATTGCTGATGACCGCCACGCAGTCACAAATGCGTTTTACAACGTCCATCTCATGGGTAATTAGCAGAATGGTGAGACCCAGACGACGGTTAATGTCTTTCAGCAGTTCCAGAATCGAACGCGTGGTTGCCGGGTCGAGTGCGCTGGTGGCTTCATCGCAGAGCAACACTTTGGGATTACTTGCCAGCGCACGGGCGATCGCCACTCGCTGTTTTTGTCCACCGGAAAGGTTGGCCGGATAGCTATCGTGCTTGTCGCCAAGGCCAACTAAATCCAGCAGTTCTGTTACACGGCGTTTGATCTCTTCCTTTGGCGTGTTATCCAGTTCCAGCGGCAGCGCAACGTTGCCAAACACGGTACGGGAAGAGAGCAGGTTAAAGTGTTGGAAAATCATGCCGATTTGACGGCGAGCTTTGGTCAACTCGGACTCTGAAAGCGTTGTCAGCTCCTGACCGCCGACCTGAACGCTGCCTTCGGTTGGACGTTCAAGTAAGTTAACGCAGCGGATAAGCGTACTTTTACCAGCACCGGAGGCGCCAATGACGCCATAAATCTGCCCCGCGGGAACATGCAGGCTGACATTATTTAGCGCCTGAATGGTACGAGTCCCCTGCTGGAACACTTTGGTGATATTCGAAAGTTTAATCATTGGTTATTTATTATCGTAATTAAGTTAGCCGTGGCATTTTCGTCTGTCTGGGACGGTCGAAGCCGTCAACAAGATGGATGTTAAGGCATCCAGACGTCTAAATCAATCTAGCTTTGCACGATGAGCACTTTCTTGCCCGCCGAAACATGCGATACTAGAGCCACATGCCTTATTCAGGAGCTATAAAAGGTGGCAAAGTCTGTACCCGCAATTTTTCTCGACCGTGACGGCACCATTAATGTGGACCACGGTTACGTACATGAGATTGATGAGTTCGAGTTTATCGACGGCGTTATTGATGCCATGCGTGAACTTAAAAATATGGGTTACGCGCTAATTGTGGTGACGAACCAGTCTGGTATCGCGCGCGGTAAATTTACCGAGGCACAGTTTGAAACGTTGACCGAATGGATGGACTGGTCGCTGGCCGATCGCGACGTTGATCTGGATGGTATCTACTATTGCCCGCACCACCCGCAGGGTACCGTAGAAGAGTATCGTCAGGTCTGCGATTGCCGTAAGCCGCATCCCGGGATGTTGATCTCCGCTCGCGACTTCCTGCACATCGATATGGCTGCTTCTTATATGGTAGGCGACAAAATAGAAGATATGCAGGCGGCAGCAGCGGCGAATGTTGGAACCAAGGTACTGGTGCGCACGGGCAAACCCGTCACGCCGGAAGCAGAAAATGCGGCAGATTTGGTTATAAATAGTCTGGCAGACTTGCCAAAGGCGATAAAAAAGCAGCAAAAGTAAGCGTTGTGGATAAAAGGTGAGCGGTTGGAACAAAAATGCATTTTTCCGCTTGTCTTCCTGAGTCGACTCCCTATAATGCGCCTCCATCGACACGGCGGATGTGAATCACTTCACACAAACAGCCCGGTCGGTTGAAGAGAAAAACCTGAAAATGAGGGTTGACTCTGAAAGAGGAAAGCGTAATATACGCCACCTCGCGACAGAGCGCCAAAGCGCGTCGCAACTGCTCTTTAACAATTTATCAGACAATCTGTGTGGGCACTCGAGGATACGGATTCTTAACGTCGCAAGACGAAAAATGAATACCAAGTCTCTGAGTGAACACGTAATTCATTACGAAGTTTAATTC